>NZ_CP048222.1:6078127-6400941 GCF_010119975.1 Rhodocytophaga rosea
TGCATACAAAATTTAAAATTTTTTTCATAAGCATTTCGGTTAATAAAGGTTGGTTGATATGAGATGGATTATTTGTTCGCTTTAAAGAGTATATGGTTGTCTTGCCGCTTAATATTCAGGTCGAATAACTGGGAAAGCCCTTCCAGCAGGATATCTACATTGTCGCTGGGTACGGTACCATTAAATTTAAGCTGTAACAGGGAAGGATCAGATATTTCTACTGTCAGCCCATAGGTTTGTTCCAGAAGCACGATAATATCGGCCAGACTGGTATCTTCGAAAGACATTTTGCTGCTTTTCCAGGAAGAATATATCTCCGGATTTACAGCCTTTTTAATAATTTTTGACGAGGCATCATTCACTTCTACCAGTTCGCCGGGCTTCATCAGAATAGGTTCTGCTGAGATAGTTTCTTTCAGATTAAGCCGGATTTTACCAGTGTTGAGGGTAACTTTTGTTTTATCTTTCCGCTTGAGCACATTAAAGGTAGTACCCAATACTTCTACATTAAAGTCCTCAGATGTGTGTACAAAGAAACGCTGGTCATTGGCCGTATGAATAACGGAAAAGAAAGCTTCTCCCTCCAGCCATACCCTTCTTGCCTGCTGCGCATCCCAGTTTTCGGCATAACTCAGGCTGGTATTTCCATTCAAAAAAACAGTTGAGCCATCGGGCAGGGTAACCTGTTTGGTTTCGCCATAGGCAGTCTGGTGGGTAATTTTGTTTTCTTGTCCCCAGATTAACCAGGAGGCGAAAGCAACGATGAGCAAGCCAGTGAGAACCGCTGCGATTTGATACCATCTGGATAAGTAACCAGTTTTACGCTGGGACGGAATGTGAATAGAGGATTTTTCCGGAGCGACTGGCTGCTGGCTGGCAATAGCCTCTGTTATTTTATGGTAGAGCAGCAGAGATTGTACCGGATGGTTTCGCATAATTTCCGGTTTTCGTTCCAGCAGTGCCATATCCTGGTCCATTTGAGAAAATAAGTACTTTTCTCCCTCCGGAGTGGAGAGCCATTGCTGAACCTCTTTTGCTTCTTCAGGGGAACATTTGCCCTGTACATAATTGACCAACTTCTGATCAAAGTTTTCCATCGGGTGCGTTTGATAAAGGTTTAAATAGAATCAGAAAATAGTCGTACGGCTGATATATTATTACTACACATAACTCTGGCAGTAGTATTATACAGCTATAAAATATTTTTTTACAGGGAAAGAATGATTGGCAGTAGTTAATGGTCAGTAGTCATAGGTCATTAGTAAAAAGAGGTGTATATCACCACTATTACCAATGTCCGATAACTACTGACAAATGCCAATTAAACTTATTTCCTGGAAATGCGGATAATCTGGATGGATGGGGTTAGTTTTTGTTCACTGGCTGGCGAAGATTGAATTTTCTTTACGACTTCCATGCCTTTGGTTACCCTGCCAAAAGCAGCAAATCCTTGTCCATCGGGATTACGTTTGCCACCAAAATCCAGAGAAGGCTGGTCGCCGATACAAATAAAAAATTCGGTACTTCCGGTATCAGGTGCATCTCTGGCCATAGAAAGTGTGCCGTTTTTGTGTAAAACACCTGTTTTGGAAGTTCTTTCCAGAGGAATGGGGATAACAGTAGCCGTATCAATATTGGCAGGGTTTGCGCCGCCCTGTATTACTTCAATCCGGATTTTATTATGCGGTTGATTTGTGGGTGTAACCGTCCGGTAGAAAGAACCGCCAGTAAAAGCACCTGTCTCTATATGTTTGAGAAAGTTGGCACTGGTGATGGGCGCTTTTTTGGTATATAATACCGCTTCTATGTCTCCCATATTGGTCTGAAAGGTAATGAATACACTGTCGGGAGTAGTCTGCCCATAGCTTGCAAAAGCACTTAGGGTAAGGAGAAAAAATAGAAAGCGGTAAACAGTCAGCATAGGTTTTAGAGGGATGCGCTTTCAATATAGAGATTTTCGGAAGGTAAATAGGAAAAATCTCTACACAAAAGTTTTAGATGTTTTAGTATTTTTGGCCCTTCTTTTAAAGAATACCTCTTAACACTGAATAAATTCAGACATCCTTTCCAAAATAAATGACACAAAAACAGCAAGCTTTCCTTTTCGACCTGAATGGAACAATCATTGACGATATGGCTTTTCATGGCCGGGCATGGTACCAGATTTTAACGGTAGATTTGGGTGCAAAACTCACCCACGAAGAGGTGAAAGTACAGATGTACGGAAAAAACGGAGAAGTGCTGGATCGTATTTTTGGAAAAAACCGGTTTTCGGAAGAGGATGTAGAAAAATGGTCAATGGAAAAGGAACGGCGTTACCAGAAAGAATATTTGCCGCATATCAAATTGATAGACGGCCTGGATGATCTCTTAAAAAGAGCTGCCGAACATTCGGTTCAACTAGCGGTAGCTTCTGCAGCTATTCCGTTCAACATCGATTTTGCCCTGGATAACCTGAATATCCGGCACTATTTCGGAGCCATTGTCAGTGCCAATGATGTAGCCATCAGCAAGCCTCATCCGGAAACTTTTCTGAAAGCAGCACAATTACTGGGTGCCTCCCCGGAGAATTGTATTGTATTTGAAGATGCACCCAAAGGCGTAGAAGCGGCTCAGAATGCCGGAATGAAATGTGTGGCTATTACTACCGCTCATCCCAAGGAAGATTTCAGCCAATACACCAACGTACTGGCTTTTGTTAAGGATTATACAGACCCTTTTATTAAAAGTTTGTTGTAAAGTATGTCTGGAACCTGGATTTGTTGGATTTTGGGCTTTGAAGGATTTTAGTATAGGATTTATTGTTCACCTGATGATTCTGGCATTATCGAAATAAAAAATATCATAGTGATCCTCTTGTTAATAGCACTATTAACTACCTCTTGCGAAGAAATCACCAGAAAGGGGAAACATGCGCTTGAAAAAACCAATGAAAAAGTTCATAAAATATTAGAAAGGCAAACCCGGAGAATAAGCGATACAATATTTCCCCAATTTGATCCTGCTAAACCCGACAGCGACAATAATAAAATCAGATTCAAAGATTTTATTCAAGTTGAGATAACGCCAGATGTAAAAAATATTTATTGTTTTGATGATGTTATTGGCATAGACCAAGACTATATGTTCTCCTTCAATTGTAGTCAGGCGACCTCAGATAAAATCATTGAAAAACATCACTTTATCGCAGATACTTTGAATCTGGATAATGGCTTTGGCATCCAGCATGATTTTGAATGGTGGGACAAAGATAGAATTGAGCAATTACAGAAATACAGTTGGACGGATGGAAAGCATTACCATAAATATTACTGGTATGACTTACAAGCACAAAAGGCGTATTTTTTTGACTTCGATATGTAGAGAAAGTATCGATAATTACAATCATTGGATCATTAATTCACATAGTTAAATTTCTGGAAAATTTTATTATCCTATTTGACTAATCCTGTGAATTTTTAAATCCGATAAATCCTGGTTCCAGAAGATTACTCATTCTTATACACCACACCCTCTCTCATCACAAACGTTACTTTCTCCATTGCAGCAATATTTTGAAGGGGATTGCCCTCAACGGCGATAATATCGGCCAGTTTTCCAGCTTCCAGAGAACCTAAGCGGTCTTTTACTCCCAGCAGTTCAGCAGCCACTACCGTAGCCGATTGAATAGCAGCCATTGGAGGCATGCCAGCTTCCACCATGTATATAAATTCAGCTGCATTTCGTCCATGACGGAACACACCGGCATCAGTACCAAAAGCGATTCTGACACCAGCTTTATAGGCTTTGGCGAATGTACCCTGAATTTGCGAGCCAATAGCCAGGGCTTTGGGAACGATCACGGCGGGATAATAATTGGGGATTTTGGCTGAATCGGCTACCGTTTTTCCGGCAGTAATAGTAGGAACATAGAAAGTGCCATTCTTTTTCATCAGTGCAATGGTTTCGTCATCCATCAGCGTACCATGTTCAATGGAAGTTACTCCCGCCCGGACTGCCCTTTTCATCCCTTCGGCTCCATGGGCATGAGCCGCTACTTTAAATCCATAATCTTTGGCCGTTTCTACAATAGCCCGTATTTCATCCTCAGCAAATTGCGGACTGGAACCATCTTTGGCTACGCTTAATACACCACCGGTCGCCGTAATTTTAATCAGGTCAGCGCCATCTTTATAGCGTTGCCTTACGGCTTTGCGGCACTCGTCCGGCCCATTGGCTACGCCGGCTTCCGGACCTGGATCACCCATCAGGTCTTTGCGGTATCCGTTGGTAGGGTCCGCATGGCCTCCGGTAGTGGCAATGGATTTTCCGGAGGTGTATATTCTCGGGCCAATTACCAGACCTTTGTTGATTGCATTCCGTAGCGAAACATTTACGCCACTTCCGCCCAGGTCACGTACGGTGGTGAATCCGGCCATCAGTGTTGTACGGGCATACACAGCGGCTTCATAAGCCTTATCAGCCGGATTTTGAGTGAAATTATCCAGGTAGCGGTTCTTATTGGTTTCTCCTTCCAGGTGAACGTGCATATCCATTAGTCCAGGAAGCACAGTTTTGTTTTTCAGGTCAATTACTTTGTCACCCGAACCCGGATTGGTATAACCTTTTTCAATGCGGATGATTTTATTTTGTTGTATTACCAGGGTCATCTGGGATTGCGTCTGATTTTGCAGGCCATCAATCAGGTTCCCACAGTGAATGAGTGTCTGCTGGGCGAATAGTTCCAGGCTTAACAGCAATAGAAGGATGGCGATACAAAAAGGTGCAGGGGTGTAAAGTTTTTTCATAAATGGTGAATAGGTGATGGTATAGTTGTTTTAGAAGTTGATAGATTTATTTGAAATAAAGGCTGGGATTCAAGAAAGCCAAGAATAATAAATCAATTATCCAACACTTGAGCCGTCTTTGCTTTAATTTTTTTACATGCCCAAAAGAGGGCAAACATGCGAATGTTTGAGCCAGTTTTGGGCGTGAGTAACAAAATAAAAAGGCAAAATGAAAAATGCTTCCTCCCACACTCCAACGCTCACCCTCTTTTCATTTATCCCTACGCTCATGGAATGTTGTTTGATTTTTTGTTGTGGCTCCTTCCATGCATGTTTTAGTATACCCTAACTACTTAGCTGGAATGATCGGCTACGATAAGCCATTTACCGCCGATTTTTCGCCACAATAAAGTAAAATGGCCACTGGCATCTCCTTTCACTGGCCTGGTAAGAAAGAATTTACCAATCACAAAGGCCGCATCTTTACTGATGAATTCTGTACTCAGGATTTCAAAGCGCAAAGTTCCCCGGCTGTCTTTATCCGGGTAACGGGTTTTATAGTTTTCCAGGGTTTGTTTGTAGCCGTAGGTGATGCCATTTTTGCCGATAAACCTCAATGAGTCAGATGTCCAGTATCCTTCCATAAATTTTTCCAGATTTCCCTGGTTCCAGGAGGTAGTTTGTTCATCGAGTACCCGCAGAATTTCTTTCCGGTCGGCCGATGTCTGGGCTATACTCAGGGCGGAGCAGAGCAGAAAGCTCAGCAGGATAAAATAGGTTTTTTGCATAAGAATGGCTTGATCTCAAAATATACAGGATTTTGTGCAGATTTCCTTTGCATCGAAAAACGATGTTATTAAATTGTCGGATTCACCTATTGCCTAGGTATATTTTATACAATTATAGGTGAGTAAACTTTGGTTGCTTTGTGAAATTAAACTACCTGTAGCTATGCATCTTTTTAAAAGACTATTCCTTTCCATACAACCTATTGCCCTCGATCTTGGCCTGCTTATTATCCGGCTTTCTACCGGTGGACTGCTGATGCAATATGGATTTCAGAAAATGCAGAAATTTGGTGAATTTAAAAGTGCATTTCCTGATCCTTTTGGACTGGGAAGTAAGCTTTCGCTGGTACTTTGCATCTTTGCCGAATTCTTTTGCAGTTTACTGATCGCATTGGGCTTGTTTACAAGGCTGGCGCTCATTCCGCTCATCATTAATATGCTGGTAGTGGTGTTTATTGCACATGCCAACGATCCGTTCAGCGAAAAAGAACACGGACTATCTTTCCTGTTTCCACATATTCTCCTTTTCCTGACCGGTCCGGGACGATTCTCTCTCGATGCATTGCTTTTTAACAGAAAAGGCAAAAAAAATATCTCATCTTTCGTAAAATAGACATCTCTAAAACACCAATGGCTGTTCCCGGAAAGAGCAGCCATTGGTATATAAATGATAAAGAGAACTAAGATTTACTCAGCTGTGGCCACTTGTGGTTTATCCTCGATGCCTAATATCTTGAAGATAAAAGCATATTCCAGGGCGGTATCTTTAAACTTTTTAAACCTGCCTGAAGCACCTCCATGACCAGCATCCATATTGGTATGCAGAAGCAGTACATTGTCGTCTGTTTTGAGGGTACGGAGCTTAGCCACCCATTTGGCTGGTTCCCAATATTGTACCTGTGAATCATGCAAACCAGTAGTTACCAGCATGTGCGGATAGGCCTGGGCTTTTACATTGTCGTAGGGAGAATACGAGAGCATATAATCATAGTATTCTTTTGTATTCGGATTTCCCCATTCGTCATATTCCCCGGTAGTAAGCGGAATACTTTCATCCAGCATGGTATTGATCACGTCAACAAACGGTACATGCGCTACTACCGCTTTGTACAAATCCGGACGCATATTTACTATGGCACCCATCAGTAAACCGCCGGCGCTTCCGCCCATGGCAGCTAACTTCTCTTTGCTG
Organism: Rhodocytophaga rosea; assembly: GCF_010119975.1. Taxonomy (GTDB): domain Bacteria; phylum Bacteroidota; class Bacteroidia; order Cytophagales; family 172606-1; genus Rhodocytophaga; species Rhodocytophaga rosea. The sequence continues at coordinate 6,084,874 of NZ_CP048222.1, forward strand.
GTGTATTTTTCTTTGATTAAAAACTCAGAGCAATCGATAAAATCAGTAAACGTATTCTTCTTTTTAAGCAGCTTGCCGTCTTCATACCATTTGCGTCCCATTTCCTGACCACCCCGGATGTGTACAATCGCATAGATAAATCCACGGTCAAGTAAACTGAGTCGGGAAGCACTAAAGTTGGCATCGGTGCTGTAACCGTAGGAACCATAGGCATACTGATACAAAGGATTGTTGCCATCTTTATGGATGCCCTTGCGGTAAACCAGGGAAATCGGAATTTTTACCCCGTCTCTGGCCGTAGCATATACCCTTTCTGACTGATAATTTTCAGCCTTAAATCCGCCTAATACTTCCTGTTGTTTTAAAAGTTTTTTCTCCTTGGTGTCCATATTATACTCATATACCGAGCTTGGTGTGGTAAGGGAAGAGTAGCCGTAGCGCAAAACTGAGGTATTAAAATCGGGGTTTATTTCGGTATAGGCAACATACGTAGGTTCGCCAAAGTCAATATAATGTTCGCTTTTGTCCTGCCAATTGATAATGCGGAGTTGCAATAAACCTTCTTTACGTTCGCCTAACACGAGGTTATTTTTAAATACTTCAAAATTTTCCAGATACACATCTTCCCGGTTGGGGATCACTTCTTTCCAGGCTGTTTTGCTGGCACTTTGCGCTACCGGAACTTCCATCAGGCGGAAATTCTGTGCCTGCCAGTTGGTGCGGATATAGAACTTATCTCCAAAATGCTCTGCCATATACTCATGGTCTTTCTCCCTGGGAAGCAATACTTTTAGCGGAGCATCCGGCTGGGAGGCATCCAGGTAGCGCATTTCAGAAGACAGGGTGCTGCCCATATACAGCATAACATATTTTTTGGATTTACTTCGAAAAATTCCGGTACCGAAGGTGTTATCTTTTTCTTCATATACCAGTTTATCGGTCTTAGGGTCTGTACCCAGTACATGTTTGTAAACCTGGTAGGGAAGGAGCGTTCCTACATCTTTCTTTGCATAAAATAGCGTTTTGTTATCAGTGGTCCAGGCAACGCCGGGAGATACATTGGAAATCGCTTCCGGGTATATTTCTCCGGTTGCCAGATTTTTAAACCGGATGGTATACAGGCGGCGGCTTACCGTATCGTCGGCATAAGCCAGAAGTTGGTTATTATCGCTTACATCCAAGCCGGAAACATTGTAATACTCATGTCCTTTGGCCATATCATTTACATTCAATAATATCTCCTCAGCGGCTTGCAGAGAGCCTTTCTTGCGGCAATAAATGGGATATTCGAAGCCTTCTTCATAGCGTGAATAATAATAATACCCATTATCCAGATAGGGAGCAGATTCGTCTTTTTCTTTAATGCGGCCTTTCATTTCATTGAACAAATCTTCCTGCAATCCTTTCGTATCTGCCAGCGCCGTGTCCAGGTATTTATTTTCGGCTTCCAGATAAGAGATCACTTCCGGATTTTCCCGTTCCCGAAGCCAGTAATAATTGTCGGTGCGGGAGATGCCGTTGGAAGTAAGCGTTTTAGGGATACTTTTAGCAACAGGCGGTGTAGCATTTACTTTCATTGTGGTGGCAGTTTCAGATGTTGAAGTATTTGACTGGCAGGCTGCAAGCCAGACCAGCCCTGACAAACAACCCAGCCGGAAAATTCCCTGGGTTATGGATTGAATGGTATTTGATTGCATTGGGTTCAGGTTTTGAGAATCCTTTAAAAATAAGGCTATTTTTCAGATTTTTCACCCGATGGCAGTATCTTATTTTAGTTCTTCCAACTTTTTTAAGGGAACATCTAAATATAATCTGTCGAGTAGATATACAGCAGATTGCAAACGTCTGTATCCGGCAATATCTTGTACGTCATCACATCCCAAACAAAAATGATCAATAGTGCCAGTGATTTTCTTGTATTGATTATTATTGAAATGAAGGATTAATTCAAATCTTTGACCATCAATAATTCCTGGCAGCAGTGTATCCATTGTTGCTATATTGGCAAGCTTCAGATGGTTTTCTATTTTAGAATATATAGAATCTGCTACCCTTCCCTGAAATATTCCTTTAAACTGTCTGGTATTTTCAATACCTTCAAAAAGAAGCCTTTTAACAGATAATAATTCCAATTTTAATACAGGGCATGTTCCCCAAATGCATTCTCTCGTAGAGAAGGTAATTCTATTTATGACTAAAGATGAGTCATAATTGAGTTGTTCGTGAAAGAATGTGATAAGCTGGTTTCTTTTGAAAGAAAAATGATCAGATAATGAATCGTCTGATAAATAAAGTAACTGGAGTGAGTCAGGGGTTAGTTTTTGTATTTTAGCTTTGAAGTAAATTTGCTTAGGTAAGGAATTCTTCTGGTCTTCATTATTTTTGAAAACAGTCAGTGTATCTTCTTTGAGACTATATTCACTACTGGAACTTAAAAAATCATATTCATCTAAGAATGTACTGTCAAACTTCCAGATCAGTTGATTGTACATTGGAACAATACTATTCGAGTCTATAGTAAGACTATGTATCCAGAACTTGTTTATCAATAGTTCCGGGTTAACAGCAGACGCTTGTTTTTGGGAGCAGTTCAAAAGTGCGATAAGCAGTATCAGGATTAAATATCTCATTCAAATATAATGGCCTGTGTCAATTTAAAAATTATTCCTGTTTATCTATTTCCAATCTTGCTTTTATCTTATCAGCAAGTTGATTTGAATTATAGAGAATATGTATCAGGTTTCGCTTTCTCATGGTGATAAAAGCCTCTAAATCATGTATCTTTATTTGTGAAATATCACAGGTAACAAAGTTCGGGTTACTAAATCAGGGCAACGCAATAAATACAGTTAACATCAGCATGCGGCAGCCTTTTATCAGATCATATTTGGGTTTGCTGTAGCTGTTTTTCTTAATCCATTAAACGTATGCGTATTCTTTACCCTTCCTTTGTAAAAAGAATTTACTGCCTTATTGCCGTTTTTGTGGTATGTCTGTATGGCATTCCGGTGTTTGCCCAGAACCCTTTGAAAAGCTACATCAATGATAAGCTGAATGACAAAGAACTGCGCAATAAAGCGATGAATAAACTGACGGATAAACTTTCTGATGCCCGCAAAAACTACGACGAAACTAACTTCAATTATGCCATTTCGCTCAGCGACAATGCCGGGCTATATGAAAACAATGAAAATGGGGAGCGTTCGCAGAAAATTTTACTGACTTACCTGCAAAGCAGCGATAAACGGGAGGAAAGCGCCAGGGAAAAAGCCGCTAATACCAATGGAGCCGGAGAGTTGTTTTATGCGGGCAATAAATATAAATTGTCGGAACTCTATTTTTTGAGCACCCTTGCCATGCTTGAAAAAGATAATCTGGAGGCCGATAACCTGTATCCGCTTACGCTTAGTAATCTGGGACTGCTGTATCATACCACCGGGCGCTATTCTCTAGCAGAAACCTATACCAAACATGCCCTGGAATTACGTAAGGAAAAAATGAGCGATAATGAAGCCGGATATGGCGCTTCTGTTAATAACCTGGGCGTGCTTTATAAAGACATGGGCAAATACGATGAAGCCGAAAAACTGCTGGAAGAAGCCTTGGCCATTCATGACAAAACAAAAGGTCCTGCCTCCATGCCTTATGCCATCACGATAAACAACCAGGCGGTTCTCTACCAGACCATCGGACGTTACCAGGAGGCAGAAAAGCAGATGAAAAAAGCCATAGATATAGCGGCAAAAAATATGGATGAAAAGTCTCCCAACTACAACCGCCTATTGACCAATCTGGCTTTGCTCTATAAGGACATGGGCCGCTATCAGGAAGCAGAACAGGAATACTTAAAAGCCATTAAAATCAAAGAAAAACGCCTGGGCACCCATCACCCGGATTATGCGGCTTTGCTCAACCAGCTGGCAGCATTGTATGTTCAAATGGGCAAAAGCGATAAAGTGGAGGAATTGCTGAAAAAATCATCAGACATTTACAAAAAGAAGTTTGGAGAAAATCACCCTTCCTATGCCGGAGCGGTCAGCAACCTGGGCAATTTTTACCGCATCACCGGCAAACTCGACCAATCAGCTCCCTTGTTGAGCCAGGCGGTGACCATCCGCAAAAATACCCTGGGCGAAAATCATCCCGATTATATTGCTTCTCTGGAACATATGGCTTTGTTGCAGTGGCAGAAAAAACAGATCAGCGAAGCATACGCCTTATTCAAACAAGTACTTGATAAAGATATGATGCTGGTCCGGAATTTCTTTCCTTCGATGAGTGAAAGGGAAAAAGGAAAATTCTGGGAAAAACTGCGTCCGAAGTTTCAGCGATTCAATTCATTTGCTTTAACTGCTTTGCCCAGCCATCCGGAAATAGCCGGAGATATGTACAATTACCAGCTGGCCACCAAAGCTTTGCTTCTCAATGCGACCAACAAAATCAAGCACCAGATCCTGGCCAGTAAAGATGGCGTGCTTATCCGGCAATACCTGCGCTGGCTCGACCAGAAAGAAACCCTGGCCAAATGGTACACCTATAGTAAGGAAGAGCTGGCCGCAGAAAGAATTAACCTGGATTCCCTTGAAAGAGTGGCCAATGCTACCGAAAAAGAGCTATCTCAGAAATCGAGTTTGTTTACACAGGGTTACGAACAGAAGGCGATTACACTGAAAGATATTACGGCCAAACTAAAGCCAGAGGAAGCCGCCGTCGAGGTAATTCATTTTAAAAAATTCGACATCGTATTCCGGGATTCTACTTATTATGCGGCACTTATTCTGACTAAGGAAAAACCACTGCCACAACTTGTATTGCTCGAAAACGGAAAGGAGCTCGAAACCAAGTATTACAATTATTACAAAAATGCCATCCGCAAAAAAACAGACGACCAGTTTTCTTACCAGCAGTACTGGAGCAAAATAGATGGAGCGCTTACAGGCAAAAAGACAGTATATCTTTCGCTCGATGGCGTGTATAACCAGATCAATCTGAATACCTTGCAGGTTTCGCCAGGAAAATACCTGCTGGATAACAAAAATTTTGTACTGCTCACCAATACCAAAGATCTACTGGCTTCCGGTACAGCACCCACCAAAACGAAGCTACAGGCAACTCTGGTTGGATTCCCGAACTATGGCGCAAAAGGCACCATTAATCCCCTGCCTGGCACCAAAGTGGAAATAGATAATATAAAGAAAGTGCTGGCAGCTAAAGGGTATCCAGTAAAAACTTTGATGCAGAATGATGCCTCTGAAGAACAGATAAAAACAGTAGCTAACCCCAGAATTCTGCATATTGCTACCCATGGCTTTTTTCTCAATGATATAGGTGACTCAGATGAAAAGATATTTGGCATAGAGCCAGATAAGGCCAGAGAAAACCCCTTGTTGCGCTCGGGATTAATGCTGGCTGGCGCCGAACAAACCACAGAGAATATGGATACCAGGGAAACCAAAAGCAGCGATAACGGCGTTCTCACAGCGTATGAAGCCATGAACCTTCCTTTAGACCAGACAGATATGGTAGTGCTTTCTGCCTGCGAAACCGGCTTGGGCGAGGTACAGAATGGGGAAGGCGTATATGGTTTGCAGCGGGCTTTCCAGGTAGCTGGCGCTAAATCAATCATTATGAGCTTATGGAAAGTAGATGATGCCGCTACCCAGCAACTGATGAGCAGTTTTTATAAAAACTGGCTGCAAACGAATAACAAAGCCCAGGCATTTAAAATGGCACAACAGGAACTAAAAGTCAAATATAAGAGTCCCTATTTCTGGGGAGCATTTGTGTTGATCGGAAGCTGATAATATAATTACTAATTACGAATAGCTATTAACCAATAAACATGCGCAATTTTTCAACTCAAAAACAGCCCTACACCAAAGAAGAATACTTTGCTTTAGAAGAAACTTCAGAAGATAAATTTGAATTTGAAAATGGCGAAGTGTTTGCCATGTCAGGTGGGACAGCAAACCATTCCTTGATTACCGGAAATATCATTACAGCATTGAATATTGCCTTAGGTAATAAAAACTGCCGTGTGTTTAGCAGTGATATGAAAACGGCAATAGATGCGGCTGAATCTTATGTATATCCTGATGCACAGGTAATTTGCGGAAAAGTGGAATATGCGGAAGGGCGCAACGATATTGTAACAAATCCTTTACTGGTGGTAGAAGTTTTATCCGATTCCACGGAACGCTACGACCGGGGAAAGAAGTTTAAAAAATACCAGACTTTATCTTCATTCAAAGAGTATGTACTCATCTCCCAGGCAGAGCCGTTGGTAGAAACATTTGTGCGCCAGGATGAGAACCACTGGTTGTATACCTTTACTGAAGGCATGGATTCAGTAGTGCAATTTCCTTCCATTGGGGTTGCGATTGCTATAGCAGATATATACCGGAAAGTGGAATTTGCAACAGAATAGGTAGTTCGTTTGTTAGTAGTAAGAATATAGATAAAATATTATATGGCTGAAAACTTAATTATTGCCTCAACCACAGAAAAGAAAGAGTTATATGATACACTGGTGCCACAAATTGCCGCACTCGTAGCAGGAGAATCAGACCAGACCGCGAACCTGGCTAATATTGCTGCGGCGCTCAAACAAACCTTTGGTTTCTTCTGGGTGGGATTTTACCTGGTGAAAGACAATCAACTGGTAGTTGGTCCATTCCAGGGACCGATTGCCTGTACCAGAATCGATTTTGACAAAGGCGTTTGCGGTGCCTGTTATACCCGGCAGGAAACCATTATAGTTCCGGATGTAGAGCAGTTTCCCGGGCATATTGCCTGTAGTTCTGACTCAAAATCGGAAATTGTGTTACCGGCTTTTAAAAACGGAAAAGTAGCCCTGGTTCTGGATGTGGATAGCGACAAACTCGATGATTTTGACGAGCAGGATAAAGCCGGGCTAGAGAAGGTGATGCGGATTGTGGAAAGTGTTTTGTAAAACTCAGCAATTGACATATGCAAAAACAGCGGATCATAGGTCCGCTGTTTTTATTCAATTAAGGAATAAAATATATCTTATATAAGGAGATTGTCTTCTACAGTATCTTCCACTAATTCAGCAATTACTGTAACACCACCTACAGTTTTTTCACCCAGGTTGACAAGCACCTTTGCCGTAAGAGGTAAAAATACATCTACCCGGGAACCAAACTTGATAAAGCCAAATTCTTCTCCCTGACTAACCTCTTGCCCTTCTTTTACATACCATACAATCCGCTTGGCTAAAGCACCGGCAATCTGGCGCATGAGAATTTCCACTTCATTTTTTGCTTTTACTACAATAGTGGTGCGTTCGTTCTCGGTACTTGATTTAGGATGCCAGGCCACCAGATATTTTCCGGCATGGTATTTAAAATATTTTACTACCCCTTCTATCGGATTCCGGTTGATATGCACGTTCACCGGCGACATAAAAATAGAGATCTGCCGGCGTTTATCGTTAAAATATTCTGTTTCCACTACTTCTTCAATCACAACTACTTTCCCATCTGCCGGAGCAATTACGTGCCTTTCATTGAGAGAAATATTCCGCCTGGGATTACGGAAGAACTGTAAAATCAGGAAATAGAATAATACGCTGAAGGTCAGGAAAGCATTCTGAAAGATTTCATTGTTGGGCATATAGTAATACACCACCAGATTTATTCCGGTGAGTATTACCAACAGAACCAATAATATCTTATATCCTTCTTTGTGGATAGTCATGGTAAAAACGTTAGCTGGCGGTAAAGATAATTACGAATTGCGAATTACAAATGACTAATTACATTTGTTTGGAAGTAATATGGGAATAGATCGAGCGAGCGAAAATCATCTATAGCCTTAGTATTCAACCGTTTGTTTTCATTTGTAATTCATAATTAGTCATTCGTAATTAAATTAATAGCCTCCCCGGAACTTATAGGTCTTGGAAACTTTATCGATGGCCACCAGATACGCAGCAATCCGCATGGGAACTTTGTATTGAACGGAAGCTTCATATACCTTATCAAAAGCCTCTTTCATGATGCGGTCACTGCGGCGGTTCACCCGTTCCAGTGTCCATTTATAACCCAGGCGGTTTTGTACCCACTCAAAATAGGATACGGTTACACCTCCGGCATTCGCCAGAATATCTGGCACCACCATAATTCCTTTTTCATTGATCACATTATCGGCATTAGCAGAAGTTGGCCCATTGGCACCTTCTACAATAAGCCTGGCATTGATGCTGGCCACATTATTCATCGTAATAACATCTTCTTTGGCTGCCGGAACCAGTACATCTACTTTGGCCGCCAGCAGGTCTTCATTGGTGCATTTTTCTGCATGTTGGTAGCCTTCCAGCGTACCTTTATTGGCATCCCGGTAACGGATGGCTTCCTCAATATCAATACCCTTGTCGTTGAAATAAGCGCCGGAAATATCACTGATGGCCAGGATAGAAACACCTCTTTCATGTAGCAGCGAAGCCGCATGCGAACCCACATTTCCAAACCCTTGTACAGCACAAGTCGCTTTATATGGGTTGATTTTGAGTTTTTCCATGGCTGCCAGCGCCGAAACCATAACCCCCCTTCCAGTGGCTTCTGTACGTCCTAAAGAACCTCCTAAAACCAGAGGTTTTCCGGTTACTACAGCATTTACAGTCATACCTTTCGCCTTGGAATATTCGTCCATCAGCCAGGCCATTTCCCTGGGACCAGTTCCCATATCAGGAGCGGGAATATCACGATCCGGACCGAAAATATCTAGCATGGCAATGGTATAGGTTCGCATTAACCGCTCAATTTCACCAGCCGACATGGCTCTGGGGTTACAGGTGATACCTCCTTTGGCACCGCCATATGGAATATCTACCACCGCACATTTCCAGGTCATCCAGGCAGCAAGGGCACGTACTTCATCCAGGTTTACGCCCATATCCAGCCGGATTCCCCCTTTGGCCGGACCTAAAATATTGGAATGGATTACCCGGTAGCCTTCAAACACGCGAATGGTGCCATCATCCATGGTAATCGGTAAACCTACAATTACCTGTTTGGCAGGCACTTTTAAAATATAATACATTTGTTCGTCTATGCCTAACAGCTGTGCAGCCAGGTCAAATCTGGACATCATGGACTCCAATGGATTTTCTTTATCCTTTATTGGTGCCGGTTCAATATATCCCATAAAGATTTGCTTAAAATTTGAATAAAATATTGTTGTTGGTGTAAGTAAATTATACGCAAATGTAGGAGTTTTCGGTCCGCTTTTATTACTAAACTAAGATTTTTCTTGACTTATTGGAGATGATGTAATAAAAACACGGATATTGTTTTCCTGCCAGTAATTTAGAAATACTCTGCTGATTTGTAAGGTTTAATAAGTATATTTTATGTGCCTGCAAACTTATTATTTATAAAGTACAGTCAAACACCTATGATAGTGTTAATACCTAAAACCAGATGTAAACATAGCAGATCTATCCTGATTCATATCCATTTATGAACCTATTTTAATTCGATCATTCTTCTGCCATCACCTTACTTTGTAATTAATATTTTACTATACAAACCAAACCGCCCCAAAGCCGTTTGTACCCATGCACTGAACTTATTAATAATATGTATTATCACTACATAGCGTATGCCGCCTTTTGCTGCTTATTGATTTTTGTTTTCTACAGATGGGCTACCCGGAAACAACGGAGAAGAAAACAGGTGCTACTACAGGAATTTCCTGTAGCCTGGCGACCGATTCTGGAAAACAGAGTCGGTTTTTATTTGACTTTGTCTGACCAGAAAAAGAAAAAATTTGAGAAACTCATCCAGCAGTTTATAGCCGAAAAAAGGATAATTGGCATCAAAACAGAAGTAGACGATACCATCCGGGTACTGGTGGCTGCCAGTGCCATCATTCCGATTTTCGGATTCGACAACTGGGAGTATGGTAACCTGGGCGAAGTATTTGTAACGCCTGGTGCGGTTGACACCCAGAAAGTGGATGAGCAGGTACAGAACATTATTGCCGGGCAGGTACGACCCTTTCAGAACCAGCATTATATGATCCTTTCGAAGAGTTCGCTGGAGCAAGGGTTCAACAATATGAAAGACCGCAGCAATGTAGGAATTCATGAGTTTGCGCACCTGCTGGATGAGGCCGATGGAGAAATTGATGGAATTCCGAAAGCTTACTTACCACCCGAACTTATCCAGCCCTGGACTGATCTGATGCAACGCAAGATGCAGGAAATCAAAGACGGGGAAAACAACATAAACACCTATGGAGCTACCAGTCCGGCGGAATTTTTTGCCGTCGTTACCGAATACTTTTTTGAAGACCCGGTCCGCTTGCAGAAGAATCATCCGAATTTATACCGGATGCTTACTAAAACTTTCCAGCAGAATCCCCGCAAAAGGTATGATCTGAATTTTAGAGAATTGCTTAACCCTAATTACCGGAAAATGGACCGGAATGCGCCTTGTCCCTGTGGAAGTGGCGAAAAATACAAAAAATGCTGCTGGCAACAGAGCCATACCTGATTTAAGTCATTAGTCTCTGGTATGTAGTCTTTATAAAGAGGATGAATTGATTGCAGAACCCGTCACCATTATAGCATGTAAGAATAAGCAACTCACAATAAATCAGTAAAACCATATTCCCTTATAAGTAGTATAGGTACTGGGGAAATAATTCTAACATTTCTTCACACATACCTTTATGGAATCTATTATTTCAGAAACCCTTTCGCCGGTTGAATTTGCGAAAGAAGCCGGTTTGCGCTATATCACCGATAATATATCTGGGTTCACCAGAATTACGAGAAGAAAAAAATACATCTATCTGGATACCGGAAATAAAGAGATTTCAGATGAAAAAATCATTACCCGGATCGAATCACTGAAAATTCCGCATGTATGGGAGCAGGTATGGATCTGTCCTTCGCCAAATGGACATTTACAGGCAACAGGCATCGACAGCAAAGGCCGCAAACAATACCGGTATCATACCAAATGGCAGCATTCCCGCAACAGCAATAAGTTCAGTAAAATGCGCTCCTTTGGGCAAGCATTATCTACATTGCGGGAAAAAATTGACCATGATATTGAAGAAAATGCTTTTTCCAGAGATAAAATGCTGGCATTAGTGGTAAGCTTACTCGACAATACCCTGATCCGGATTGGAAACAAATATTATGAAAAATCCAATAAGTCATACGGGTTAACCACCTTGCGGAATAAGCATGTGAAAATTGATGGAAAAGAAGTAAAAATCTCGTTTGTGGGAAAGAAAAACGTGGCCCAGGAAGTGGTACTCAGCGACAAACGGCTTGTGAAACTGGTAAAAAAATGTAAAGAATTGCCAGGGCATCAGTTGTTCCAGTATTATGATGAGGAAGGACACAAACATCCTATTAGTTCAGATGATGTGAATGACTACCTGCGTGAAAACACCGGACTTGATCTGACGGCAAAGGATTTCAGAACGTGGGGTGGTTCAACGGCTGCCGTAAAGAAACTGCTGGAACAACCCAGGCCGGAAGATGAAAAAGAAATACAAAAGAAACTAACTGAAGCGGTGAAGTATGTAGCGAGCAAACTGGGAAATACAGTCGCTGTTTGCCGTAATTATTATGTTCATCCTATTGTGCTGGAAACTTATGCAGAAGGAAAGCTAACGGAAGCTATACCGGATGCCGCCGAAAAAAAGGAACAGGAAAATAAATGGCTGCAACCTGAAGAAATTATATTCCTCAATCTGCTGGAAAGTTAAAATAGAAAAAATTACTCGCTCTTTTTCAGGGCTATAATTTCATCCATGAGTTTTTCTGCTTCGGCTGTTTTGAAGGCAAACGCTTTTAAGTCGCCGGAACGTTGAATGTCTCTGGCTTCCTGCATCAATTGCTGGTACTTTTTTTCCAGTTGCGCTTTTTTGTCTTTTTTACCGAATAATCCGAACATAATTTCTGCTGAGTTATGGTTCTATAACCTTTGCTTGCCGCCTTTGTTTAAAATTTTTCTGAGGTATTATCCGGCTGTTGTAGCATATTCTGTTTAGCAATAGCTTTGTATGATATGCAAATTTGGAATGAACCCGTTTCTACACCCCTACAACTCATCCGGGATGAAATTACAGAAAAAGCCGGAATAGCTTTATATCTGAAACGGGAAGATCTGATTCATTTGCAGGTATCCGGGAATAAGTGGCGGAAACTCAAATACAATCTGCTGGAAGCAAGTAAACAGGGCAAACATACCTTACTTACATTCGGAGGGGCTTTTTCTAACCATATTTATGCGGTAGCTGCTGCCGGTAAGATTTCCGGTTTTCGTACCATTGGATTGATCCGGGGAGAAGAACACATGCCTTTGAACCATACATTGGCCTTTGCCATAGAGTCAGGCATGCAATTACATTATATCAGCCGCGAACAATATCGTCATAAACAGGAACCGGCCTTTCTGAAAGGTTTGCAGGAAAAATTTGGTGACTATTACCTTATTCCTGAAGGAGGAAGCAATGCCATGGCAGTCAAAGGATGTACAGAAATCATCGCAGATATTTATATTTCCTATGACTATCTCTGTTGCCCTTGTGGCACCGGAGGCACCCTAGCCGGATTGATTGCCGGAACAACTGATACGAATCAAACTATTATGGGTTTTTCAGCCTTAAAAGGAGGAACCTTTTTAACCGGAGAAATAAACGAATTATTAACTGCCTATAGGCAACTGGAACCACATCATACAGGTACTACTGCTTCATGGTTCATTCAAACCGATTACCACTTTGGAGGGTATGCCAAAACTACCCCAGTTTTACTGGACTTTATCCGCTGGTTTGAACACACACATGCTATACCTTTAGAACAAGTGTATACCGGAAAAATGATGTTTGGCCTCTATGATTTGATGAAGAAGGGATATTTTAAACGGGGAGAAACCATTATTGCTGTTCATACCGGTGGTTTACAAGGCAGAATGCCTGCTTTAGATGCATCCTGAACAACGAAAAGATACAAATGCCGTAATGGGTATCGTCAATAGTCATTAGTTAGCGGTGATAGAGTAGCTTGCTTTATAATTGCTTACTTCGAATGATTATACCTATAACTCAATCAAACCTGCTATGGAAACGCTTAAAATTATGTATCTACGACTGGCGAAAGCTACTTTAATCACTGCTTTGCTGTTTACTTTTGCCTGTGATGCCAAAACAGGCGATAGTGCAGGTGAAGAAAACCGGGAAAATCCAACCTTAGACAAAGCTACTGGTGAAGGTTCTCCTACTTCCAGAGAAGACAATGCGGATGAAAACCCAAATGGAACCATTACAGCCGATTCACTCAATACCGATTCTTCCAGCATCAAAGTGGATAACAATCAGTAATGAATAGGGTAGGGAGAGTAAAAATGACCACTTTGCTACGCATGTAAGGGTTTGTCAGGGCCGTACATCTTATAGCTGAAAATCTTCCCTGATCAGAAGAAAAGGCATAATTCTACTTCCTATGTAGTAAAAGTTAGTCTGTCAGATAGGGAAAGATTTGTACTTTATGGAGCAGATACGTCCAAATATTTGAGAAAAACTTTCGTTGACAAAGGAAAACTTACAATCTTGCGGTTCATCATCCAATACTATAGGCAGCAAATGATTGTTATTTAGCCATCTCAGGGCTAAATTAAGAACTATGTCAGTAAATAAATATCTTTTTCGCACCCATATTATTGGCTCATACTTGCCATCTATTTGCCTGGCTATCCTGTTATTGTGTATACTTTCTCCGGTTAAGGCACAGTACGGCACAGGAAATCTGGAAAAGATCAAAAAGCTGGAAGGCCGTACCTTAATTGTGGTGGAAGAAGAAGTTTCGGCCAGAATTGTTAAAATTCTCAAAACCAAACGTAACCCAGACCAGCTGGACCGGTACCAGAAAAAAATAGCGGCTTACAATGCTGCGTTACATGAGGCTGTAGAAAAGTTCTGGAAATTTAATACGCCGGTGGTTTACAAGACTTTCAGTGAGGCAGAAAAACTATTTAAATCTAAGGACTACGCCGTATTATTCTGTGCTACCTACGAGAATAACAAAAGGGTAGGGGAAAGTGGCGCTAAAATGTTGCAGGGGATTGCCTGGTCGTATCAGGATGTAAATGTTAAACGGGATTACTGGGATAAGTATACGGTGATGCAAATACGCCTGATTGAAGAACTCAATAAGCCAGAACCTGTTTTCAGCCAGAACCTATCTAATGTGTTCCCGGAAAAATCGGATATTGTGTTTGGCTTGCAGGCTTTACAGCAATATGCTTGTTCTGAAAAAAATTCCAAAGACCTGAGTTTTAAAAAAGCAATGCAGGTTTCATCAGATGACCTTTCCTCAAAAACTTTGCTATTGAAACAGGAGTGGATTCATACCTCATTGTCGGAAACGGAAGTAAAATCTATTTATCCGTATAATGTACAGATTTCGGATGGAGCTACCTTCAATAACCTGGTGATGCAGGCCGACTCCGGCTATGCCTATGTGCAAATTATTCCCCAGATCGCTTCTACCAAAAACAGGATTAAAATTCAATACCTGCATGTAATTATGGATGCCACCGATGGAAAAATTCTGGGTCTTTCTTCGCCTGGAATGTCAGATGGGACTAAGATCATAACCAAAGCGAATCTGAAAGATTATCTGCACTCGGTAAAGCACAAAGATGCAAAAGCAGCCAATCAATAAACATTATCATCAGTCAATAGTCATTAGGTATTTTTATTCTATTACCCAATGACTATTGACCGATGGCCCATTCCTAATTAACTACTTCCCCTTTGATAAATAACTGCATATTCTGGGCAGTTGTGTTTGCTGTAACAGCAATACTTTTATTGAAAACTCCTGGATTTTTGGCATTGTAAGTAGCTTTGATAAATCCTTTTTTACCTGGCAATACAGGCTCCTGTGTATAACTGCTCACCGTACATCCGCAGGAAGGCGCCACACTGGTAATTGATAAAGGCGCATTTCCGGTATTGGTAAATGTAAATTCGGCGGTAACCGGTGCACCCATCTTGATTTTGCCAAAATCATGTGTAGTTGCTTTAAAATTGATAACAGCTGCTTTCGCTGGACTGGCTGAAGCCACTGGTACCACATTTTGTCCATGAGATAAGCCGGCAGATAAGAGCAGGCCGAGAAGGGATAAAGTAAATAAAAGCTTTTTCATATGTTGTTTTGTTAAGTATACTACAAATATGAAAAAGCTCTGGTTATGGCTATGTTAACGCCTGGCTAATAATTGTTAATGAAAAGTTAAAGATATGCGAGGGAGTAAATAAGTATAAAAATCTGATCTTAGCCCTCTCTTCCGGAATAGAAGTATGAGAATATACAGCAAATGTATAAATGAAGTAAACTCACCACCTTCCCTGCATGGAATAAAAGATTATAAGGAGGAAGGTGAATTAATAAATTGTATATTTTATTGATTTATACACACTTACCAGTTAATAAA
Organism: Rhodocytophaga rosea; assembly: GCF_010119975.1. Classification (GTDB taxonomy): domain Bacteria; phylum Bacteroidota; class Bacteroidia; order Cytophagales; family 172606-1; genus Rhodocytophaga; species Rhodocytophaga rosea. Next base: position 6,100,359 of record NZ_CP048222.1, read on the forward strand.
AAAGATATGGTATGAAACCAGTTTCGGTAAAATATTTGAATAAAAAATACCTGATTTTAGGTATTGATTTTAATATTAAATAGTTATACATTACACACAAATATTTAACACTTTTTCCAACACCTTCGCAAAAATGCTTATTCAAGCTTCACATTAACTTTTTAACTATATTTTTTTCAACAACTATTTTAGTAAATAATTGATTGTCAACGTGATTTACTCAATGTCATAAATCTATATTCTTGTTCAGACAAACTCAATTAATTTTTTCTAAAATTTTTTTATTTAAGAAGTTACTTAATATTAAAATTTCTGGTTTACTGGAGTAATTTTTGATACAAAAGTATCTATTGGAAGTCTAAACAATAATCCTAAAACTTATAACAAACCACTACAACCATGTTCAAAGTATTGAATGGGAAGATACCATTTGAGTATCTGCCAAAAAAGTTGAGGTATTATCCTGGTAGATACCTTATGCACTTTTTCCAATCTAGAGGAAAAGAAAATCTGCTGCAGCTTATAGCCAAAAAGGCTCAAGGCTATTCGTTAGCATTATGGATGAGTTTATGCATAGCCTTTTTCCTGATACCCTTACAAAAAACGAACGCACAGGCTCCTCCGGCTGGTTTTACTACTCAAACTGTAGTTAGCGGGTTAAATCAGGCTGTTGGGCTTACCTTCAGTAAAGATGGAAACTATATGTTCGTCTGGGAAAAGGGCGGCAAAGCATGGGTAGTCAGAAACGGAGTAAAAACCCTTTTGATTGATATCAGTGAAGAAGTAGGTAACTGGGGTGACCTGGGTATGCTGGGTTTTGCGTTGCATCCGCAGTTTGATGTTAATGGGTATTTTTATCTGTTATATGTGGTAGACAGGCATCATTTACTGTATTATGGTACACAGTATTACTCACCTACTACCAACGTTTATTTTAATGCTACCATCGGCAGGCTTACCCGTTATACAGCTACGAAAAATGGAACTGGCGATTATGTAGTAAATACTGCCAGCCGGAAAATTTTACTGGGTGAAAGCATATCTACAGGTATTCCTAATTTATCTACCTTGCATGGAGCGGGTAGCCTGGTATTTGGTACAGATGGTACCTTGCTTATTTCGGCAGGTGATGGCGGGCATGCAGCAACGGATTCAGATGTAGGAAATGCAGCTTATGCAACCACTGCCTTAAATAATGGTATTATTCCTCCTCAACAAAATGTAGGTGCTTACCGGGCGCAACAACTCGAGTCTTTAAATGGCAAGATTTTACGGGTTGATCCTGAAACCGGTAATGGGGTGCCAAGTAATCCTTTTTATAATGCATCTGCTCCCAGGTCGGCCCGTTCAAGGGTATGGGCTTTAGGTTTCAGAAATCCTTTCCGTATCTCGCTTATGCCGGGAAGTGGAAGTACGAATCCTGCAGATGGGAAACCTGGTATACTCTATGTAGGCGATGTAGGAATGAACCGGTGGGAAGAATTGAATATTGTTACCGATGCAGGACAGAATTTTGGCTGGCCGCATTTTGAAGGAATGACTTTAAATGAAGGCGTGAATGGAGATCTTTCCTTTTCTGATAAAAATGTAGAAAATCCCTATGCTCCCAACCCCTTATATGGTGTAAATGGTTGTACACAAAGGTATTTTAAATTTGGTGATTTACTAAAGCAAGCACAAATCGATCACTCACCAGCTTTTCCCAATCCATGTAATCCTGCACAAAGTGTTCCTGCCAGCATCAATACTTTTATGCATACCAGGCCGACTATAGACTGGCGGCATGTATCCGGACCGTCACGAGCAGGTATTTATACTGCAGATGGGCAAGCATCCGTCGTAAATATTGGTGCCGTAAATTCACCGATAGCCGGGCCGCAGTTTGGCGGTAGTTCTTCGGTGGCAGGGGCATTCTATAGCCGGGATGATTTTCCTGCAGAGTATATCAATAGTTATTTTCATGGAGATTATGCAAGCGGATGGATAAAAAATATGGTGTTGGATGAACATAATAAGCCAGTGGCTGTGAAAAACTTTATTAACACCGGAGCAATTGTGGTTTGTATGGCTACCCATCCGAACCTGGAAGGACTTTATTATATTAATTATCAAACTGAGGTTAGGAAAGTTTATTATTCCGTTAATTTGCCTCCTCTTGTAGAAGCTTCGGTTAATAAAACTTTTGGTACCGGCCCGCTTGTAGTACAGTTTACAGGAAGTAATTCTTCAGATCCGGAAGGGTCTGCGTTAACCTACGAATGGAATTTCGGAGATGGTACCGCGCTAAGTACGCTGGCTAATCCGGCTCATACATATAATGCCCCAGCTGGTGTGCCTACCCGTTATAATGTAACCCTGAAAGTGAAAGATGCCAGCGGAGCAACTACAACCAATACTTTGTTATTCGTTTCAGTTAATAATACACCTCCTATAGTTAACATTACTTCTCCTGCTGAAGGAACCAAGTATTCGCTTGCCTCCGAAACCGATTATATATTAAAAGCAACAGTAACAGATGCACAACATAGTGGCACTGGTCTCACGTATCAATGGCAGACCACTCTTCATCATGAGAACCATATCCATCCTGGTCCTATTGTTACACAAATCCAGCCTACGACTACAATTTCCCCGGAAGGTTGTAATGGAGAAACTTTCTTTTATACCATTACCCTTACAGTAATTGATGCCGCAGGATTATCAGGTACGGATGAAATAATTTTACTGCCAGACTGTAATCCAACGCCAGTAATAGTTAATAATATAACGAATCTGGCAGCTACAGCTTTAGATGCACAGGTAAGAGTAAACTGGACAAATCCTGCTAGCTTAGACCAGATTATGATTGTAGCCAAAGCAGGCACAGGCATTACTGCTTCGCCTGTAGGAGATGGTTCAGCGTATGTAGCCAGCACTAATTTCAGTAATGGGGGGACCAGCTTTGACGGAGGAAAAGTAGTTTATAAAGGTACGGCCAGTCCACAGACCATTACCGGATTAACCAATAATACGTTATATTATTTTAAAGTATTTACTAGATCAGGTACCAATTGGTCGGATGGGATACAGACCAGCTCCACCCCTGTGGCACCAACCGTAACTGTAAGTAATGTAACCAACCTTGCCGCCACAGCTTTAGATACACAAGTGAGATTAAATTGGACAAACCCTGCTAATCTGGATCAGATCATGATTGTAGCTAAAGCAGGCGCTTCTATTACTGCTACACCTACTGGAGACGGATCTGCTTATATAGCCAGCACTAACTTCACCAATGGAGGCAGTAGTTTTGATGGAGGGAAGGTAGTTTACAAAGGCACGGCTAGTCCGCAAACAATTACAGGGTTAACTAATAATACGCTGTATTACTTCAAAGTATTTACAAGAATAGGTACGACCTGGTCCACAGGGATACAAACAAGTGCTACACCTTTTGTACAATCAGTTACAGTAAGTAATGTAACGAACTTGGCAACTACGGCTTTAGATGCACAAGTGAGGGTAAACTGGACAAATCCTGCTAGCTTAGACCAGATTATGATTGTAGCCAAAGCAGGCACAGGCATTACTGCTTCGCCTGTAGGAGATGGTTCAGCGTATGTAGCCAGCACTAATTTCAGTAATGGGGGGACCAGCTTCGATGGAGGAAAAGTAGTTTACAAAGGCACGGCTAGTCCACAGACCATTACCGGATTAACCAATAATACGCTGTATTACTTCAAAGTATTTACAAGAATAGGTACGACCTGGTCCACAGGGATACAAACAAGTGCTACACCTTTTGTATCCACTACAACCCTGCCAGCTCCCTGGAAAAACGCAGATGTAGGTGCAGTTGGATTAGCTGGCAGCGCTGGTTATAGCAATGGCACTTTTACTGTAAAAGGAGCCGGTTATGACTTCTGGACAGCGCCTGATAATTTCCACTTTGTTTACCAGCCTATCTCAGGAAATACCACGGTTATTGCCCGTATTGCCAGCATTCAGAATACGGACCCAAATGCCAAAGCCGGCATTATGATTCGTGAAAATTTAACAGCAAATGCTTCTTTTGCAGCTACTGTGGTACACCCGAGCGGTAGATTACTTATGTCTAGGCAAGGAACAGGTACACCCAAGTATGTTTATAAAACAGGCAGTGCGCCGGTATGGGTCAAGCTGGTGAGAAGTGGCAATACTTTTACTTCTTCTTATTCTACCACCGGTACCACCTGGACAACTATTGGTACAGTGACTATTACGATGGGTACAACGGTATATGTAGGCATGGCGGTTACTTCCCATAAAACCACTGTACTTAACACCTCTACTTTTACCAATGTAAGTGTAACCGGGCAACCGGCAGCTACAGCAAGAAAAGATTATGCACCCGAAAATGTGGAACAAAAACTATCTGTTACTATTCACCCGAATCCTAATAGTGGAGATAAAATAATGGTAGATATAGCAGGTTTTATACCCAGGGAAAAAGCAGGTGTTTCTCTACAGAATGTGTCCGGGCAAATTGTAGATACCAGCAATGGTACAGCGGATGAAGAAGGCAATCTGCATCTTACGCTTACGCCTCCCATTCCGTTAAGAGCAGGAGTATATATTATTCAGATTCGATCCGCTACAAGTGTCATCCATGAAAAAGTAGTGGTTCAATAGTGTTACACTACTAAATAACAAATCCGGATGTTGCTATTCCTGGTATAACAGGTTAGGACAACATCCGGATTTATACTTTTTAATTGCGCAATTTTCTAATCCGGACTCCGGATAATCACTCATTTACTACGCTTGCCTACACCGCTGGTTCCTGCTGGCTCAGGCAATGAAAACTGCCGAGGCCCCATATAATATCGGTAGAATCCAGCCCAATTACTTTTCTGTCCGGGAAACATTTGGAGAGAATTTCTAAGGCAACCTGGTCGTTTTTATCCCGGAAGGTGGGCATCACCACTGCCGCATTACTGATATAGAAATTGGCATAAGAAGCCGGCAGAATCTGGTCTTCGTAGATAACAGGGGTTGGCAAAGGCAATTCTACTATATTGAGCTGTTTACCGTTGAGCAGCCGCATTTTGCTCAGTTCTTTCAGGTTATCCTGTAAAATCTGGTAGTTTTCGTCGCTTTTATTGGTTTCTACTACCGTTACTACTGTATCGGAATTTACAAACCTGGTAATATCATCAATGTGTCCATCGGTATCATCGCCAATAATGCCTTCGCCCAGCCACAGTATCTGCTGAACGCCATAAAAATCATGCAAATATTGTTCGATCTGTGCCTGGTTCAGGTGCGGATTCCGGTTAGGATTGAGCAGGCAAGCAGTAGTGGTAAGTAGGGTGCCTTGTCCGTTAAAATCTACCGAACCTCCTTCCATCACAATACCCGGATGATAGACCGGAATCTGATAGTTTTTGGCGATTAATGTTGGAATAACATCGTCCAGGTCATAAGGCGGATATTTATTTCCCCAGGCATTATAACCCCAGTCAACCACCATTTTTTTAATATCCGCTTTTGGATTGATCAGGAAAGCAGGCCCATGATCGCGGCACCAGGCATCGTTGGTGGGATGCAGAAAAAAGCTGACTTTATTCACATCCACTTCCTGTTCATGCAGATACGAAAGTGCCTGCGCTTGCATGGCTGCGTCGCCTACATTGATGCACACCTGTTCACCGGCCGCCACTTCTTTTACAAAATGGCTGTAAATAGAAAAAATACTGTCTAACTTACCGGGCCAGGAAGCTTCTTTATGCGGCCAGCTCAGCCAGGTAGCACTATGTTTTGCCCATTCAGCCGGGAAATAATAGCCCAGAGCGGCAGGAGTATCGGGAGTATATTGGGTCATGGAAGTTCGTTGTTGGTTATTCGCTATTAGTTGTTCGTTTTCGAACAACTAATAGCGAATAACTAAATTAATTTTCTTCGTCAATAAAACGTTTGGTAATGGGCTGGTAAGAATCTATCCGGCGGTCACGCAGGAAAGGCCAGTGTGTACGGTAGCTATCGGTTTTGTTCAGGTCAATATCCTGTACATGCACTTCTTCCTGGTCATGGGAAGCTTTGTATAGCAGCTTGCCGAATGGATTGGCAACAAACGAACCACCCCAGAATTTCATCGGGCCTTCGTCGCCTACCCGGTTTACAGAAACCACATGAATGCCATTGGCTACCGCATGTGAACGCTGAATGGTTTGCCAGGCATTATACTGCTCGGTATTAGTGTCTACCTCCTGGCTCGAAGCCCATCCGATAGCAGTAGGATAAAACAGGATTTCTGCATCCATCAGCGCCGTAATTCTGGCTGCTTCCGGATACCACTGGTCCCAGCAGATGAGTACGCCGATCCTGGCAAATTTAGTCTGGAATACTTTATAGCCTAGATCGCCAGGCGTAAAGTAGAATTTTTCGTAATAGCCCGGATCATCGGGAATGTGCATTTTGCGGTATTTGCCTAGGTATTTTCCGTCTGCATCAAGTACAGCCGTAGTATTGTGATAAATGCCGTTGGTGCGTTTTTCAAACAACGAAGCAATAATGACTACGCCCAGTTCGGCGGCTACCGCTGACAAAGCTTCGGTAGAAGGACCAGGAATGGGTTCGGCAAGTTTAAAATTTTCGTAATCTTCCACATCGCAGAAATACAGGGAAGTAAACAGTTCCTGCAAACAAATGATCTGGGCACCTTTGGCGGCGGCCTCCCGTACTTTGCCAATGGCTTTCTGTAAGTTCTCTTTTGGTTCTTTGGTGCAGGACATCTGAACAAGTCCTACTTTTACCAGTTTGGATGGTGTGCTCAATTATGAATGAATAATTGGTTTAATGTGTTCAAAATTAATTTCTTAGACCAGATAATTTGCTACATATACTATTACTTATCTGTCAATGTATATAGTGATATAAGGCGTATATAGTTCCATTGCAAAGCCAATATTTTACCTGATTTGGGAAAAAAATATACTTCATTGCTGGTGCGTAATCAGTTGCAATCTGGGCTTTTTTTCTCCCGTTGCATTGCCTAAAGAATCAGTAAGCAGGATGGTATAATTATTTTGCCGGGTAATTTTTAAATTATACACAGTATTAGGTATAACAACGCCTTTCTGGCGAAGTCTGAAAGTATAGTAGGAGGAGGTATCGGTAGAAACGAATGCAGTTATTTTTCCGAATGTTTGCTTTGTAAAAAGGGCATCCGTTCGGCCACTTACCATTAAATCAATTTCTGCAGTTTTATCCGGATACAGATTCATAAAACGCACATTTGCTTTGCCGGCAGCAGGTTTTATTATTGCATCCTGATAAAAATACAATCTGCCTACTTCCGGAGTTTGTGTAATGTCTTTGGTAATATAAGCTGTAAAGTAACTAAACTCTGGAACATAGAAAGTATCCTCTTCACTAGGTTCGGAATATTCCGACAGTTTCACGGATACCATCCTTCGGCCTGCCCGTATATCCCGGTAGGAAGTAGTAAAAGTATCATAAACCAATGGTTTGGTATTTAGCGGTTGTCCATCAAACAGGAGGGTGGCTTCATTGCTTCCTGGTAAGGCATTGATAAAAATGACTTTGGATATAGCAGGCTCTTCTTTCCAGTTGGAACAGGCGGAAATAATAAGCAGGGCAAGAAAAAACACAATCTTAAAACGCATTGGCAGTAAATAAAAATTTAATGATTCATCTCAAAACGGCATCAATCATTCAGCTTTCTGGCAAGGCCAGCAAAGGTACAAGGCTAATTTAAATTGAGAAACACTTTGCTCAATAAACTAGAGCGCCCCAGAGAAATCGCCATAAAATCTTCTTTCCCTCGCACATTTCTTTTTACTTTACAAGTACTATATACGACACCACCTATGCAAGCAGAGCAACATCTCCCGTTTGAACTTCCCCCGGTTACATTTTATCCAGGACCTTCCAAGGTGTATCTGCAACTGAGCCGGTATATGCAGGATGCTTTTACACAAGGTATCCTGAGTATTAACCACCGGAGTGCCACTTTTATGGAAATCTGCCGGAAAGCCATTGAGCATACCCAGGCGAAATTAAATCTTCCGGACGGGTACAAAGTGCTGTTTGTTTCTTCTGCCACCGAAAGCTGGGAAATTATAGCCCAGTCTCTTATTGGCCGCAAAAGTTTTCATCTCTATAACGGCGCTTTCGGCCAGAAATGGATGGAATATACACAAAAGATTCACCCAGCTTCCAATGGCTTTCAGTTCGATGTAAACCAGGCGCTTTCTCCAGATGATATACAGGTGCCTGCCGATGCAGAATGTATAGCCCTTACACAAAATGAAACTTCCAACGGAACACAGGTTTCGAATGCAATCATTACACAATTTAAACAGAAATACCCGCATATGCTGGTGGCGGTAGATGCCACTTCTTCACTGGGAGGAATTAAACTGGATTTTATAGCCGCCGACATCTGGTTTGCTTCGGTACAAAAATGCCTGGGATTACCTGCCGGTCTGGGCTTACTTATTGTTTCTCCCAGGGCTATGGAAAGAGCCAGAGAGATTGGAGATAATACCTATTACAATAGCCTGCTGTTTATGGCAGAAAATATAGAAAAATACCAGACGCATTATACGCCCAATGTACTCAATATTTACCTGCTCATGCGGGTGATGGAGGAAGTGGAAGATATCAGTATTATTGACAAACGTACCCGGCAGCAGGCACATGCGTGGTATCATTTTTTTGAAAAATATACCTCTGTTTCTCCAATAGTGACCAATACTGCCGTCCGCTCGGATACGGTGATTGCCATTGGGGCAGATAAACAGCAGATCGCTTTTATTAAAGAAAGAACCAAACAGGCTGGCATTATAATAGGCAATGGCTATGGCAGCTGGAAGGAAACAAGTTTCCGGATCGCTAATTTTCCGGCTATCAGCCTGCAGGAAATCCAAGATCTGCAACACTGCCTGGCCGGGGTTTTGTAAGCAGAAACGAGTAAGGATGAAAAAATGCACACAAAACTTCCCTGTATAACTTTATTAATTGGAGCGGATGAGTATTTGAAATATTTCATATAGGAAGTGATACCTGTTTTTATGCAAAATTTTAGCTGATGATGCCATTCAGATACATTTTTCCTGTGCTGTTTCTGCTCTTTTTTCACTTGAACAGGAGTATATGCTGTTATTATTTATTGCCGGATGTAACTAAAAGCCAAACAACTCTAAACAAAATGGGCACTGGCGGGTTAGTCATACCAGACCGGTCGGATGTCGATTTTGTAGCTTCGGGTGAAAAACCACAATGGACCCTGGAAATAGATTTTAGTAACCTGATCCATTTTTATTCAGCCCAGACAGGTTCTGTGTATATGCCCGTAACAGTTCCGGTAAAAGATGAAAGTAATGGTAAAGTAACCTATGTGACTTCTTCCGGTTCAGAGAAAATACAGATCACAATGCAGGCAGTAGCTTGTAGCAGCCATGGAGCGGAAAACGGATTTACTTACAAGGTAGAAGTAACCTATAAAAACAATACCTATACTGGCTGTGGACACTATCTTTTTCCGGCAGAAAGGTTGCATGATATCTGGGTACTGGAAGCCTTGAATGAGCGGAAAGTTTCAGCAACAGCATTTCTTAAGGGAATTCCAACCCTGGAAATTTTTGTGCTGGAACAAAAGGGGTTAGGCACTACCGGCTGTAATTCCTTTGGTGGCCAGGTTATGATAGAGAAAGAGAAGATCCGTTTTTTACAGCTGGTAGCTACTGAAATGGCTTGTGCAGGCAGTCTGGAAAAAGAGTTCTTACAGGCGTTAGATAAAACAAATGTGTACCAGCTAGATTCCGGAAAATTGATTCTGCTGAAAGATAAATCGGAAGTGCTTCGTTTTAAGAAAGTTGATTAATGGGAATGGCAGCAGGAAAAGAAAATTTCACTTGCAATAAATAAGAAGAATAATAGCTACTTTATCTGTTTTTTTATAGATTACCCGGACTTATAATGAGCGCTTAGCTAAACCATTGCCCTGTTATGTAAGCTAAGAAAGAAGAAATAGCCTAAACCAGTATACCTTTCAGCTATTTAGAATGAGCCTTCAGCAACAAATCCTTGTACAACCTAAACAAACCACCAGTCACCTATGATCAAAAATTATCTCGCAGCTTTGCTCATTATCTTATGTACAACTGCCGGTCTTGCCCAGACAGATACTACCTATTGGCGAAAATCTTTGTCAACCGGAGCTAACATTAACCAGTCTTCCTTCAGCGATAACTGGAAAGCAGGTGGAGTGAATTCTATTGCCTTGTCTTTGTTTTTAAATGCGAAAGCCAATTACCTGAAAGATAAGATTTCCTGGGATAATGCTTCTGAACTGCAGTATGGATTAATTAAAAATGCCAAACAGGATATGCGTAAAAGCCTTGACCGTATTTTCCTGGATTCCAAAGTAGGCTATAAGCTCAGCGGACACTGGAATGCGTTTGTATCCGGAAACTTTATTACTCAGTTTGGCCCAGGCTATATTTATGATACGGATGCTGCCGGTAGTGACTCGCTCATTTCTGCTTTTATGGCACCTGGTTTCCTCACATTTGCCCTGGGTTTTGAATACAAGCCAGTACCCTGGTTTTCCCTGCGGTTGAGCCCATTTGCCCCCAGGTTTACATTCCTGACCAACGATGCCGTGGCTGAGAATCAGCGCTATGGCGTGCCAGTAGGCAAAACCATTCGGACGGAATGGCTGGCGGCTATGGTACAGGCGGATCTGGAGAAAGATATTGCCACTAATCTCAACCTGAAAGTTAATTACCTGGCCTATGCCAACTACGAAACATTGGCATTTAATACCATCGACCACCGCATTAGCACCACACTTACGGCTAAGGTAAACCGCTTTATCAGTGTAAACCTGACTGGTATTCTGCTCTACGACCGAGACCAGGACACAGATGTTCAGTTAAGCCAGACACTGGGACTAGGCATTCTGTATAATGTGCAGAATTTTACTGATCCTAAGTAAATATTTTTGCTTACCTGCATTGAAATATATATATTTTCCAGATAGCTTAATTCACTAACCTAAACCAACAAATGTATGTCAATTTTAAAAGATTTTAGAGAGTTTGCCATGCGGGGCAATGTGGTTGACCTCGCCGTGGGCGTTATTATTGGTGCCGCTTTCGGGCAAATTGTGAACTCCGTGGTAAAAGACCTGATCATGCCACTGGTCGGCATTGCCGGTTCGGTGGATTTTACCAATAAATACCTGCCGCTGTCCGATAAAGTCCGATCGGCCATGAACCTTCCGGATGGCAGCGTTTTGGGCCTTGAGAAGGCCAGAGAACTGGGACCGGTGTTTGCGTATGGTAATTTTATTACGGTGCTGATTAACTTTATTATTCTGGCCTTCATCATTTTCCTGCTGGTAAGGGCTATGAATAATTTGATGAAGAAAAAAGTAGAAGCGCCTGCTGTACCTCCTGCCCCCACCAAAGAAGAAGTATTACTTACTGAAATGCGGGATTCTCTTAGACAGATTGCTACCAACGGACGCATTGTTTCCTAACCTGGTTTTTAGAACTGATAGTTACATAGTGCCAGAAAACAGTTTTCTGGCACTATCATAGATCAATAAATAAATACAAGTGAGATTTTGTGCCAATAGCATTGCTGCTCATTGGAGAATTCTCTGTTTCTGTCTTGATGATTGCTTTAGCATATTTTTAATCATACTATAAAACATGCCTCCGGCATTTGTTTTATTTTGTTTGCTGGCTGTTTAGTTATTGTATGAGCTATTCACGGCAGGCAGGAATTCAGAATCCATCAGTACAGGCAGAAGTAAAATAATTAGTGTATACTTGTTTCCAGACCTTAGCCTAATATTTTCCCTTGTATTATCAGGGCTAAGGGAATAATGACTCATTCCGTTGCGTATTAAAAATTTGAAGTATAAGCAGGCAGACAGCTATTCAGCATACGATCTGTTAAACCTGTTTCTGTATGGCACCTGCTTAAAGCAAACCATATTTTGAAGTATATTGAATATGGGAGCCAGCTAATTTCCTACGATACACCCAAACGCTATTCATTATAACCTTATAAATATATCACTTTATGGAAAAGTTTGAGATCTATGCCCGGAGAATAGTTGAACAAGGTATTTTGTTCATTCCTTCCTTAGTGCTCGCCTTGTTTACACTGGTAGTGGGCTGGTGGATTATCGGTCGTCTGGGACATCTGGCCAGCAAAGCCATGGCCCGGCTCGATATTTCCCTCAGGACATTTCTGACCAGTATCGTCATCATTACCCTTAAAATACTGCTCATCATCAGTGTGGCAGGTATGGTTGGTTTCCAGACCACTTCCTTTATAGCCATTTTAGGTGCGGCTGGTCTGGCTATTGGACTTGCCTTGCAGGGAACCTTATCTAATTTTGCGGGTGGTGTATTAATTCTGATTTTCAAGCCATTTAAAGTAGGGGATGTAGTAGAAATGCAGGGGCAAAAAGGCGTGGTTACAGAAATACAGATTTTCAATTCCATTCTGGTAACGCCCAAAGGAGAAACCATCATTCTGGCCAATGGAGCTGTAGCCGGAGGCACCATTGTGAACAGCACCAGTGAGGGAAAATTGCTGGTTGAAATTCTGGTAGACCTGGAGAGTAATACCGATATTGATATGGTGCGTTTCCTGATGATCCCTATGCTACAGCAGGACGAACGTATACTGAAAGATCCTGGTCCTGCCGTACTTATCGCCGAATTGAAGCCTGGCGGTATTGTAGTTGCTTTCCGTGCCTATACGTTGCCTGGAGATAATGTAGCCGTAACTGGTAGTATGCGGGAAAAAATACGGGCAGTGCTGGCTAAGAATAATATCGGATCACCTATTCCGCATTCTTTTGTCCATACAGTTCCTATGCAGGTACCCTCTGTTGCCTCACAATCTTAATTAACTGGTTATTGATCATTGGTTAATTCTTTAGAAGAAAGGATTGGTGCGCTCTAAATTTAAGAGCGAGTATTTTATATTGTATTAAAACATTTCTTTGATTTCCAGGTTTATAAGCAATAGTTTAGTAGTATAAACTTTGTGTAAAATCATGGCAAATCGCTATTGCCCAATGTCTACTGACCATTTACAAATCAATATATCCTTAACGTCACCACGCTATGAAAAAAACCATTTTGCTGCTATGCCTGGCAGTTCTATTTACCTCTTCCTGTTCTTCTTCTAAAAATTCACCAGGAGGCAATTCATTAAGTAGTATCATGCAAGTATTAAATGCCAGGTGGGCGCTGCAGTCTATAGCCGGACAAACAGGTTTGGGAGATTTATTCGGAGAACAAATGCCTTTTCTGCAATTCGATACACAAGCCAGCCGGGTAAGCGGGAATAATGGCTGTAATTCCCTGGCTGGTCCGCTAAAAATAGAAGCCGGCAACAAAATCAGTTTTGCCAATATGGTAAGCACCAGAAAAGCTTGCCCTGGGCAGGGAGAAAGTGTGTTTATGAATGCATTGAATAAAGTAACTAATTTCAAAGTGGATAATGGCGTACTCAAATTACTGAACCAGGGCGAAGAAGTAATGAGCTTTATCAAAGGAGATAACTAAGTCAGTACATATAACTCATCGGACAATCCCTTAATTTTGTAAACACACCATCCATAAACTCTTGAATGAAACCAATTACCTATTCTTATTTCCTTTTTGTACTGACCAGTATTATTCTTTCATCTTGCGGTGACTCCGGCAAGCAAACAAGTGAAACTACTGCTTCAACTGACACAACTGAAGCGGTTGCGAAGCCAGATGCCCCAACATTGGCTGACGGTTCTTTCTGCTACCGCACTGTTTTGGGTAAAGACAGTGTATTGATGCATTTAAAAGTAGCTGGCAATATTATTACCGGCGGTCTGAATTACGATTTTGCTGAAAAAGACCGGAATACCGGAACCATCAGCGGAGAGATGAGAGGCGATACCTTGCTGGCAACCTATACTTTTATGTCGGAAGGCCAGGAGTCTCAGCGGGAAGTAGCTTTCCTCAAAAAAGGAGAGGAGTGGGTAGAAGGTTATGGCGAAAGTAAAGAAGATAAAGGCAAAATGATATTTGTAAACACCAGCGCTCTGGATTTTACTTCGGCAAAGCCGCTCACAAAAACAGATTGCCAGGAAGATAGTCATGGCTGTGTAGGTATGGTAGGGTATACCTGGTCCACCTTGCAGAATGAGTGTATCCTGCCTTACAAAACCGCAACCCGCCTGAATGCCGGAGGCGAGGCCGGTTCCAAAGAAAGTCCTGCGTTTGTACATTTCTCCACAGACAAAGCTCAGGCTGAACTTTTCCTGCCAGGTAAAGCACCGCTGCTGATGGAGCGTAAGGGAAAAGAAGGAAACCAATCCTGGGAAAACGGTACGCTCAAACTTATTCCTTATAAAGGTTATGTTTTGAAAGAAGGCGATAAAATACTGTATGCAGGTTCCTGAAACGGTAAACAGATAAAAGTAAGCTTCTCCTTTTACAGAAATTAACTATATTCAGTGGCATCTGGTAGCAACCGAAGTGCCTTGCTTATTGACTATAACTGCCTGTCAGAGAGATTAATAGGTTCGAGATTAATTTTCCGGCTGGGTATGGAGGAACTACTAAAATTCCATGTTTGGCTTCTGCTTTTCAACCTGCTTTATTACGTCAACTTTCTGAACAAAAGTATACTTTCCGGGTTGATAAAGAATAGCTTCTTCTGAAAAGTAAACAACTTATCCTCATCTTCAAACCACTGAATTCATGCGAATTAAATTACGTACAGCCTTTTTTGCCTGTATATTTCTTATTTCTGCCGGCAGCTATGGACAGGTTTTACAACCTGGTTTTGATAAAGCAGAATTTGTTGAATTACTGAAAGTGTTTTCCAGATGGGGAGATTCAACCTTTTACAAGGGCATTCCCGAATCCCAGGAATACCGGAGGGTATACAGCTCTCCTATTATGGGTTTAGAAAATAAATGGGAACTGCTCTCCAGTAAAACCCGAAATGTAGCCCTCATTAACCTCCGGGGCACCACCACCGACCCTGTAAGCTGGCTGGAGAATTTTTATGCAGCTATGGTTCCTGCTTCCGGTTCGATGATTTTAGCCAAAAACATGAAATTTGATTACCAACTGGCTACTAATCCCAGGGCGGCTGTACATGTAGGATGGCTGATAGGCATAGGGTTTTTAGCGGCAGATATTTTACCCAAAATGGATTCATGCTATAAAGCAGGTACCAAAGATTTTATCATTCACGGCCATAGCCAGGGAGGCGCACTGGCTTACCTGCTTACCGCCCACCTCTATAGCCTGATCGATTCCGGAAAATTGCTTAAAGACATACAACTGAAAACCTATTGTGCGGCAGGGCCAAAACCTGGCAACTTGTATTTTGCCTATGATTATGAAAAACGTACGATGGGCGGCTGGGCGTATAATATCGTAAATTCTGCCGATTGGGTGCCGGAAGTGCCCATTTCCATTCAAACCGTAAATGATTTTAACCAGACCAATCCCTTTGTAAATGCCAGGAAAGGATTTAAAAAAGAACCGCTTGCCAGGAGAGTTGCCTTGAATCATGTGTATTCCCAGCTTACTAAACATACCTTGCGGGCACAAAGGCGTTACCAGAAATACCTGGGTAAAACAACCTCCCGGTTTGTAAAATCGCATTTAAAGGATATAGAACTTCCAAAATATGTAGATTCCAACCATTATGTGCGAACAGGCAACTTTATTGTGCTGGAAGCCGACGAAACCTACTATAAACAATTCCCGGATAGTGAAACAAAGGTGTTTACCCATCACCTGATTCAGCCTTATCTCTACCTGACCGAAAAACTCAAGTAAGGCATAAAGCATCTTTATTTAATTGTTGCCAGAGTAATAGTCTGTCTGATAGCCTGCTTAATAGTTGGCCATGCCTATGTACAGGCACAAGGACAGAATGAACCTTTGTTTGCTGATTCTATTTATATACACAGTCTGTCGCAGCGATGGGAACTGGATGCTGTCAGCAAAAGAGGAACCTTCCGGATTACGCCCTACAAACCGGTGTATATTACAGCCGGCCGCTGGTCGGATAAGCCGAATGAACAGCCGGTGAGTGAAAATCCGAATTATTCTTTACCGTTCCCTATAAATCTTGGAAACTATGAAGCAAAATACCAGCTTAGCTTTAAAGTGAAATTATTGCAGGAAATATTTGGTAAACATGGCGATCTGTGGATAGCTTATACTCAAAAATCCCACTGGCAGATCTATAATACCAGTATCTCCAGACCCTTCCGGGAAACCAACTACGAACCGGAAATATTGCTGAACTTTGCCACGCCATTTTCCATTGGTAATGTCCGGGTGCGAATGTTGGGGATTGGGTTCAACCATCAGTCGAATGGCCAGATTTTGCCTCTCTCCCGCAGCTGGAATCGGATTATCGCCCATACTGCCCTGGAATATAACAGATGGACTTTATACGTTCGTCCCTGGTACCGTTTGCCGGATACAGAAGACGAAAATCCCTCCCCGACCATGTAGGCCGCTTTGATGCTACCTTAATGTACAATGCCGGTCGTAGTTTATTTGCACTCACCGGAAGTCATTCGCTGCGTATGGGAAACAAAAACCGCGGACAAATCCTTTTCGACTGGACCTTGCGCATTAAGGGCTACCTGAGAGGGCATATGCAACTGCTGCATGGCTACGGCGAAACATTAATCGATTACAACCACCGCCAAAGTACCATTGGCCTGGGAATTTCTCTGATAGAATGGCTGTAAGGGTAAATGGATAATTGTACTAATCTGTTATCAGGTATTTGTTGTTTTTACAACATGTGAATAGAAGATTTCGAAAATTTCTTTTATAAATTCCGTAATTATTCACCAGAACATGTTAGCCATTAACCCTGGAAAATGTAGCCACAATGCCGGATTTAATGACTGTAATCCCTTTTATAGGACATTTGCCAGGGTGGCCGTTACTTCATCTCCCAAATACCTGAATGAGCAGGTATACCTTAAACAACTATTGCGCGTTGTATCATTTTACAAACTGTTACAGGCCGCCTTAGACAAACACTTGTTTTTAATAGCAATATGCTATACTATTGACACAGATAAATAAAAGCAGTAAAAACCTTTAAATTCAACCGTAGAATTGCTTACCTTTAAACGCATAACTCCCTCATTTTAACCATCAACCCTTAATTTCTAAACACTACACCTATGCAAGCTGTTATCCAAACCATTGTAGAAAAAACCGGTATTACTCCTGAACAAGCCAAAACTGCTTTCGATGCTGCCTTTGCTGCCATCAAAACCAAACTTCCCGATTCTGTAAGCAACCAGATGGATGGCTTGCTCGAAGGCAAAGAGTTTGATTACAAAGCAGTAATGGCAGATAAAATACAAGACCTGAAAGAAGAGGCTGCCGAGAAACTGGATAATATCCGGGAAGGGGCTGCCGAAACTCTTGAAGACCTGAAAGAAGAGGCCGCAGAGAAATTCGCCAGTTTGAAAGAAGGAATAAAGAAGATATTTTAAATTCTTTCAGCCAGGTTAGCCTGCTGCATTATCATTCCGGTTAGAAGGGCATCCTTCTGACCGGAATTTTTTGTGTACTTGCTATCTTGTAGAAAGGTTAATATATGTCGAAAATGAGCAGATTACTATTCATCTATATCATACTATTTGGACTTACTACCTGCGCTCATCCAAAAGAGGAAAGTGTTTCAGAAAGCTCCATTCAGCCTGCTGTTGATTCAATAACAAGCAATTCTGCAAACAAAATAATGGATGCACAGACAGGATATTGGATTCAGGAGATGAGGGTAGAAAATATAGATATGCAATTTTGCCTTGATAAACAGGGTGATACAGTGAAATTATGGACGATTGATCAGAGTTTTATAAGCCCAGAAGGCTTTAAGTTAGGAATAACGTGGAAAGAGCTACCGGTTAATCTTCAAGAGCAACTCAGAGAGGAATCAGGATGGGGTATTATGTTAATCTGGATTCAGGCTGGATGCT
The DNA here is from genome assembly GCF_010119975.1 of Rhodocytophaga rosea. Taxonomy (GTDB): domain Bacteria; phylum Bacteroidota; class Bacteroidia; order Cytophagales; family 172606-1; genus Rhodocytophaga; species Rhodocytophaga rosea. Next base: position 6,118,393 of record NZ_CP048222.1, read on the forward strand.
CGGATTTTGTGAGGGAACTACATGTACAGATAACCCACCAGTAGACACATCTAAAGTAAAATGGATTGAAAAAAGATTATAATTAAAAATCCTGCAATATTACCTCTAGAGTATTATACTTTTATAATCTCATAAGTATTCTGCTAACCCGTATCTATGCCGTCACCATCAACCGTCAGAAATTCTCTGGTAATCCTCTTATTCCTGGGAATAGTGCTGAGCCAGTGCCAGAAAAAACAGGACCAGCCAGAACAGACTCCTGCTTCTTCCCAGACACAAACAACACCTATCCAACAAGAGCTTACGCTTGACACAGCAAAAGTAGCCCAGTATATTCAGCAACAGGTAGAAAATTTATTAATAGGCGAGAAAGTAATTTTGTCCGGCGATTCTGTTTTTTCCAGAAAAGTACTGCCGCAGCTATATCAAAACCGCAGCTTCCGTCCGGCCTGGCTCGATACTGCCTATGCAGCCACTTTGCTGAAAGCGATTGCTAGTGCCGACCAGGAAGGCCTGATGAAAGAAGAATACCACTATACAGCCCTCACTTCCCTTAAAAAGCAACTCGATCAGCAGGAGACCGATTCAGCCAGTATATTGGCCCAGTTTGACATTTTACTTACCGATGGTATACTCAAGTATGGCAATCACCTGTTGAATGGAAAAATTTTGCCTAAAGACTATATCTCCACCTGGAACTACAAAGAACGCATGGTAGGCGATACCATTGTAGATGCCTTTCAGAAAGCCATGCATGCCAGAACCATAGTGAAAGAACTCGACAACCTGAAACCGGATATGCGCATCTATACTTTTTTCAAGGAAAAATTAGTTCAGTTCCATACCCTTGCCCAAGGTGATACTTTACCCAACATACCTGAAGTAACGACTTCTATCCGCCCAAAAACCAGCCAGCCGGCAATTGCCCTGATTAAAGACAGGCTCCGCTTCTGGGGATATCTTCCGGCCAGAACCGATACCGCCAGAGAATACTATGATGATAGCCTGCTGGTGGCTGTGAAGCAATTTCAGGCCATGCATGCCCTTGAAGCAGACGGCGTAATTGGCAAAACTACCATCCGGGAAATGAATACACCAGTGAAAGACCGCATCGACCAGATCCGGATTAATCTGGAACGCCTCCGCTGGGTAGCTTCCAGCCTCTCAGACCGGTATATGATTGTAAATATTGCCGCCTTTGAATTGTATTTATTTGAACAACGGAAATTGCTCTGGAGTACCAACGTTATGACAGGCGCTGTAACTACTTCTACACCTATTTTTAAATCGCAGATCAGTTACCTGGTATTTAACCCCACCTGGACGGTTCCCACTAGTATTGTCAATAGCTCTATTATTCCAGGCATCAAACGGGATGCTTCTTATTTGGCTAAAAACCATTATACGCTGGTTTCCTACAGTGGCAAAACGGTGTCTGCTGAAAGCATTAACCGGAGCACGATTTCTGCCAGGAACTTTCCCTATTCAGTTGTACAAACGCCAGGTTCACACAATGCCCTGGGCAAAGTAAAATTTATGTTTCCTAACCAGTATGCCATTTACCTGCATGATACGCCCAGCAAACATTTGTTTACAAAAACAGACCGGGCTTTTAGTCATGGATGTATCCGGGTACAAGATCCTTTGAAATTAGCCCAAATCCTGCTTGCTGACACTCTGAACTGGAGTGCCGGAAAAATTCAGCAAGTGGTAGGTGAGGGGACCACCAAAACGGTTTTTCTGAAAAATAAACTCGATATTATGATCATGTACTGGACTACCGGAATGGATGCCAGTGGCTATATCAAGTTTTACAAAGACATTTACAAACGAGATCCCGAATTACTGAAAGCCTTAAATCAGTTCACGTAGTCCATGCCAAAGCCTGCTCATGTCTCCTTAATAAAATAAATAATTTCATATTTGGAATATTCGTTCCGGAATGTATATTTGTGGAACAAACATTCCAAATATAAAATATATGACTAATTTAGCAAACAAGGTAGCCGTTGTAACCGGTGGTAACAGCGGAATTGGCCTGGCCACAGCCAGAGAATTTGTGGCACAAGGAGCCAGCGTGATCATTACCGGACGTAAACAAGCAGCTATTGATACGGCAGTTTCAGAATTGGGTAGTACAGTAGCAGGCATTCTGTCTGATACCTCAGATCTGGATCAAATAGACAATCTGGTAGAATCAGTAAAAACAAGATATGGCCTTGTAGATATTCTGTTTATCAACGCCGGTGTAGCCTCTTTTTCGCCCATATCCCAGGTAAATGAGCAGCATTTTGATGAAATTATGAATGTGAATTTTAAAGGAGCCTTTTTTACGCTTAATAAATTTATTCCCTTGCTGAAAGAAGGCGCTTCTGTTATTTTCCTTTCTTCTATCAATGCCACTTCCGGCATGCCTAATACAGCTGTATATGCTGCCAGTAAAGCAGCCGTACACTCATTGGTAAAAGTAGCTTCAACAGAACTGGCGGCTAAAAAAATAAGAGTGAATGCCGTAAGTCCCGGACCAATCAATACACCAATATTTGGAAAAACCGGCCTCGACCAGGCAAGTTTGCAGGGTTTTGCCACTGCCATGCAAGATAGAATTCCGCTGAAACGTTTCGGTGCTTCCGAAGAAGTAGCCAAACTGGTTTCGTTCCTGGCCAGCGATGATGCTACTTTCATTACAGGGTCTGAATATGTAATTGACGGCGGAATTAATGTAAATCCGGTATTAAGCTAAATTTTTTTATCCATTATTGGAACAAATGTTCCAAATTTAGTACCTTTGCTGTGAAAATGGCAAAGGTTTTTATCGTTTATGGCAAGAACAAAAGAGTTTGATACCAAAGAAGTGCTGGAAAAAGCAGTGGAGTTATTCTCGTGTAAAGGGTATAATGGCGCTTCTATGCAGGATGTGGTGGATTGCCTGGGATTGAGCCGTTCGAGCTTATATGATACTTTTGGAGATAAACGCCAGTTATATCTGGAAGCCTTAAAAAGATACAAACAGCAAAATACGGCTGCTGTAGTTGACCTCATCCATCAATCGAAGGATATTAAAAGTACAATCCGGGAAATGTTATTAACTGCGGTACAAGAAAGCTTCCAGGACCAGCAGCGCAAGGGTTGTTTTATGGTTAATACGGCCGTAGAGATGGCTCCCCACGACCCGGAATTTGCTCGGCTGGTGCAGGCGAATATGCAGGAAGTAGAAAATGCTTTTTGTGAAGCCATTAAAAATAGCCAGTCTCTGGGGCAGATGTCAGCTGTGCACGAACCCAGGTCACTGGCCAGGTTTATTTTTAATACCATATCAGGTTTACGGGTAGCTGCAAAATCTGGTGCCGACAAAAAGGTATTTGATGATATTATAAACGTAACCATGTCGGTATTGTAGCCCACTTTATGTGCAATTACACTTTGGTAGAGCTAATTCCAGCTACATTTACGCCGTATTGGATAAGTGTTTCGGCTTTTTTAGGATTGTCGGTCAGCATGCGGATGGAGCTTACCCCTATTTGCTGAAGTATTTCCGCCACATTCCGGTAATCTCTTGCATCTTTTTTAAAGCCTACTGCCTCGTAAGCATCTGCCTGTGAAAATCCTTTCTGTTTATATTCTTTGCTTTTTAGCAGTGCAAAATGCCCATTTCCTTTGCCTTCCTGCTCCAGCCAGATAATGATTCCGAAACCTGCTTGCTGGATTAATTGCTGGGAAAGTTCCATTTGCTGCCTGCAATCGCATTCAACACTATTAAAATAATGGCCATATATACAGGAAGAATGTATCCGGCATAATACATCCTGTCTATCTTTTACATCGCCCATTACCATGGCAATGCACTCTTTTTGTCCATCATAAAACAACATTTCTGTATAGTCTCCAAAAGCAGTTCTAAGTTTTCCTTCTGCAAGTTTTACAATCATAGCCTGCGTTAAAAATATTAAATTAAAAACTGGTTTAATATAACGAATGTAGCTTCCTGACACAAAAAACCAATAAAAACTTAAAGCCGCAACCTGCTTAGCCAAAACATTGACTGGTAAAGTGTGAACTGGTGTATAAATACCTTCAGTTTAATCGGGTTATTCCAGTATAATCTTTAAAATTCTGGCGATAAGTGAAGGGAACTCAAGCTTTACAGTGATATATTTTTATCTGCTATATTATCCGGATTCGACAAAAAAGTATAGACAGTCTAATCAAATAAAAAATTATTCAATACTGTTATGAATAATGCAATATTATAGCTACATTTTGATTATCAATTCATTAGCATTTCCAGCACCCCCATTAACTTTGTAATTCTTTTAACAGAAATTTTTCTTTCATAAGAAAACATATACCCATTGTTTACTTGTGGACTGATAGTTTCTTTAAAAGTCCAACCCAGTGAATTATTAGCTTATTAAACTTAGCTGTAAAGTCAAATTACCTGCAAAACACACCTTGAGCCAGATTGAATTACAGTACCAATCACAACAGACAATTAAACGGTTCCTATCGCAGCCTACGCTGGGAAGGCCATGGAAAGAATGCCATCTGCGGGTAAAATATGTTAGAGCTGTATTGAATTATCTGTGAAGAATATTATAAAAACTAAACCTATACTCCTGTATGAAATTGTTAAACATTATCGCTTCTCCCAGAGGCCCAAAGTCCCGCACGCTTAGTATTGCCAGGGAATTTCTTCACACCTTACAGGAAAAATATCCTGAGCTCATCATTGAGGATCTGGACCTTTTTAAAGAAAACCTCCCGGATGTATTCTGGGGAGAGGTAGCTGCCAAATATGTCCTGATGCAAGGAGGCGTACTGGATAAAAATTCCCAGATCTCCTGGAACCGGATTTTAAACTATTCTAAAGCTTTTTTGGAAGCAGATCTGTATCTGATCTCTACGCCAATGTGGAATTTTTCTATTCCCTACAAACTCAAGCAATATATAGACATTATTGTACAGGCAGGAGTTCTGTTTAAGATCACCGAAAGAGGGGTAGAAGGTCTGGTTAAGAATAAGAAAATGGTTTGTATCACTACCAGGGGAAATGATTATGGCGAAGGAATGCCTATGCATGCCTGTGATTTTCAGGAACCGTATTTACGCTCTATTTTTGGCCTTGTCGGCATTACAGACATCACATTTGTTAATGCCCAGCCGCTTGATTTTCATCCCTCACTTACAACGGCCAGGCTTGATGTAGCGAAAGAAGAAGCCAGAGCCATAGCTGCTACTTATGAAATGCCACTGGTTGTTTCGGATAATGGTGTTCAACAGGTATGATAAAGAAAGTGGTGGATAGGTAAGATTGAATTTAAAAATACCTTCCTGCCACTCGATAAAGTTTAATGGGAAAAATTTACGTTTGGAACTTTCTGTTACTGACCTGTTATAACTGACTAATAACTAAGAGTTATCCATTGTCCTGGAATCCTGGATAGAGCGTCATGCCGCCATCTACAATCAGGGTAATGCCATGTACATAATCCGATTCGTCAGATGCCAGCCAGACAGCAGCTGCCCCGATATCTGAAGTTTCGCCCACCCGGTTGTAAGGAATGAGTTTGAGTAGTTTTTTTTCTGCCTCTGGTGTTTCCCAGGCTTCGTTATTAATAGGCGTTTTAATGGCACCAGGAGCAATACTGTTAACGCGGATTTTATACTGCGCCAGTTCCTGGGCGATGGATTTCATCAACAGCATGACTCCCCCTTTGGAAGCGGCATAGTTGACATGTCCGGCCCAGGGAATAATTTCATGCACCGAACTCATGCAGATGATCTTGCCAGCTGCTTTGGATCTTTCTGGCACTACACCCCGGCGGATAAATTCTTTGGCAGCTTCCCTGGCGCATAAAAATTGTCCGGTAAGATTAATGCCCAATACCGTATTCCACTCATCAAGGGTCATGTCTACAAACTTTGCATCTTTCTGTAAACCGGCATTGTTTACCAGAATATCAATAGTACCAAAAGTGTCGTACATTTCTTTGAACATGCTTAATACCTCTGCTTCATTGCTCACATCGGCTTTGATGGCAATAGCTTCTCCGCCTGCGGCTTTTATTTCATCTACCGTATGCTGGGCACCTTTAAGGCTGCTGGCATAGTTTACGACAACTTTGGCTCCTTCAGCAGCCAGGGCTTTGGCTACCCCAGCACCAATTCCTGAACTGGCTCCGGTGACCAGGGCTACCTGGCCTTTTAATTTCTGAGTGGTTTTGTTTTCCATGAATATGTGAATGTATAGCTGGGTTAAACATTATTTTAAGACCCGTTTTGTATAGAAAATGCAATCTGCGTAACGGTTCACAGCAGACATAATCTACTGATTTCGTAATGTTCACGCAATATCGTGAAAATGGTTAGCTTCCTTCCACCAGAAGGCTGAAGGAAAATTGTCCATCTATCTGCGGCTTTTCTCCATTTTATACGGCCTGTGCTTGCTGCATCTTTGTATCAACATCAAGGCAAACAACTACCGGTAAAAGTTTGAAGAGATGGAAAATATGTTTTTTACTTTAAAATATCAATCCATGCAACGTATAACTGCTTTAAATCCCGATACTGCCACAGGCAAAACAAAAGATCTTTTCAATAAAGTACAACAGAAACTAGGACTGGTGCCCAACATGATGCGGACTATGGGTACTTCACCGGCTGTACTGAATGCCTATTTATCGCTCAGCGGTGCGCTGGCAGAAGGTAAAATTGGTGCTGCGCTCGGAGAAAAAATTGCCCTGCTGGTAGCTGAACTCAATGAATGTGATTATTGTGCAGCTGCTCACCACTTTATCGGAGAAAAGCTGGTAAAAATAGACAAAGCCAGTATTGAATCCAGCCGGCAAGGTAAATCTGAGAATAGCCGAATTCAGGCCGCTTTAACTTTTGCCAAAACACTGGTAGAAAAACAAGGCCGTTTTACCAATGCTGATGTAGATAATGTGTATCTGGCAGGTTTTACAGAAGGAGAAATAGGTGAGATTGTCGGGCATGTCGCACTAAATATTTTCACCAATTATTTCAACAATACAGCCAGAACGGTAGTGGATTTTCCTAAGGTAGAATTATTATCCGGCGTTTCACACACCTAATCAACAATTGCTTCCACAGCTTGCATCTCCCTATTCCCTTACAGAGGAAATGATCTTACTTAATTTTCCTTCCAAGGGGATGGGGATGTGTTTCATCCGTTTCTTTTCTTGTGCCACTCTTTTATTGGCAAAATAATTAATCCTGTATTTTTGAAAAAATATTACTTATGATGTCGCAAACTGACTATACCCTGGTGCATCCACAAAACGGAAAGCTGGCATTCAGCTTAAACTATTTTGAAGGAAACGAGCTTTTTCAGCAGGTTCAGCGGCATAATTATTATTCTGTGATCTGGGTGCAGGAAGGACAAGGCATACTCAATTCAGATTTTTTTGAAAACTGTTTTTCTGCCAGTTCCATGATGTTTTTTTCACCTTATCAGCCTTTTAAGCTTACTGCTTCAACTACTATTAAGGGAATAACCATGCGTTTTCACCCGGACTTCTATTGCATTTATAAACACAACAAAGAGGTAAGCTGCAATGGAATCCTGTTCAATAATATCTACCAGCCACCCTTTGTTCAGGTTCCGGAAAAAGACATTCCTATGTTTATGCATTTGATTTTGCAGATACAGGAAGGCATACAAAGTACACAAATGGGTCAATATGAACTGCTGATTTCTTACCTGAAAATTGTACTGATCCAGGCGACGAGGCTAAAAATTAACCAGCATCCACAGGCAAAAGAAGACTTTGTAGCCGGAGAAGAGCCATTTATCCTGCAAACCCTGAAAGATAAAATCGAAGAAAACTTCAAAACCAAACATGCTCCGGGAGACTATGCAGACATGCTTCATATCACGCCCAAAGCCCTGGCAAAGCTTACCAAAACTCATTTCAATAAAACCCTTACTACCTTAATCGCCGAGCGCATCGTAATCGAGGCCAAACGCGAACTCTACCTGACCAGCAAACCGGTAAAAGAGATTGCCTATAATCTGGGTTTCAATGATGAGTATTATTTCAGCCGGTTCTTTAAAAATAATACCACCATTTCTCCGGTCACTTACCGGGAAACGGTTGGGTTTGGAAAAGGCGAAATCCTGTCTGCCTGAAGCAGGTGAAATTTGCCTGATTGGTTGCCGTTTTGGCTTTTAAGGGCAAGATTAACTGCTGATCTATAAGCTTTTCTTCCTGCACTTTAGTATATTTAGAAAATATAGTATGGTGTGGTTATGAGAAGGTTAGCAGCGATAATGTTTACTGACATGGTTGGGTACAGTGCCCTCACGCAACAAAATGAGGCACTGGCGCTGGCATTGCTGGAAGAACACCGGAAAATTGTACGTCCCATTGTGGATAGTCATGAAGGAAGAGAAATAGAAACTGCCGGCGATTCATTTTTTATTGAGTTTAACAGCGCGGTAGACGCAGCCAACTGTGCCATACAAATTCAATCTACCTTTCACGAACGCAATAAGGCCGAACCCCAGGAACGCCATATCCGCCTGCGTATAGGACTGCATATTGGCGATGTGGTGTATATGGATAAACATGTGCATGGCGATGGGGTAAATATTGCCGCCAGAATGGAGCCGCTTGCTATGCCTGGGGGAATTTGTATCTCTGAAGATGTAGCCAGGCAGATCCGGAATAAAATATCTTTTCCGGTGCTGAAGCTAGGTGCTGAACGGCTGAAGAATATTTCTATGCCGATGGATATTTATTGTATTGTGCTTCCCTGGCTTAAATCGGATCAACGCACGAAAAGAACCTATGTCCCTAAAAGGGTACGTATGTATAGTTTAGCCTTGTTTCTGGGAATTTTACTGATTGCTGCCGGATGGTATTTTTTTATGCACAAGCTAACCTTTCAAGAGGCAGATGTTTCCCGTTTCCGGCTGGCAGTTCTGCCCTTGTCTAATATCAGCAGCGATACGCAGGATGAATATTTTGCCGATGGCATGACCGAAGAACTCATTTCTAACCTTTCAAAGATCGGGGGGCTGAATGTAATTGCCAGAACATCCATCATGAAATATAAAAATATGAACAAGGACATTGCTGAAATCGGAGATGAACTGATGGTAGGAAGTATACTGGAGGGGAGTGTACGCAAGTTTGAAAACAAGGCCAGGATTACCGTTCAGTTGATTGATGTAGCTACCCAGGAAAACCTCTGGTCGATGGATTACGACCGGGAATTACGGGATATATTTATGATTCAGAGTGAAATAGCCCAAAGTGTAGCCGATGAATTAAAAGTAAGGCTGGTTTCTACAGAAAAGGAGCAGCTGGACAAAAGGTATACCCAGGATATGGTGGCTTTTCAGGAATACCTGGTGGGCAAGCATTACCTGAATAAAAAAACGTCGGAGAGTATTCAAAACTCAATTATCCACCTTGAAAAGTCAGTGCAACTAGATCCAGCTTTTGCGCTGCCTTATGCCAGTCTGGCGTATGCGTATGCACTTACAGCTGCGGCAGGCTATGGAAATATTCCCAGGAATGTGGCTGAATCAAAAGCCAGGGAGGCTGTAATGCGTTCGCTTGAGCTGGATAACACACTGGCAGAAGCACATGCGGCTCTTGGGTATATCAGGTTCCGGATCGACTGGAACTGGAAGGAGGCAGAAAAAGAATTTAAACAAGCCATTGCCCTCAAACCAGGGTATGCTACCGCCCATGAATGGTATGCTTTATTTCTGGCCATCCATTCCAGGTTAGACGAATCGCTGCAGGAAATACAAAAAGCCTATGCCCTCGATCCACTCTCTCCCAGTGTAAATAATGGCTTAGCCAGAATATATCATTTCAGAAATGAGCCGGACAAAGCGATTGCCCAGAGTAAAAGAACCTTTGTGATCGATCCTACGTTTGCCGAGGCTTACTTTACGCTGGGCATGACATACTTAAAGAAAGAAGAATTTGAAAATGCAGAGCGGGAATTACAGAAGGCAATCAGTCTGGCTGGCCGCCGTCCGGTAATGCTGGCTATTTTGGGAGCTACCTATGTCCATACAGGAAAAATGGCAGAAGCAAAAGCCCTGCTAGCTGAGCTGCAAACTCCTCCCATGAATAATGATAAGCTCTATGCAAGCAGTTTTATTCTCAATAAACTGGGAAAAGTGGATGAGTCATTGTCTATTCTGGAAAAACTGATGGATGAGAAATATGGCATTCTGGTCTATATGAAAGTAGAAAACCGGTTTATAAATGACGATAATAATCCAAGATATCAACGGATGCTGCAAAAGATGGGACTAGAGTGATTAAGTGAGTAATTCTAATTGGTATATAACGGTTGATGTGAAAAGAGATGCTATACTCAATTGTTGTTGGTGTTTCGCTTCTAATCGTTAGCAACATAGTACTAAATCAACAGTTTGCAGAAAGCTTGGGTGGGATTGAAAATTAGCCTTTCAGTGTTAGTATAAAGAATATCTTCAGACAGGCATCTGTTTTGCCATACCTATTCCTGAGAATAAACTCAAATGTATGTGTACGCTCACTTATCTGCCTATTACAAATAAGGGATTTATTCTTACTTCCAGCCGGGATGAAAGAACCAGCCGCCGCACGGCACTTACTCCACAAACAAATCTGATAGGGGCGCAAATGATCATTTATCCGAAAGATGCACAGGGAGGAGGCACCTGGATTGCGGCTTCGGCGACGAGAACTGTATGTTTGCTCAATGGTGCTTTTAAGCCGCACCGTTCATTAGCTCCCTATAAACATAGCCGGGGTAAAGTAGTACTGGCCCTTTTTGAATATGATTCTATACACAGTTTCGTAACTCAGTACGATTTTAAAGGCATTGAGCCCTTTACTTTAATTGTAATAGAGAATGATGTTCTGTATGAGCTACGCTGGAATGGTACCCGTTATTATTTTAAAACACTTGATGCAGCAATACCTCATATCTGGTCGTCGGTAACCTTATATAATCCACAGGTACGGAGCCGGAGAAAAAGCTGGTTTACAAAATGGCTGTTAAGTGCAGATGAGTACTCGGTGGATTCTATCCGCCTGTTCCATAAAACCGCTGGCGCTGAAGATCCGTTAAATAGCTTTGTGATGAACCGCAACAATGATGTTCGTACGGTGAGCCTGACAAGTATTGTCCGTAAGGAGCAGGAGGTGGAAATGATCTACGAAGATTTGCTCCGCCAGCAAACTCACCGGGTTTTACTTCAGGAACGTATGCAGGTTTTGGAAAGATAGTTCTAATCTCATATAAACATTTGATAAGCACGCCTCATTTTAGCGTAAATGGATGAAAACAGGATCTTCTTATGCTGTATCTGAAAAAAATAAAAGATTGTATGTAGAAATAGACACTCCTTTCATCAGGTAAAGCTGCTACTGTGTGAGCGACCTGTTGTAAAAACGAATCTAAGATAAGGTGTTAAAATACTAAGAATTTTAAAGCAGCGTTAGCAAGTACTTTAACCGCTAAACCTGAATTGTTTGTATGAATATTATTGTATTAAACTTTCTGGCTGGTGCCATTGTCAGCTTTCTGGGTTCATTGCCTGTAGGTGTACTTAACGTTACCATCATACATATTGCCTTACGGAGGGGATTGAGTGCCGCGTTTTACTTTGCTATTGCTTGTGCTATCATTGAATTGATATACAGTTATATAGCCGTTCTGCTTACCCAGGCAGCCTTTCACCTGGAAGCCTTCACATTGTGGTTTCATATCTTTTCCATCCTGGTATTTATGGGAGCAGGTATTTACTATTTACGCAAAAAACCTTCTTCTCCCAAAAGCCCGAATCATGCCCAGGCTTTCTACCAGGGAACCATCTTAAGCATTATGAACATAGTTGCCATTCCTTTCTGGCTTATTTATACTTCTCTGCTCTCCTCCCACCAGTGGATACAACTGGATTCCCAGGTGAGCATTACCTATTATATCAGTGGGATTGCATTAGGAACCTTACTCTCTCTGCTGAGTTTTGCGCTGTTCAGCCATAAAATCAATCAGCGGTTTGTGCTGGAAAGTGTAAAAGTAAACCGGATCATGGGTTTGCTGCTGATTGCGACTTCATTGGTAGAAGCGGTTTATATATTGCAGTAAGATAGGCGTTGGCCAGTAGTTATAGGGCTAATTGTTTGTCTTAATTTGTTATACAAAGAAAAATGAGTTCAATCCAAGGTATTATTATATTTAGATACACGAAGAATGCGGAGGAATTAAACCAATTATGGAATAAATGGCTATTTCTGGGATCTGATGAAAAATATCACAAGCTGAAAAGAGAAACTAATAAAGCCTCAAAAACGAATCTGTATATTCTGCCATTCGATTATGGTTATTTTGAGACAAATGAAGTCATTCCTATAAGTGAAATAGAGAAAGAAAAGCTAGAAGATATAGCATTTATCATTACACCAAAAAATGAGTTTCTATACTATTATGATTATGAAGCTGCTGATATGTCTGACTATTATAAATACCTGATATATCTGAAGCCTTCTTTTAATGAAATTATTGAACAAACAATTGAAAAGTATAAGGATTACTTTGTTTCCTATGCGAGATGCCAATGATAAAAAGCGCACAAGCTAAGCTACTGTTTACTTCCCTGCTTACTTTCAACTTCTTCGTATCAACCTGTTTGTAGCAGTCCGTTATAAAATTTAAGAAATAATATAAACCTTGATTACATACATTCATTTTTCCAACTTGCAATCGTTTTACTATACTTTGTCTAATATTTTGTGTAGTTATTTGCATAGAATCATCTGTACATGCTTTCAGGAAAAAAAATAATAGTAGGAGTCAGTGGAAGTATTGCTGCCTACAAATCTGCCTTGCTCGTTCGATTGCTGGTAAAAGAAGGAGCATATGTAAAAGTGGTGATGACAGAATCAGCAAAAGAATTTATTACGCCTCTCACACTTAGTACACTTTCCAAGCATCCGGTATATAGTAGCTTTGTAAAAAATGAAAGCGGAGAATGGAATAACCATGTTGACCTGGGCTTGTGGGCAGATGTACTGGTGATAGCACCAGCCAGTGCACATACGCTCGCCAAATGTGCCAATGGCTTATGCGATAATTTGCTAACGGCCGTGTATTTATCTGCCAAATGCCCTGTGTATTTCGCTCCTGCCATGGACCTGGATATGTATAAACATCCCAGTACCCGCCATAATATCGAAAAGCTTTTTTCCTATGGCAATCACATTATTGGGGCAGAACATGGCGAATTAGCCAGCGGACTGGTAGGAGAGGGGAGAATGGCAGAACCAGAATCCATTGTCCGCAGCTTGCAGGCACATTTTAGCCAGAACTTAAAATTATCCGGAAAAAAAGCCCTGATCACCGCCGGACCTACCTGCGAAGACATTGACCCGGTCAGGTATATCAGCAATCATTCTACCGGTAAAATGGGATATGCCCTGGCAGAAACTTTGGCCCAAAGTGGCGCTCACGTAACCCTCGTCAGTGGTCCTGCTTCCATTCCGTTACCCACTCATCCGCTAATTAGCCTTGTAAAAGTCCGGTCAGCACATGAGATGCACCAGGCATGCCTCAAATACTTTCCGGAATCTGACATCGCCGTTTTTGCCGCAGCCGTCGCCGACTATACACCCAAAGTAAAAGCTGAGCAGAAGATCAAAAAGAAGGAAGATACCTTTGCCATTGAACTGGTAAAAACGGTAGACATTGCAGCCGCCCTGGGAAAAGAAAAACAAGCGCATCAACTGATGATTGGGTTTGCCCTGGAAACAGAAAATGAAATGCAGCATGCCCAGGGTAAACTGCAATCTAAAAACCTCGACATGATCGTGCTCAATTCGCTCAACGATGCCGGAGCCGCATTCGGCCATGACACCAATAAAATCACCATTATTCACCGCTCCGGACAAACGCAAACTTTTCCGCTCAAATCCAAAACAGCCGTCGCCCAGGACATTGTAGAGGTTATCACTGAGCAGGTAGCTAAAACCTCTGGTATAAGCCAGTTTCCCACTCCCGCTTAATTGGGAATGTCCCGGAATATAGGGAAAAGCAAATATTGAAAAGGTAAGAAAAATAGTACGATTTGCAATAAATAGTTGAACGTGAATAGTTTGAAAAATTGGCCTGCTGTGGCACCTGGTTTGAACGGAATAGCTGTATAGTATCATTTTCAAACCATTAAAACCGTTTTCATGAAATCGATTATATGGATTGTTAGCTTTATTGTAAGCGTATCCTTCCAACTTTTTGCCCAGCAACCAGAAGTATTTACTACCTTCAAAGGCGCCATTAATGGCTACGATGCCGTAGCGTATTTTACAGAAGGCAAACCAGTAGAAGGTAAAAAAGAATATTCCCATACCTGGAAAGGAGCGGAGTGGTATTTTTCTAATCAGCAGAACCTGAAAGTATTTGAGTCAAACCCGGAAAAATTTGCACCTCAATATGGCGGCTATTGCGCCTATGGCATGTCCAGGGGCTACAAAGCCACTACTGAACCCGATGCCTGGACCATTGTTGACAATAAATTGTATCTGAATTATAATACTGAGGTGCGTTCGATGTGGAAACAGAAACAGGAGGAATACATTAAAATTGCCAACAGCTACTGGCCCAAAGTATTAAAAGAATAACTTGAGAAAATAACTGCCCATAGTATTGCTAATAGCTTTAAAAAGCACAGGTTAGTTTATAATATGAATTATGAAGGGAACACCCAGGGCAAATTCTGGGTGTTTTTTATAAAAGTTGGGCAAGGCAGCATTAATTCGTACCATCATTGGCAGTTCATTACTTTTTCTATAATTTCCGGGCGCAGATCGAAAGATATTTTTAGTGCTTGGATCTGAATCACCCCAAATATGGCTCGTATGAAAATAAGTTTTAGTATAATTTTTCTGGCGTTTTCTTTCACAACAGGTATGGCGCAAAGCAACCTGAAACTCTGGTATAATCAGCCTGCCCGGAACTGGAATGAAGCACTTCCGGTCGGAAATGGAAGGATAGGAGCCATGGTGTTTGGAAAACCAGATCAGGAATTAATCCAGTTGAATGAAGAAACCCTCTGGTCTGGCGGGCCGGTGAACACGAATCCGAATCCGATGGCTGCACAATATCTGCCTCAGATCCGGGAGGCATTGAAGAAAGAAGATTATAAGGAAGCAGAAAAGTTAACTGAAAAAATGCAGGGCTTGTTTACAGAATCCTATGAACCATTGGGCGATTTAACGCTTACTCAAAACTATTCAGGCCAGCCTACTGCCTACCGCCGGGAACTCGATATTTCAAACGCTATTTCCACCACCAGTTTTAAAGTGGGGGATACAGAATACAGCCGGGAGATATTTATTTCCGCTCCAGATCAGATTATGGTAATCCGGCTGAAAACAAGCAAAAAAGGCGCTTTACAGGTAACAGCCGCTACCACAAGTCCTTTGTTTTATACCAATGCCGTAATTAGTTCTGCTGAACTCGCCATGAAAGGACAAGCACCAGCTCATACCGATCCGAGTTATATGAATACGATGGAGCAAGCAGTGGTTTATAATGATCCAACCAGATGCCGGGGGATGCGGTTTGAATTGCGCATGAAAGCCACAAGTACAGATGGAACCATTACCTCAGATGAAAAGGGATTGCATATTTCAGGCGCTACAGAAGCCATTTTACTGATTTCGGCTGCTACCAGTTTTAATGGGTTCGATAAATGTCCCGATAAAGAAGGAAAAGATGAAAGTAAACTCGCCCAGCAATACCTGAATAATGCCGCATCTAAAACTATAGATAACCTCAAAAAAGACCATATTACCGATTACCAGAAATATTTCAACCGGGTAAATCTGGTGCTCAATGGAAATCCTGTGGTAAACCAGCCCACCGATGAACGCCTGAAACGCTATGCAGAAGGTGCCAAAGATACGCAGCTGGAGGCTTTGTATTATCAGTTTGGCCGGTATCTGCTCATTTCCAGTTCCAGGCCAGGCGGTATTGCAGCAAATTTGCAAGGCATCTGGAACCACCATGTTCGTCCGCCCTGGAGCAGCAATTATACCATCAACATCAATACCCAGATGAATTACTGGATGGTGGAAAGTGCCAATCTATCGGAATTACATGCGCCCTTATTTGACCTGATTAAAAATTTATCGGTGACGGGAAAAGAAACAGCCAAAAACTTCTACAAAGCCCGTGGCTGGACAGCCCATCACAACGCTGATATCTGGGCGACTTCTAATCCGGTGAGTGGCAGTCCGTCATGGGCCAACTGGCCTATGGGGGGTGCCTGGCTCTGTCAGCATTTATGGGAACATTACCAATTCACTGGAGATACTGATTTTCTGAAAAATACAGCTTATCCGATCATGAAAGAAGCCGCTCTCTTCTGCGAAGACTGGCTGGTTGAAGATGCCAATGGCAAACTCGTTACTTCTCCGGCTACTTCACCGGAAAATGTATTTCTGACAGAAAAAGGGATAAAAGGAACAGTTTCGGTGGCTACGACCATGGATATGTCGATCATCTGGGATGTATTTACCAATGTGATACAAGCTTCGGAACGCTTGAATGTGGATGCAGACCTGCGGAAAACGCTGCTTGAAAAGCGGAGCAGGCTCTTTCCTTTACAGATCGGCAAAAAAGGCAATTTGCAGGAATGGTATAAAGACTGGGAAGACCCTGAACCTGAACACCGCCATATCTCACATTTGTATGGGTTGTTTCCCGGCCGGCAGATTTCACCTTTTACCTCAGCAAACTATACCCAGGCCGTACGGAAAAGTATGGAATTGCGGGGAGATGGAGGAACTGGCTGGAGCAAAGGCTGGAAAATTAATGTATGGGCCCGTTTGCATGATGGAAATCACGCCTATAAACTAATCCGTGAACAGCTCAAACTAACCGGGGTGGAAGGAACCAATTATGCCAATGGCGGAGGAACCTATCCAAACCTGCTCGATGCCCATCCGCCTTTTCAGATTGATGGAAACTTTGGAGGTACTTCTGGCATTACCGAAATGCTGCTGCAAAGCCATGATGGGGTACTCTATGTTTTGCCTGCCTTAGCCGATGCATGGCCCAATGGAGAGGTAAAAGGTTTGAAGGCAAGAGGTGGTTTTGAAGTAGATATTACCTGGAAGAACAACAAGCTCGATCAACTGGTGATTAAGTCGGCGCTGGGCGGAAATTGCCGCTTACTGGCTCGCAGCCCCTTGAAAGCTTCCGGCAAAGCAACTTTGGTAAAAGCCCAGGGACAAAATGCCAGTCCGTATTTCCAGTTACCTGAATCTGCTTCGCCGGACTATATTAATCTAAATGTATATGATCTGGCCACCGAACCTGGGAAAGAATATGTGATAAAGGGGCAGTAAGAAAATCAAATAGTATGTTTTAGGAGAGATTTATTCTTTAATTTGTTTATCAATTTTAATAGGCCCTCTCTATTCTTGGCAGATTTGATGAAGGCAGGTAACTTCTCAACCATTGTCATGTATCGTGGGTTATTTCTTTCTCTGAGTTTGGCAACTACGTATTGTTCCAGATAATGCAAATGCTCATTATTATATGCCCAGAATAACTCATCCTTAAATTGTGCTTGATACCACAACTCGAGCCCTAAAAATGGATCAGTAGCTGTATTGTATCTGATATAACCAATATATTCAGTATAAGTAGGGTGGTAAGAATGTGTATCTCCACATTCAGGACACTTAACTTTTATAGCTTGTTTCTTTGTTTTTACTTCAGGAATCGTCATATTGATTCTATTAGCACAAGTGTTACAATATACCTTGATTGATAAGTCAAAAAGCTTGTTCTCTAACTTAATTTGATGATGGCAATGGTAACAATTAAAACTGCTGTGATAGGTTTTAAGATCAGTGGTTATTTCTCCTGAATGCTGACAATTAGGACAGTTAACGATAATTCTGTTGTAAAAACTATATAGAGTTAAGTTCTTATCCTGAAATCTAGTTGTATTTAATCTGGTATCCGCCATTTTTATTCTTTAATTATCAAACAACCAACTTTACAGATTTACTTATTGGCTAATCATTACCGTAACTCATCTTTACCCTTGAATAACAGTTCTCTTCCGGTATAATAGAGTAAAACGCATAATACAGTGAATGGCACCAAGGACAGCCAGTCGGATTGAGCGCCTGCATAGAAGGGATTATTAGCTTCAGACCATTTGGTAAAAGTTTGCATAATCTGTCCCAGAAACTCAGTGGCCAGGGCTACCATAATTCCGGCTAAGGCTCCGCCGGCAATATATCCTGAGGCTAGCAGCACCCCCGGGCTTTTATCAGTTTCAGCAGTAAGCTCTTCTTCGGTTAAGTTGCGGCCTTGTAGTTTTCTAATTAAATCTTTATCGACCATCCAGCGTACCATACCCCCAACAAATATGGGTGCCGAAACGGCTACCGGTAAATACAAGCCTACCGCAAAAGCAAGCGAAGGAATACCAGATATTTCCAGCACAATGGCAATCATTACACCCAGCAGTACGAGGCCCCAGGGAAGTTCCTGGCTTAAAATACCCTTAATGATATAGCTTATCAGGGTGGCTTTTGGCGCGTTATATTTGGTAACAGTCGTACCATCCGTCCGCTCCCGGATGGCTCCGTTGATACCAGGGTCTACCAGATATACAGGCTTGCCTTGTTCGTTTACCAGGTAACGTCCTGTTTCCCCCTGATTTACATCCGTATTATGCCATATATAATAAGCGGTATTGTCGTTCAGCGCTTTGTCAGTTACTTGTTCTGTTTTGAGCTGGCCATCTTCCTGCAAAAGCTGACCGCTGGGTATACGAAATTCTGTTGCAAAAGCGGTAGGTGCGACCGGTACATATACGGTGGCTGCATTATTAAGCCCGATAAGAATAGGACCTAATACCAGGGCAGAAGCCAAGGCTCCGGTCAGGATGGCAATTTGTTGTTTCCAGGGAGTAGCACCTACAATAAAGCCTGTTTTCAGATCTTGTGAAGTAGTACCCCCATTAGAAGCAGCAATACAAACAATACCGCCAATCGTGAGCGCCGTTACAAAATAAGGGTCTGGCTGCGTCCATCCGATCAGCAGAAAAACCAGGCAGGTCAGCAGCAAGGTGGCTACCGTCATACCTGAGATAGGATTAGAAGAGGAACCTATTTCGCCGGTTAACCTGGAAGATACCGTTACAAACAGAAAGCCAAATAGAATGATAAGAATAGCTCCCAGAATATTCATTTTGAGCGTGGGCACCAGGGCAATAATGAGGATTAGCGTTAGAATTCCTCCTATAACCCATTTCATGGAAAGATCCCGGTCAGTTCTGGGCAATACTTCCTCAACCGTCTGCTTATTTGAACCCCTGAAATCGGCAATACCTGACCGTATCCCCTTAATTATAACCGGCAGGGAACGGAATAAACTGATCATTCCTCCGGCCGCTACGGCTCCTGCGCCAATGTATAAAATATAAGTTGTCTGGATACTATCCTTGCCTTCCAGGGCCATTTTGCCTATTGTTAAAAGAGTAGCCGGGGGGAGAGGTTCGGTTAAGCCGCCGCCAAAATATTTGATCATGGGGATGAGCACCAGGTAAGCTAATACGCCACCTCCAAACATAATACCGGCGATTCTCGGCCCAATAATATAGCCTACTCCCAGCAAGGCCGGGTTATTTTCCAGGGAAATAGAACCTCCCTCAAAGGATTTGCCGAATTCTTTGGCGGGTACTTCTTTCCAGCTTTTAAAAACCTGCATCAGTGTATTGAACAGAAACCCAAGCCCAAAGCCAATGACAATGATCTTGCCCCCACTTGTGATTCCGGCATCTGCTCTGGTAGTGGCCGCTTCTATAGAAGCATTCCGGGATTCCTGGTTAGCACCGGCTTTCAGTACTTCTGCACAGGCTGTTCCTTCCGGATATTTCAGGTAACCATGCTGATCTCTGATTAATGCCCGCCGGAGGGGGATCATCATGAGTATGCCAAGCAGGCCGCCGAGTACAGCCACCAGTGTTACCCGCCATATTTCCAGATCGAAACCCAGAATCATGATAGCCGGCATAGTTACACCTACCCCAAAAGCAATAGATTCCCCGGCACTACCGGCCGTTTGTACAATATTGTGTTCCAGAACGGTAGCATCCCGCATACCCAGCTTCGACAATACACGGAAAAGTGTAATAGAGATAACTGCTACCGGGATAGAAGCTGACACCGTAATTCCTACTTTTAATACCAGATACATCGAAGAAGCACCAAAAACAATCCCAAGCAGAGTGCCCACTATAAGCGGTACAATGGTAAGTTCGCGCAGGTTTTTTACGCTATCGGCAATATATGGGCGGAAATTAGCAAGGAAAGGATTTGTGGTCATACATTAAGTAAGCGCTGACAGGGATATTTTATCTCAAATTCAGGGCTATTGACCTGAAATGGACAAATGAACTGTAGCGATAAGCAGGTAATATACCTACCTTTTACCTGATTGGCAAATGGAAGAGTACTGGTGTATTTGCTCGGAGTACACAAGCAGGCAAAGCCAAAGCATAGCTATTATGTATGCTAGACTGCTTATCTGGAAAGCTATACAATCTGTTTATAGGCTTTTATCCTCCAGCACAGGAGAGGCTGTAATCCAATTACCAACAACTAATTATGAATTATTAATGAGAAAATATCTATCCACGATTCGTAATTGGTAATTATTCATTCGTAATTAAATATCTGTGGCTTCTGTAAAAGCTATGACCGGAAAATACCCATTTTAAAGTCGGATGATGTAAACTTTAGCTAATTCATTAGTCAATTTTTCTGAACAAGAATAGAATGTACACCTTCACCTATTTTTTTTATTCTATAGTAAGAAGCCTTTGAATTTTCTTTCTTGTCCAGGGTGATCTTCAGCTTTCCGGGTGATGAGTTAATGTGGAAAGTAGTTTTATCATCCAGCATGGTTGTGATATTTAGCTTATCAGTGACAGAACCAAAAACACTGTTAGGCCTAAGCTCCCGGTTAATATACGATTGAATAGCACTTGTTTTGCTCTCGTCAAAATAAGCGGCTAACTCGTAGCTATCTTCAGACTCGCTTACGGTGACTTCAAGGTCATTATTGTGCATTAGATGGCAAGCCGGTAACAGGCTTATCAAACACATACAAGCTATATATAGGAAATAAGAGATTTTCATAGAAATGGAGATATAGGTTAATGAAAGAATGCAATAGATTTATTCTGATCGTAAGGATTTTACCGGATTCATGAAGGCTGCCTTCATGCTTTGAAAACCAATAGTTAGAAAGGTAATCAGGAGAGCGGCAAGGGCAACAGCTACAAAAATCCATAGACTGATTTCAATGCGGTACGGGTATTCATTGAGCCATTGTTTCATCATAAACCAGGCGAGTGGCAAAGCCATACATAAAGCAATCAGCACCAGCTTAATAAAATCTTTAGAAAGCAATAAAATGAGCGAAGGAACACCAGCTCCTAGCACTTTGCGTATCCCGATCTCTTTCGTGCGCTGTTCAGTGACCAGCAGAGCCATAGCAAACAAGCCAACGCAGGATAACAGAATCGCTACTCCGGATGCCAGACTAAATATCTGCGAAAGCATTTCTTCTTCCCGGTACCATTCATTTACATTTTCATCCAGAAAAGTGCCGATAAATTCAGATTGGGGAGCCACTTCTTTCCATGCATGTTGAAGCTTGTCCAGAGATTGTTTTAGGTTCTGGGAAGCAACCCTGACAAAAATATAATGAATCGATTCTGTATTAGAAAGATGCATGGTGATGGGAATCACACCATTGGATAGGTTATATAAGTGAAAATCAGGTACTACTCCGATAATCTGGTATTTGGTGCCTGCCGAATCGGCTTCATTCCGCAAATAGGAGCCTACCAGTTCTTGTCCTCCCATGGCTTTGGCCATACTTGCAGAGATAATAATTCTATCCAGGGAATCGGAAGGGTAAGCCGGATCAAACTCACGGCCTTCCTGTAATGGAATTTGCAGGGTTTTTAAATAATCGTAATCTACCAGAAGCCAGTCTGTTTGAATTTGCTGACCTTTGTGGGTAAAGGCGATAACTGCTCTGGACGTTACCCGGTCTTTTCCCCTGCCCAGATTTATGCCGCTTCCGGTAACAGCAAGCACGGTGGGATCTGTAGCTAATTTAGCCCGCATGCGTTTTAACACCTGGCGGCCGTTCTCCTGGTTTCCTACCGGAATACTGATCACTTGTTCTTTTACAAAACCCAGTGGCCTGGTACGTAAATAATCCAGTTGCTGCAAGGCAATAAGGGTACAGCTTGCCAGCAGGCTCGACATCACAAATTGCATAACGATGAGTGAATTACGTAAAAACCCGGGACGTTTCAGAGAGATCTTGCCCTTTAACACTTCTACCGGATTAAACTTAGCCATCAGTAAGGCCGGATATCCGCCTGCAAGCAGCGTAACCATAAAAAATACCCCCACAATCAGACCAATAAAACCAGGTTCCCAGATATGGGCCAGTTTAATTTGTGCATTAAACATCGTATTAAATTCTGGCAGCAACTGATAGGCAAGCAATACGCCTACCAGGAATCCAATAAAACAGAGCAAAGTTGATTCTGACCAGATTTGTACAAAAAGCTGGCTTTTGAGGGCGCCCAGGGTTTTGCGGACACCTACTTCTCTGGCACGGGTAAATGAACGGGCTACACTCAGGTTGATAAAATTGATGCAGGCAATAAGCAGGATAAAAAAGGCGATGCCCATCAATGCATAGACAATGGCAATGGGTGGGCCATTAGAGATTTCAGTATCAAAATGGACTTTGGTAAGTGGCTGTAAACGCAAGGCAAAAATGTCGCCCAGCTTATCTGGTTTAGCCCCTTTTTTTTGCAGGACTTCTATATTAGATGAAAAATACTTCTGAGAAAAAAGCTTCAGTTTATTTTCAAGGGTAGCTTGTTTTGCCTGAGGCGCTATTTTAATAAATACCTTGTGTGAATTGGAACCCCAGTTAGCCTGATCATGGGTGAAATTAGGATGATTATCTATCCGGATGAAAGCATCGTAGCGGATGGATGAATTATAGGGCGCATCTGCCAGTACACCGCTTACGATATAGCCTTTTTGTTTCCCTTCATTTCCTATCTGTACGACTTTTCCCAGGGGCTCATCGTTGCCAAAAAGCGTTTGTGCTAAACTCTCACTGATGAGTATACTGCTTAGGTCAGAAAAAGCCGTTTCCTTATTGCCTTTAAGCAAGGGAAAAGAGAACATATTGAGAAAGTCCGGATCAGTCATGTAGACTTCTTTATCCATACGCTTATCCTGGTAGGCTACTGAACTCTTCCGTAAGGTCATCACTCTGGCCGCAGCTTCTACCTCCTCAAATTCTGCTTTTAGTGTGGGTGCCAGCGGCATGGGCATTCCGCCACTCCGGCTTGCCCTTTCCGGATCATTGGAGAAAAAATAGGCCTGATAGATGCGGTCTTTCTCCTCGTGGAAAGAATCAAAAGTGAGTTGCAGATAGGCTGTCAGGAACAGAAATATGCTGATACAGAAAGCTACAGAAAGCCCTACAGAGTTAATGGCAGCATAGCCTTTGTTTCGCCACAGGGTTCGTAAAGCGATGGTGAGATAATTTTTGAACATATCCAGTTGTAAGGGTAGGGTAGAGGGTAAAGTTGGGGGTGTGGTTTTTCGTTTGATAGCGAATGGGCGGATAAAGCCGATTACTTCCCTGAAATAATGCCAATTGGCACGTTTTTTACCCATCCGCTCGAGTTGATAATAATATTCCTCATGCAAATCACCTTGGAGTTCTTCCAGCAAATGAGGGGCACAGAACCATTTGAGTAGCTTATCTGCCAGATAGGGCGGTTGCGGTTGTTCAGGTTTAGAATGCTTGCTCATATGCTTAAACTTGGTTTAAGTGGACGAGGCAGTAGGCTCAGTAATTGGGTGCGTACCGATTGGATCTCCAGTAAAGTTTGCTCGCCATAGGCTGTGATAGTAAATAAGCGTTTTCGCCGTCCGCCCCGTTCTGCGGTGGCTTCGCCCATTCTGGAGTGTACCATTCCTTTTTCTTCCAGCCGTTGCAGTGCCGCATGTACCTGGTTGAGCCTGACCGAACGCCCGGTTTGCTCAATAATTTCATGGGTAATGGCTACACCATAGGCGCTGGTTTCTAATACTACTACAGTTAACAGTACAATTTCTTCGAATTCCCCTAAATAGGTTCTCTTCATGGTTTTGTATTAAATCTATTTTTGCTGATCAAATGCTTTGCCAGGAGTAAAAATGTGCGTTTCCTGTATAATAAAGCCATTTTCTATTATATAAGCCTAGAGCAGATGTCCGGAAACGGACAGTAGATCGTCCGGTTTTGAAGGACAGACAGATGAAAAGACAATATAAATCAAAGCGCTGCCAGAGAATTCGGTAGTCATTTACTTTACCTGCAAGCATGCATTCACAACCTGCTTTTAATCCGCATTGCTGTCATAAATATTTGTCGCAATTACCCTTTAAAATGACGTATCTACACCCTAACTTTTTTAATTGTATATCGTACATTTGTTTGAATAAGTAAATATTTAATACAAAAAATAATGTATAAAATACTTGCTTAAAAGATTAAAAAGAATAATTTTGAAATGTTGTTTATGCAAGTTCTCTAATATGTATTCTTAAAAATTTGTATATAATAATTTAATATTTTTCTCTATCTAAACCCTTTTCCAAACCCTCAAAACAACAAAAACTATGGCAACCATTAATCCTTATCTGAACTTCCCCGGAAACACAGAGGAAGCTTTCAATTTTTACAAATCCGTTTTTGGCGGAGAATTTATCTTCTTGCAGCGATTTAAAGATACCCCGGAAGCTGATAAGCTGTCTCCGGCTGAACAGGAGAAAATTATGCATGTGGCCTTACCCATCGGACAAGGAAATATACTGATGGCCACCGATGCCCTGGAATCGATGGGGCAACAGCTGGTGAACGGAACGAACATGTCAATTGCCATCGGTGCCGACAGTGAGCAGGAAGCAGAAAAGTTATTTAATGGCCTGTTGAATGGCGGAAAAGCAGAAATGCCATTGCAGAAAACCTTCTGGAATGCCTATTTTGGCATGCTCACTGACAAATATGGCGTGCAGTGGATGATTAATTACGACTATCCTCAGAATTAAGCTTATAAAACTGAAGGTCATTGTGTAGCGATAGATGTTCACTCTATCGCTACTTTTCTCACCCTTTCTGAATACTCCCAGCTCAAACAAACCTACCTCAAACCTATACCCTCATGAACCGGATCACACAATTAAAGCTAAGTCAGCTCGGCATTATTACCTTTGGATGGATGATTATTGCCATTCTGATGTCAGTATATGATCATCTGGTATTGCATACGGCCAATTCTTTGGGGACATCCGCTACCTATTCGTTTTCCCTGGCCTTGGCGTATAATATGGGTTCTGCTTTGATGGGTGCCTTACTGGGAGGAAGTTATATGGTGTTTTATGTGAATGTAAAGTACCAGAACAGATCGTATGTGTACACTATTGTTTCGGTGAGTTTATCTTTCATGTTCATTATATCCCTGATTATGGCTTTGCTGGGCCTGATTTCAACAACCTTGCGCACTGGCCAGCTTATCTGGGAGCCTGAAGCGCTGGAGGCATTGAAAGATTTTTTAACAGATAGTGCCAGAATCAAAAATGTAATGGTATGGTCGCTGGTGGTGGCAGTAACACAGTTATTACTTCAGATCAACAGTAAATTCGGATACAGAACGCTGGGAAGTATTCTATGTGGAAAATACAATACCCCCAAAGAGGAAAAGCGCATTTTTATGTTTCTGGACTTAAACTCATCTACTGCTATTGCGGAACAGTTAGGCGACGAAAAATACCATGAATTGCTCAAAGATTTCTTTGCCGATATTACCCATCCCATCCTCAATAATAAAGGTGAAATCTACCAGTATGTGGGCGATGAAGTAGTGATTGCCTGGAAACAGGAAGAGGGTGCTGAAAACAGCCAGTGTATCCGTTGTTTCTATGATATTAAACATTGTATTGAAGCCAACCAGAATAAATACATGCGCCAGTATGGACTCATTCCTACCTTCAAAGCAGGGATTCATTGCGGAAAAGTAGTAGCCGGAGAAGTAGGCTTACTCAAACGGGATGTTACCTACTCTGGCAATGTGCTCAATACCACTTCCAGAATCTTAGGCATGTGCCATACCTTCAATACTGATCTGATCGCTTCTCTGGATCTGGTAGCTGAACTGGGTTTATCTAATCAATATGCTGCCCAGTCTCTGGGAGCCGTTAAATTAAAAGGTAAAGAGAAAGAACTAGTACTGAGTACGTTAACGCCTCTGGCTGTGGCATAACCTGTTGATTATATTGAAAAAGACTTACTCCAATTTTGTTATATTCAATCTCATTTCACAAGTCGGAAAACCGTCATAATATATTGCTAAAAGTTTTGACTTTTTTTACATTGGAGAAAAATAATCTTTATGCATACTCCTAAAAACAACTATATATCTGAACTTGCTACTAAAGAAGACCTCTCTCTTTCTATCAATATTTTCAAAAACGATATGAAAAAAGCGATTATATTAGCTACAATTATGCAGACGATCATATTGGCTATATTGATTTATATGCTCTTCTTTATCTAGTCCCTGACTTTCTGCCTAGTGGCTAAAAAACTATTACTTATTTTTAGAGCTGGCAGAATCAGAAAATGAAGAGCGAGGGCAAACTCTATGCGTGGCCAGCAGCAGGCCAAAGCACAAGGCAAACATTTTGGTAGGCCAAAAGGTACAGCTAAACCTGTTCAGGAATTGCTTAAAGAATATCCAGGGATTTTGAAAGATCTGAAGTCCGGCTTATCTATCCGTAAAACGGCTGCCTTTCGAAATGTTTCGGTAGATACAGTACAGCGGGTTAAGAAAGCCTTAGCCAGCTAAGGCTAAATAATTTGATTATACAAACTCAGTAAAAATATCAATCTGACATAAACTGGCAAGTCTTTTTCTTTATCGTTCATATAATTATTGTTCTAATCTTTTAATTTTTGATTCTATTAATGGCAATTCTTGCTGTTTAGGAAATAAATTTTGAATACTTTCTGGAGCACTTAAGGCAGGATGTACTTCTGCTCCTTTCTGTATCAACTCTTGCATTAATTGTATAGAATGTTTTAATCTTCCCAATTGCTCAGGATCTTTTGCTCTGTAGTTTTCAAGGTATAAATGATTAGCCTCAAAGTCCAATGTCATTTCAATGAATTGTTTTTGAGCTTCCATTAGATCCCTCATACTTTCATTTTTAATCTTTAGTCCTTCAGAGTATTGTTTAATAATTTTCCCTTCATTAATTTTTTTGTTAATAACTGCGGCTGCCCAGACAATTCCCCCAATGAGTGGAACAGCAAGTGCTGATCCCACATATATTTCTATCCAAACAGAGCCTTGATATATATTTACTACTTTAATCTGCCCTCCAATATCTTCATGTAAAATTGTCAAGGACAATATTTTTTCAAATTCATTCAAGTATTTTGAAATCTCTTTCAAATCCTCTGTATCAGGCAATTTGATTCTTATTGTATCATGCTCAGATTTATTTAAAATTTTATTTAGTAATAATAGAACCCCCTGCACCCCTAACTTGATGATATCAAAATTTAACTTAATATTATTAAATTCTTTTCCACCTATAACTTCCTCATCGTAGGGAGTCCTGTAAAGCGATGTTTTTTTTAATTCTTCTATATTATCCTGAAAAAGGCCCGTTTCATTTAATAGATTAAGCAAGTATCTAACTTGCCTGATATTTTCAATTTTATAGGTTGAATTTTCGGGTGTATTACTTAAGGTTGTTGCAGTAGAACTGAGGTATAATCCATCTTTAATTTTTGAAAGTAGACTATAAATTTCTGGTAATGTCATAAATACTAATAGTGTGAATAGTGTTAAGCTGCAATTTTGCCCCAATTTTCCAGCAAAGGATAGTTAGGGTGATTTTTCAACAACTCAGGCTGTAAATCTAACTTTGTAAATATAGTTTCTAGATAACTCCTGTTAAAGTACTCACTCTTGAGATCAGCTATAGAAATACTGCTTTTGCCATTTTGTAGGATCTCCCACTTAGCTAAGTTGAGCACCACAAAAACAAAGTTGAAATGGAAAGCAAGTTTATCCTCTTCTCTTGCCTGGCAATGCTGTAAGCCCAGGTGAGATTTGGCATTCCTGAACAAAAACTCGATAGCAAAACGTAGGCTGTAGTAGTGATAAATTTCTTCAGGGGCTTGCTTGATGTTGGTAGAAAACAGCAGGGCATAGCCCATCTTTCCTTTACTGTTGTAAGTTTGCAGAACTACTACCCGTACTTGTCTTTTCAAGCACATGCTATAGACATTCTTACTGTAGAGCCTGATGCCATTGTCAAGCCTTGTGACTAAAGTAAATTTCTCAAAGCAGTCTTTCCAGATGATCTTACCCTCATACTTCTTCTTAGCACCTTTGCGCTTTTCATGCTCGCCTGTATATAAGTATTTCATGTCTGCATCACTACGCAGTTTGCTGATAAAACCGAAACCTAAGCCTGTCATTTTATCCACTACTTTCTTTTTGGCATAAAAACCGTCTGCCACAAAATATTCTACTTTT
The DNA here is from genome assembly GCF_010119975.1 of Rhodocytophaga rosea. Classification (GTDB taxonomy): domain Bacteria; phylum Bacteroidota; class Bacteroidia; order Cytophagales; family 172606-1; genus Rhodocytophaga; species Rhodocytophaga rosea. The sequence goes on from NZ_CP048222.1 coordinate 6,147,098, forward strand.
TTTTGTACATAGTCTTTGACTGCTTCTAGCTGCTCGAGGTAATAATCTATGCGGTTTTGTTCTTGCCCTAAACCTGCTTTTGTCTGCCTGACATGCAAGCTGAAAGCTTCTCTGCTCTCTGGGTCTGCTAAAGCAATCAGGGAGAGTTCTAAACCCTTGACTGCTTTCTTTACTGTGGAAGAAAAAAATTTATCTAATCCGAAGGTAGCTTTACCGGCCTTAGTCACAAAACTGCAATGGACTTGCAACAAAATTGTGGACAATAAATTAAGCAACTAACACATATTGATTTAAAAGTTGCTCCATCTGGGCTGGTGTTCTATATCCCAGAGAGGAATGCAGTCTTTTCCTGTTGTACCAGATTTCTATATATTCAAAAACAGTGGTAGCCGCTTGCTGCTGATGGGCAAACTTATAATCATATACACATTCCACTTTCAGGGTCTTAAAGAAGCTTTCTGCGACAGCATTATCCCAACAATTCCCTTTTCGACTCATGCTTGGCTTAATAAGAGGATATGTACCTAATTCTTGCCTAAATTCATCACAGGCATACTGTATACCCCTGTCTGAATGAAATATTAGAGGTTGGATCACGGGCCTGTTTTTTATAGCCATTTTTAATGCTGCTATTGTCGTCTCTTTGGCCTTCATGGTTTTACTCAAGGCGAGAGCCAATAATCTTTCTGTCTGCCAAATCCAGTACCACCGTAAGATATAGCCAACCTGTAATGGTTCTGATATAAGTGGACCCGATGCTGACATCGTCTGCAGGTCCATGTCTGATACCCAGGCCTGACCTGTTGCATTAGCTGTAAAATTTCGATCCAGTAGATTTTCACTCACCGGATAGCTATGCTTTGAATCCGTAGTGACCTTATACCTTTTAATTCTTTTTGCCCTAAGCTCAGCCTGCTTCATTAAGCGGGCAACCCTGGGTCTGGAAACTGAAATGTTATTCGCTTTCAAGGCTTTACTGATTCTTGGGCTACCATAGGTCTGGCCACTCTCCTTATGGATCACTCTGATCTGTTGAAGAATTTCCCGGTTCTCTGTAGCTCGTTTAGATGGCTCACTGTTTATCCATCCATAATATCCACTTTTACTTACTTGAAAGGCTTTGCACATCTTCTCAATGGGGTATACAGTGTGATTATCCTTTATGAATTGGAATATCTCCCATCGTTCCTGGAAAAGATGCTGACCGCCTTTTTTGGACCTGCCTACGTTGTGAGCATCGGCTCCATATCCCTTTCCATTTCTGCATCCTTTAATGCCTTCTTTAGACGGGCTATTTCTGCTTCTTCAGGGGTTTGTTTTGGTTTTCCATGGCCAGGAAAACTTCCCTCCCTCTTGTCTAAAAACTCACGGCGCCAGCGATAAATCAATCCAATTTTGATATCCAATTCTTTAGCCAGATCTACTAAATTTTTTCTGCTCTTACTAAGTTCAACAGTCATTAGTTTGAACTCCTTGTCGAATTTTCTTCTTTGTCCCATTTTCATTAAGTTAAGTATTTTCTCTTAACTTAATGTCCACCCAAATGTAGCAAGATCACTAGCCACCACTGCGATCAGCTTCCTGCCTTGAAGAAAGGAATCAATGAACTGTTGCTGGAAAAGGTAGAAATCAAATGCTTTAGCGAAGTTACGGCTGATTGTATGCTCACAAAAAGAAGCCCATCTGCTTAGATTGCGAAAGCAATAACGGCCTTTCAGAGAAAGGAACACTATCAGCAGTTCATTCAAAAAGCTCTCTAGGGGTTTGCTTACCTTGTTCATTTTTGCTAGTATTGTTTGGAAGGCACTTGTGGCTTTCATAGGAGTAGAGTGTTTTGTGTCGCAACTACAAAACTATTTTCTACTCCTTCTTTGTTTGTTTTCTGTTCACACTATTGTAAATACTAGAATTCAGGGAAATTATTAATAAAATTATCGTTCTTGAAAAGCCCCAAATGTTTCAAATATTGATCTGTTTGAGCAGCCGTTGCTTGCCTGCATTGCTTTTGAATATCTTTTCAAAAACATAAGCTAAAACGCCCTGAAAGTGATATGAATAGCATCACTTTCAACAGACTTACTGTTATACTTCTTAACTTTTCCGACTGTGTAACCTGCATGGAGATACCCAGTCAATTTTCAATTATCACGTCCGACGATTTATCTAGTTTGCTTTCAATACCGGGTTTGTTATTCTCTCTTTCATTTCTGCCACTATTTTATTCTGATGGCGCAATCTCCGGCAAAGTATTTTCATAATCTCACGGGTTACCTCAATACGGTCTGCCATAATTTCGTAGAAGGCATGCTGATCTAAGCGTAACAGAAAGGTATCTACAAGCGCTGTTACCGAAGCAGACCTGGGTTCAGTATCCAGCAATGAGAGTTCACCAAAAAAATCCCTGGTTTTAAGTTCTGCCAGGGTATGTTCTCCGTCATGCACCCGTACCGAACCTGAGTAAATGATGAACATACACGTACCCATGTCATCTTTTTTAACAATGCTTTCTCCAGCCTGCACTGGTACTTCTTTTAAAATAGAGGCCACATCTACCAGAATATCTTCTGAGGTTTCTCTAAAAATAGTAGTAGTTTTCAAGGCCATTACTTTTTCAATGTCTAATAGTTGGGAATTCATAACTTGTTTGTTTTTCTCGTGGGTAGTTTCCTGCAATAAATGAATATCTTCAAAAGCCAGACTGGACAAATAATTAGTATAGGTATCTGGATAAAAATCTTTTAATACCCATAAAGCAGTTTCTGCCACCAGTTTATTCGGGTGTGATACGGCCAGAATTGCCTCATTGCTCATTTCATGAATACTCAGTTGCCTTACCACATATAAGGAAATCGCCTGTGTCCAGATATTCACCACTGGCACTTCCTGGCGGCTGATCAGTTTTTGTAAGTATACATGTAAACTCAATCTCTTTTGTGGGAAACGGGTATTGAAAATTTTCACCTGCTGGCTAATAGGGAAATCTTCCAGCAAGGGCAGAATAATCGAACTCAGGTCTTTGGCGATTAACACATCGAGCACTTCAAAGGCATTGGCTTTTTTTTCCTTATTCGATAGGTGCATACTTTCCCACACTTGTAATACATCATTGGAATTATAGATATAGGAGAGCAGTAAAACCAGGCGCTTTTTCAGATGAAGGAGTTCTATATGAAGGGCACTAATAAGCAGAGAGTAATGAGGCAATTCAGCAGGAGTAGCAGAAAGGGTAATCACTTCTATACAGTTGAGAAACCAGCCGGCATCGGTTAGTTCCGCCTGAATACTGGTAAGTACTTTGTCTTTTTCTGAGGGACTAGGCTGATACCGGCATAGGGTAAGCGAATGCAGAATCTGGTTCCTTACTTCAATATTTTTAAAATAAAGCTTGTCTTTTAAAAGGGCAATAGATTTGTTTCCACCCACTTTACCGCATACATAAATCAGCCGCCGCAGCCATACCGGGTTATAATCGGGTTTATTAAACTCAGTTTCGAAGAGCCCGGTTACTTCCTCACCAGTACTGATCAGGGCATTCATAGCCACCTCAAAAACCTGTGGAGAGGAAACGGCCCGTAACATAGAACCATACAACCTCGGATGCTTAATTTTGCCTGCTGCTTTCAGTGCTGCTTTGCGTACCACAACATCTTCATCTTCCATAAGTTTAAGTAAGGGATGATAAAAATGCTGGATACCTACTTCGCCAATCACACCTGCCGCAAAAGCCCGTTTTTCAGGGTCTTCAGAGAATACATACTCATTTAGATGCTGCCCGGCTAGAATAACGCCGCTAATCCCTCCGAAGCAAATCAAGCCCACCAAAGCGCCAGTCTGAATCAGTTTTTCTTTACTGTCGAGATAGGGACTTATTTCTTCTACCACTGTTTCCTCACCTAAAAAGCAATATAACCGGATCGCATGTTTTTTAATAATAAGGTCCGGCTCTGACTCAATACGTTCTTTTACATGGCCTTGCAGAGACACCAGTTTTAAGCTTTCAATTTTTTTCAACACTTCCATACGTACCTCCGCAGAAGGATGTGCCATCAATTGCAGGAGTAATTCCGGGGCTTTACCGCTTTTACTTTTACACAGAATATCCAGGGCATACAAGACCTCACCCGGAAAAGGGCTATTAAGTTTAGCTTGTATCATAGCCAGCACATCCGGACTTTCCAGTTTCAGTGAACTTCCTTCCAGAATGCGTTTCTTGAGCGCTACCTCCAGGGTATGGATATACGATTTATTGAGGTAAGAAATAGAGGCCACCCAGCCCACCAGAACCATTAGAAGTAGCACACTAAAGTGTACTAGTGTTAAGGAACTCAGCCAACCGAAACCTACTAATGCTACACCTGCTACACTAACGGCTATGGCTTCTATCACACCCAGGGTATCCAGCCCAAACATTTTGAGTTTTGTCTGCAAAGGCTGCAACAAGGAAATAAAAGTATTGCTGTATAAAGCTGCTTTGATGGTATCATTTACCAGCATAATTACTACCCAAAACCAAGCTAACAAAAATGTATTACCGGAAAAACTGCTGCTGATGAGGCTAAAAATAGTAATGATACCCAAGGCGAAAGGAAGTGCAAAGAGGGCCACTTGAATGCCGTATCGCCTTTGTATATAGCCATATAAAGAGATTTTAATAAAAAAGGCAATTAACTGCCCGGTACCCATAATAATACTAATAAAATAGGCTATTTCGGCCTGGCTGCTGAATTGCTCGTTTACCTGGCTCAAAAAGGCAAATTCAATAAAAATAAAAGTGAGGACGGCAAAGGAACAGGTAACGGAAAGGGCATAAATAAAATTAGTTTTGAAAAACCGCTGAACAATCCCCTTAGGTTTGATACTTAGTGTTTTTTGTGTTTCTGGTTCTTCAAGGTCAAAGGCTTTTTTGTTGGCGATAATGGAAATGAGAAATACCATAGCCAGCAGCAAGGCAACAGCCGAAAGCCATAATAGATTGATGGTTCCAATAACAGGAATCATTACTGAAGCCAGTAAATAGCCCAATACATTGCCTGGTACTTCCATAGAACTCACCAGTCCCAGGAGTCGTTTGCTTTGCCGTACATTAAACAGAATCAGATTTAAGCGGATAAATCCTGTACCAATATATGCCGACATGATGCGGTGCCAGACGATTAAACAGAAAACCAGCCATCCCACCTGTGCATAGGCAAGTCCAAACCTGAATAAGAGGACACATAGAAAAAAGACAATTATCTCTGCCAGAATTAATCGCTGGGCAGGATATACATTCGCCAGCCTGGAATACACTTCATTGATAAAAAGGAAAAGCAATCCACCAGTGATATATACATAGGGTAAGGTGGTGATCGGGTATTGGGTAAGAAATACGGCGCTGGCAGTAGTAAAAAATAAGGCAAGGGCTACTGTCTGGAAGAAGGAGTATAACATGAGCCTAAGCACAGTAGGTCCTTCTCCTTTCTGTAGATTTAACAGATCCTTAATTTTTTCTGAGTACTTCATGTGCAGGCAGATGGTTTATCACAGGAAATCAAAGCAGTTTCTGAAGCTCCAACAGGTGCTTATGCTTCCGGGCTTCCCGTTTCTCTTGGGCAGTTTTGGTAAAATAATGGTGTTGCTGAAAAAAATATACCTGTTTCTGGTTCCATTCTTCATCCGAAGAAATAATCCCAAATTCCATCCACTCCTGTTTAAGGGTTTGGGTAATGTCAAAAAAATCACTCCGGCCTAAATAATCCAGGTCAGCATCACACATAATCTGCTCCAGATGTGTCTGAGGATTTTGTGGGACTCTGGTTGCTAAAATGATGTGGCAGATAATTTTAATGTCATTAGTTAGATAATTGAAGCCAGGCAAAGTTTCCGAAGCGATCTGACAGGCAACTTCTTCATTGTTGTGATACTGTACTATAAAACCAATATCATGATAAACAGCAGCCGTACGAAGCAGCACCAGGTCTTTTTCTTTCACATGCTCGCCTGAAGCCAGTTCCTCAACTGCCTGACACACATCCAGGGTATGGTGAATTCCATGATAATACAGGTTTTTGGGCAACTCATTTTCCAAGCGCTTCAGCACATACTCTCTGGCTTTCTGATAATGCATAATCGGGGCATAATTCTACAATTAAACCTTTTTTAAGATAAAATGCAAAAGTTTGAAAACCGGGAATACTGATACTAATTATTTGCAATAAATAAGCATAGCAGGCGGATTGAAAGTATCATTTTTTTTTATACATTCAGCAAAACAAACATACCTAAGGCAGACTAATGGCAGCAAAAATACTTGTGGTTGATGATGAGGCAGATTTGGAATCATTAATCAAACAGAAGTTCCGCAAGCAAATCCGGGAAAACCTCTATGAATTTGTATTTGCAGGCAATGGACACGAAGCCTTAGAGCAAATCAGAAGGCACCCGGATATTGATGTGGTGCTCTCAGATATCAACATGCCTGGTATGGATGGCCTCACCTTACTGGTAAAAATTCACGAATCGAGTCCACTAGTGAAGACGGTAATTGTTTCGGCCTATGGAGATATGGAAAACATCCGGACCGCTATGAACCGGGGTGCTTTCGATTTTGTATGCAAACCAGTCAATTTCGCTGACTTAGAAGTGACCATGCAAAAAACCATCGGTTATGTAAACCAGCTCCGGGAAACCATACGTGCCATTAAGGAGAACAATATCCTGCGCATGTATGTAGACGAATCAGTACTTAAATTTATGACCCAGCAGCAAATGGAAACCTCCCTGTTTGCCAACGAAACCATCGAAGCCAGTGTTGCTTTTTTAGATATCTGCGGATTTACAGCCATTACCGAAAATGCGCCAGCCAATACAGTGGTCTCACTCATCAACAAATATTTTGACCTGATGGTGAAGGAGATCATCGCACAAGGAGGGTATGTAGATAAATTTATTGGCGATGCCGTAATGGCCGTTTTTCGGGGACAATATCATTTAGACCGGGCCATTGAAGCATCTCTAGCCGTTCGTAACCGCATTAATACGATTTCAGAACGGATACTGGATTCTCCGGAATATATACCCAAGGTTTCTATCGGAATTAATGCTGGTGAAATGGTATCAGGCAATATTGGTTCTGCTTCTCTCAAAAGGTTGGATTATACGGTGATTGGCGATACCGTAAACCTGGCCCAACGCCTGCAAACAGTGGCTCAACCAGGACAAGTAGTAATATCTGAATCATCGTACCACAAAGTTAAAGAATCGTTCCGATGTGAGCTGGTAGGAGAGGTGAAACTAAAAAATAAAGCCAACGCAGTAGTGATCTATGAGGTGCTGGAATAAGCTTTGTAAACAGCGCTATTAAATAGATTCATGTTAAAAAACAGCCTGATTACATCCTGCTTTATTTGTTTCTGATAATGCCTTTTATGCCACCCAACAGAAGAAAACACAGCTCAACGGGCAATATCAGCCACAAGTAATTGTTTCGACAAAAGCCCTTAGTGAAAAAGTATGAATCCGGGTGAAAGACAATGGCACAGTCATTCCCGAAAGTATTAAAAGCAAAATATTCCAGCTTTTCTTTACCACCAAATCCACTGGAGAAGGCACCGGACTCGGCTTATCTTTGAGCTATGATATTATTACCAAAGGCCATGGAGGTGAGTTGAAAATGGAAAGTATGGAAGGAGAGCACAGTGAATTTGTGATTCTGTTGCCGGTATAATGATTTTTGATTATAATTTACAAGCTACCACCTGTTCTGACATGAAACACCTTTTTCGCTTTTTGTTTCTTATTTGCCTGCCATTTTCTATGTATGGACAAAATCCTGCTATTGACAGCCTGGACCGGCTGATTGTGAAAGCTACTACGGATACAGCCAGAATTAACCTGCGTATAAAGAAGCTGAATTACCTGAATGAGATCAACCTGGATTCAGCGATTCTAGAGGGGAAAAGAAACATTACTGATGCACAAAAGATAAATTACTCTCAGGGTGTAGCCAATACGCTGATACGGTTAGTTACCAGTTACTGTTACAAAGGAGAGTATGCTGCTGCTGCCCAGAGCCTGGAAATGGCAGAAAAAATATACCGCTCCCTACAAGACTCTACTGGCTTTGGTAACTTGTATTCCAGCTATGGAATGATGTATGGCATGCAAAGTAAGTACGACAGTTCTATTTATTATTATGAACGTGCCATTCAGGTTGCCAGCAATATTAAAAACGAGTTTATGCTGAACCGTGCTTACCAGAATATAGCTATCCCCTATCAGATGCAATCTAATTTTTCTCCAGCTCTATCCTATCTGCAAAAAGCCCAGGATTATTACGAAAAGAAAAAAGATATAGGTTCGCAGACATATATTGCCATGAATATAGGTTTGATTTATAATAATTTAGGAGATATTAAACGGGCAGAGGAATCATTGATGAAAGCCGTTAGTCTTTCAAAAGCGGCAGGTACCCGGAATGTAGAACTTTATGCTTACTCCAACCTGGCCTCACTGTATGAAAAACAGGAAAACCACCAGCGTTCCCATGAATTTGCCATGAAGGCCGCCCGGCTAGGGAAAGAAATGGGCGATACGGGTATTGAGGCCGCCAGCCTTGCCAAATCGGCCATTTCTCTAGCTCATCTGAATCAGTTAACAGAAGCAGAGAAAACAGCGAAACAATCCATTCTGACAGCCGATGTTTCCCATCAGCCCTATATTATCTATCAGGCTTATAATGCCCTTGGATTCATTCTGAAAACACAGGAAAAATATAGGGACGCCATCACACAATATGAAAAAGCATTTGATGCGATTAAGGAGGCCAAGGTATATGATGAGTACGTAGGTCAATCGTATAAAAATTTATCTGAGTCATATAGCGGCGCAGGCGATTATCCGAAAGCACTCGCAGCCTATAAAAAATTTGCAGAAATAGCCGATTCGGTCCGGAGCCGGGAGAACATCCGCAAGGCGACCGAACTTAATATGAATTATGAATTTGACAAAAAACAACAACTTGCTACCGCTGAACAGGAAAAAACAAATATAGAATCCCGGAACCGTCAGATCATGCTGGGCGTAGGATTGCTGTTAATGCTGATCATTGCTGTAATTGCCTTTTATGCCTATTATACCAAACAAAAAGCAGCAACGCTGTTGAAGCGCCAGAAGGAAGAAGTAGAAGCAGCAATGACCGAGTTAAGAACTACCCAGGAACAACTGGTGCAGCGGGAGAAAATGGCCTCTTTAGGAGAACTTACGGCTGGCATTGCTCATGAAATTCAAAATCCCCTGAATTTTGTCAATAATTTTTCTGATGTATCAGTGGAGTTAATAGAAGAACTGAAGGAGGAACTGGATTCTGGTAATATTACAGAAGTCAGGGCACTCTCAAATGATATCATGAAAAACCTGGAGAAGATCTATCACCATGGTAAACGGGCAGATGCCATCGTAAAAAGTATGCTGCAGCATTCCAGAGTTTCGTCCGGAGGAAAACAACCTACTGATCTCAATGAGTTGGCTGATGAATACCTCCGGCTGGCGTATCATGGCTTGAGGGCCAAAGAAAAAGACTTCAATGCTGAATTTAAACTCGAAGCAGACCCGGCCGTAGGCTCAGTGAATGTGGTGCCCCAGGAAATCGGCAGAGTGCTTCTGAATCTGTTCAGCAATGCCTTTTATGCCGTCAATCAGAAAAAGCATCAGCTCAATGGGCAGTATCAGCCACAGGTAATAGTTACTACAAAGAAACTGGCAGACAAGGTAGAAATCTGGGTGAAGGACAATGGCACAGGTATTCCGGAAGCAGTGAAAGACAAAATATTTCAGCCCTTTTTTACTACCAAGCCGACAGGAGAAGGCACCGGACTGGGTTTGTCACTTAGCTATGATATTATTACCAAAGGACATAGCGGAACATTAAAAGTTGATTCGCAGGAAGGAGAATACTCAGAATTTACAATACTATTGCCAGCAAAATAAGCACAGCCAGCGCTATTTCAAATTGAATTCACAATGCTACACCTTTATCCCCATGAAATACCTGGCTTTCTTATTTTCTCTTGTAATTTGTGTATATGGGTCAACATTTGGGCAAACCCCTGCCATTGATAGCCTGGACCGGCTGATTCTGAAAGTCACTACTGATACAGCGAGGATCAAACTTCTATTAAAGAAAGCAGATTTCCTGGTTGAAGTTAATCTGGACTCAGCCATCAATGTGAGTAAAAGGACCATTCAGGCGGCAGAAAAAATAAATTATAAAAAAGGCGAAGCCAATGCCAGGCTTGGTTTAGCTACCGGTTATAATTTTAAAGGGGAGTATAAGGCGGCTTCCCTGAATTTGAAAATAGCTGAAGAGATATTCCTCTCCTTACAGGATTCTACAGGCCTGGGAACTTTGTATGGCAACTATGGCATGATGTACGGCATGCAAAGCAAGTATGATAGTTCCATTTATTATTATGAGCGTGCTATTCAGGTTGCTGAGGGTTTACATGATGATAGATTATTAAATAATGCCTATAAGAACATTGCCATTTCCTATTACATGCAATCGAATTTTACTCCGGCCATGTTGTATATGCAAAAATCCCTGGTCTATTATGAAAAACAAAAAAATATTCGTTCACAAGCCAATACTTTGATGAATATGGGCCTGATCTATGATGAAATGGGAGATAAGGTACGGGCCGAAGAGTCGTTGATGAAATCAATTACACTTTCAAAAGCAGCAGGTGTGCGCAATGTAGAACTCTATGCCTATTCTAACCTGGCTTCCCTGTATGAAAGCAAAAAAAATTACCAGCTCTCTTATGAATATGCCATGAAAGCAGCCGTATTAGGCCGGGAAATGGGTGATAACGGCATCGAAGCCGCCAGCTTGTCTAAAGCTGTCATTTCCCTGGCCAAACTCAATAAGTTAGGGGAAGCCGAAAAACTCGCCAGGCAGGCTATCCTTACAGCTGATCTAGCCAAACAACCGATGAATAGCTACCAGGCATATGCTGCCATGGGGCTTGTACTCAAGTTACAGAATAAATTTGACAGATCCATTGAAGCCTATAGCAAAGCATTTGAGGTGATGCAGGAATCGGATATATATGATGAATCCATTGGCGAAACATATTTTAATTTATCAGAGTCTTACAGCAAGGTAGGCGATTATCAAAAAGCGCTTACAGCGTATCAGAAGTATGCCGAAATAGCCGATTCGGTCAGAAGCCAGGAGAACATACGCAAGGCTACTGAAATCAATATGAACTATGAATTTGAGAAGAAACAACAACTCGCTGCTGCCGAACAGGAACGTAAAAATGTAGAAACCAGAAACAGGCAACTGGTATTATCAGTCGGACTGGGATTAACCATCCTCGTGGCACTCATTGCCTTCTATGCTTTCCGTACCAAACTAAAAGCAAATACCTTACTGCAGCGCCAGAAAGAAGAAATTGAAACCGCTATGACTGAATTAAGAACTACCCAGGCTCAACTGATCCAGAAAGAAAAAATGGCTTCTTTAGGAGAACTCACAGCCGGTATTGCCCATGAAATCCAAAATCCACTCAACTTTGTCAATAACTTTGCAGAAGTGAGCAATGAACTCCTGGAAGAATTACAACAGGAACTAATGACTACCCAAAACGACGAAACACTTGTCCTTACTTCCAGCATTAAAACTAATCTGTCAAAAATTGTACACCACGGTAAACGGGCGGATGCCATCGTTAAAAGTATGTTGCAGCATTCCAGCATGAGCAGCGGAGAAAAGCAATTATTAGATATGAATGTTTTAATAGATGAATATTTAAGACTTGCTTACCATGGACTTAAAGCAAAAGAAAAAGACTTCAATGCGGATTTAATTACTGACTTGGATGTAAGCATAGACAGAATCAAGGTAGTACCACAGGAGATAGGCAGAGTTTTATTGAATCTGTTCAACAATGCTTTTTATGCCACCCAACAGAAAAAACAGCAACTCAACGGACAATATCAACCTCAAGTGACAGTTACAACAAAAGCTGTCAGGAATAAGGTAGAAATCCGGGTGAAAGACAATGGTACAGGCATTCCGGAAGCAGTGAAAGACAAAATATTTCAGCCCTTTTTTACGACCAAGCCGACAGGGGAAGGCACCGGACTGGGTTTATCACTCAGTTATGACATCATTACCAAAGGTCATGGAGGAGAGTTGAAAGTAGAGAGCAAGGAAGATGAGTTTACAGAAATGATTATATGCTTGCCTGCAGTTTGATTTCTTTTTTGTAACTTTTACAAAGCCGGCTATTCAGATAATTATTAAATTTTCCACCTTCTCTCCAACCAGGTGCATGAAGTATTTATTTTATCTAGTTCATCTTAGCTTTTTTTTATGGGTAAGCTATAGACTACCTGCTACTGCTCAAAACCAGAGAGTGAATTTTGAGCATCTCACTATTGAAGATGGGCTTTCACATAACTTTGTAATGTATGTAATGCAGGACCGCAAAGGGTTTTTGTGGTTTGGTACAGGCAGCGGTATGGATAAATACGATGGCTACCGCTTTACCAATTATAAGTTTGATCCTCAGGACTCAACCACTGTGCCCAAAAATCAGGTGTTTAAGATGTGGGAAGATAGTGAGGGAATGATTTGGATAGGTTCTTCTGAAGTTACCAGCAGATTTGATCCTCGCACAGAGACATTTACTCGCTTAGAAAAAAGTGCAGACAATCCCTATGCCTTTAAATTCGCCCAATCTTTTAATGAGGATGCAGAAGGAAATATATGGGTAACAGGGAGTTTTGAAGGAGAAATCAGGCAAATAGACCGGAAAACAGGCAGGTTTTCTGCCACTAATTATGCAGAAATGTTAGCCTCTGTGTCTGGCAACGATTATAAGCGGCAGGCAGTCTTACATTTTATATATAAAGATAGAAAAGGTGTGTTGTGGTTTGGTAGCCCAAATGGCTTACATCGTCTCACGCTAACACCTCAGGGTAAAAATAAACCCTCTACAGTAAGCTTTACCCATTTTCGTCTGGCTCCTGAGGACTCTGCTACTTCAGGTCAAAAAAATAACCCGACTGTAAATGAAGTGGGTAATAATATCACTGGGATATATGAAGATAGCAAAGGAGTTTTTTGGGTACTTTCACGAAATGGTAAATTATATACCTTCCAGCCTAAAACCGGAAAATTTACCCAATTTCAGACAGATAATTTTACACCTATAAAAACCTATAGTTTATTGCCAAATTGCTTTGCAGAAGACCTGGAGGGTAATTTATGGATCAGTTCATATAATGGACTTTATAAATTGAATAGCGACCTTTCACAAATTACTTCTTTTTTGAATGATTCAATTGATCCAGGAAGTTTAACCCATAATAATGTTCCTGCGCTGATTGTAGATAATTCTGGTATACTTTGGATTGCTACTCAAAATGGAGTAAATAAACTTGACCCTCATATAAAACGTTTTGAAGTATACGCTCACAATCCCCAAGACCCTCATTCCTTAAGCAATAATAATATATCCGCTATCTGCGAAGATAAACAAGGCTTGGTATGGGTAGGCACTTTGAAAGCAGGGTTAAATGTACTCAATAAAAGTACCGGTCAGTTTACCCACTATCAGAACAATTCTGCAGATGATAAAAGCTTGCGCAGTGATGAAGTTGGTGCTATCCTGGAGGATAGAAATGGCAATCTATGGGTAGGAAATTATACCACACTATCGCTGTTTAACCGGGCCACCAACGATTTTACTCATTTTACATTAAATCATCTTTTTTTAGAAGATAATGATGGAACTTCTATTTTCTCTATGTATGAAGCGCGTGATGGTTTGCTATGGTTAGGTACAAACAATGGAATGCTCAGCTTTGATCCTAAAACTGGCAAAACAGTAAGCTATCCATATGATCCTGATCGCCCGGAACGCATGACAGATTGGTGGGCTTTAACTATTTTAGAAGATAGCAGGGGAAACTTATGGATAGGAGCCGGCAGCCAGGCGCTCAACCGGCTGGATAGAAAAACCGGTGCATTCACTCATTATTCTTATGACTATCATAAGCGTGGTAGCATTAGTTCAAACACGGTGCAGAGTATATACGAGGACACAAAAGGAAACCTGTGGTTTGGCACTGGGGAAGGCGGTTTGTGCCTATTTGATTATGTTACAGAAACATTTACTGCATATACGGAAAAACATGGTTTGTCAGGCAACTCCGTATTTTCAATTCTAGATGACAGTGAAGGAAATTTATGGCTGGGTACCAATAATGGTCTCTCCAAATTTTCTACAATTACCAAAATATTTACTAACTACGATGCATCTGATGGGTTAAAAAGTAAAATGTTTAATACCTTGTATACAGAGGCCGCAGCTTTTAAAGGAAAAGATGGTATCTTATACTTTGGTGGAAATAATGGCCTCACTGTCTTTAATCCTGTAACTATTGACGCCAATACCTTTGTGCCTCCTGTAGTAATTACTCAATTCAGTCTGTTTGATAAACCTCTGGCCGGAAAACACCAAGCAAAAGAAATTGAATTGGCGTACGATGAAAACTTCTTTTCAGTAGAATTTGCTGCCTTAAATTTTACTAATACCAACAAAAATCAATATGCCTATCAGCTAGAAGGAGTGGATAAAGATTGGGTATATACCGGGTCCAGACGATTTGCCAGCTATACAGATATTGGTCCAGGCAACTATACATTTCGGGTAAGAGGCTCCAATAATGATGGGATATGGAATGAACAGGCAACTACATTAACAATTATTATTCATCCACCCTGGTGGCGTACTACATGGGCTTATGGATTTTATTTTCTGTGTTTTCTGGCTGTCGTATTTGCAGTGGATCGCTATCAGCGACACAGACTAATTGCCAAAGAAAGAGAAAAAGCACAGGAGAAGGAACTGGCGCAAGCCAAAGAAATTGAAAAAGCATATTATGAACTCAAACGTACCCAAACCCAGCTAATTCAATCAGAAAAAATGGCTTCGTTGGGTGAACTCACCGCTGGCATCGCTCATGAAATCCAAAACCCACTTAACTTTGTTAATAATTTTTCAGAAGTATCTACTGAGTTAATTCAAGAATTGAAAGAAGAAATTAGCCATGACCACAAACAGGATGCCCTGGCTTTAGCGGATGATCTGACACAAAACCTTTCTAAGATTCAACACCACGGTAAACGGGCTGATTCAATTGTAAAAGGTATGCTGCAACATTCTAGGGTAACATCCAGAGAAAAGCAGTTAATAGATTTGAATGCTTTGGTAGATGAATACCTGCGCTTAGCCTATCATGGCTTGCGAGCCAAGGAGAAAGATTTCAACGCAGAGTTTAGATTCGATGCTGATCCTGCTGTTGGCTCAGTAAGTGTGGTGCCCCAGGAAATCGGCAGAGTGCTTCTGAATCTGTTCAATAATGCCTTTTATGCCGTCAATCAGAAAAAGCAACAGCCCAATGAGCCGTACCAGCCACAGGTAATAGTCACTACAAAGAAACTAGGAGATAAGGTAGAAATAAGGGTGAAAGATAATGGCACAGGCATTCCGGTAGGGATCAGGCAAAAGATTTTTCAACCCTTTTTCACCACCAAGCCAACTGGCGAAGGTACAGGATTAGGCTTATCACTCAGCTATGACATTATTACCAAAGGTCATGGGGGAAAACTCAACGTGGAAAGTGTAGAAGGAGAGTTTACAGAAATGATTATTGAATTGCCAAAAGATTAATTTCTTTTTGTGATTTTTAAGAGCGGCAAATTATATACTATTTTAAGCTTTTCCCATCGGCTCAATTCCTAAGTGCATGAATTGTTTTTTTCGAATAACCATACTTAGCTTTTTCCTCTGCTTATGCTACAACCTGCCTGGCATCTCCCAAGGCCAGAAAGTGAATTTTGAGCACCTCAACATAGAACAAGGGCTTTCGCATAATTATGTCACATCCGTGATTCAGGATCGGAAGGGTTTTCTGTGGTTTGGTACCACCAACGGTTTGAACAAATACGATGGGTACCAGTTCACGCATTATACATTTGATCCTAACGATACCACCTCACTTTCCAAAAATATAGTTTTGACCCTATGGGAAGACAGCGAAGGGATAATATGGATAGGAACCAATGAAGATATTTGTAAGTTTGACCCCCGTACTGAAAAATTTACCCGTTTAGAAAAGAGTGACTCTAATCCTTATGCTTTTAGATTCGCTCAATCGTTTGCAGAAGATACAGAAGGCAATATATGGATAGCAGGAAGTTTTGATGGGCAATTACGGCGGGTAAATAGGAAGACAGGCAAGTTCTCGGCTATTAATTATGCCTCAGCCCTAGGACATAAATTGGGACATGAATCTGGGAATACATCTTTGTTTAGCCTGATCACTATTTGCAAGGATAAAGCAGGAACGCTTTGGATGGGCAGTTCATCTGGCTTGCACCGGCTTACACTCACTTCTCAGGGGACAGGTAAAGCTTCCAAGGTAAATTTTACCCATTATCGCCATAACCCGGCTGATCCATTCAGTATAAGCCCGGGAGGCGTAGCTGGGATCTTTGAAGATCACAAAGGTGTTTTATGGCTAATAACTCAAGAGGGTTTTATAAATGCTTTTGATCATACATCCGGCAGATTTACCCACTACTTGCCAGATCCACACAAACCAGCTGTTATCGGTAGAATTTTAGAAACTGGTATTACTGAAGATTTAGCCGGTAACTTATGGATAGGCACTTTGAGTGGACTATATTCACTTGATAAGGAACGTAAAAAAATTACGAATTATATGCATGACCCGTTTAATCCGTCAAGCCTGAGCAATAACTTTGTTACTTCCGTTTTAGCAGATCAATCTGGCATTTTATGGATTGCTACACTAGATGGAATAAATAAATCAGATCCCCATCTGAAGCCTTTCAGTTTGTACTGCCATGATCCGCTCAACCCTAATTCTTTAAGTCACAACAAGGTAAAAGCTATTTGTGAAGACAAAGAAGGAATAGTTTGGGTAGGCACCCTGGGAGGAGGCTTGAATGCTTTAAACAAAACAACAGGTGAATTTACCCATTACCGGCACAACCAAAAAGACACAGGCAGTTTGGGTAATGATTTAGTTACGGCTATTCTGGAAGACAGGGAGGGTAACCTATGGATTGGAAATGGGGAAGTACTCTCCCGTTTCGACTATAAGAAGAAAAAATTTATTCATTACCTCTTACAGCATCCATTCCAGAAGGGCTCTGCAAACCTGCCAATTTTTACTATGTACGAGGATCGGCAGGGAATTTTTTGGCTGGGAACAAACAATGGGTTGATAAAATTTGACCCGAAATCGGGCAAAACAATAAGTTACCCATATGACCCTAACCATCCGGAGAAAATTAGCGATTGGGTAGTATTATGCATACAGGAGGATAAAGAAGGTTATTTATGGCTGGGCCACGGGAGCATGGGGCTCGATAGGTTTAATCCAAAAACCGGTAAGGTTATTAAATATGTACAAGATGGCCAGAAACAGGGTAGTATCAGCACAAATACAGTAGTTAGTTTTTATGAAGATTTCAAAGGAAACTTATGGATTGGAACCGATGAGGGAGGGCTATGCCAATTTAATTATTCTACAGAAACATTCACTACATTTACCGTTGAGCAGGGACTGGCAGGAAATTCAGTTTACTCCATTTTGGAAGACAACGAAGCGAACCTTTGGTTAGGTACCAATAACGGTCTTTCTAAGTTCTCTCCGGCAAGTAAAATATTTACCAATTACGATGCCGCCGACGGATTACAAAGCAACCTGTTTACTCCTTTGATGTATGAGGCTGTTGCCTTTAAAGAAAAAGACGGCACTTTGTATTTTGGTGGGAACAACGGCTTTAGTGCCTTCAACCCGGCAGCGGTTCATGCCAATACCTATGTGCCCCCTGTGGTTATCACGCAGTTCAGCCTATTTGACAAACCGCTAGCCGGAAAACAGGAAGCCAAAGAAATCGAACTGGCTTATGATGAAAACTTTTTTTCTGTTGAGTTTGCCGCCTTAAACTATACCAACAGCGAAAAAAACCAATATGCCTATCAGTTGCAAGGAATAGACAAAGACTGGGTAAATACCGGATCGAGGCGACTCGCTAGTTATACAGATATTGGCCCTGGACACTATACCTTCCGGGTAAAAGGCTCCAATAATGATGGGGTCTGGAATCAGAAAGCCACCACTCTAACAATTATTATTCATCCTCCCTGGTGGCGTACTCCCTGGGCCTATGGTTTTTATTTTCTGTGTTTGCTAACTGCCATATTTGCATCGGATCGCTATCAGCGCAAGCGGTTAATTGCCAAAGAAAGAGAGAAAGCCAGGGAAAAAGAACTAATGCAAGCCAAGGAAATTGAGAAAGCTTATCATGAACTCAAACGAACCCAAACCCAGCTGATTCAATCCGAGAAAATGGCCTCTTTAGGGGAGTTAACGGCTGGTATTGCCCATGAAATCCAGAATCCCCTGAATTTTGTCAATAATTTTTCGGAGGTATCTGAAGAGCTTTGTAGTGAATTGGAGCAAGAAGCTAAAAATGGCCATACTGAGGGAGTTATCGCTATAAGTGCCGATCTGAAGCAAAACCTATCTAAAATTCATCACCACGGCAAACGGGCAGATTCTATTGTTAAAGGAATGCTGCAGCACTCCAGGTCTTCCTCCGGAGAAAAACAACCTACTGATATCAATGCTTTGGTAGATGAATACATTCGTTTAGCCTATCATGGCCTGAGAGCCAAAGAAAAAGACTTCAACGCTGATTTCAAACTGGAAGCCGATCCTGCGGTAGGCAAAGTAAATATAGTGCCACAGGAGATAGGCAGGGTATTGCTAAACCTGTTCAACAATGCCTTTTATGCGACTCAGCAGAAAAAGCACCAGCTCAATGGATTTTATCAACCACAGGTGCTTGTTTCGACGAAAGCTTTCGCAGATAAAGTGGAAATCCGAATCAGAGACAATGGTACTGGTATTTCGGAAAATGTAAAAAGTAAGATTTTTCAGCCTTTTTTTACTACTAAGCCTACCGGAGAAGGCACCGGATTAGGATTATCCCTTAGTTATGATATTATTACTAAAGGACATGGCGGTGAACTAACGGTTCAATCTCAGGAAGGGGAATTTACAGAGTTTATTATTCATCTTACTAAGTCAGCGAAAGCAATGTAACCCAGCAATACCTAAGATTACCCAGCGTTTTTCTGAACTTCTAATTGTTTGAGCTTTTCTTTGAGGTCGTTAAAATTCAAAGGCTTGGCCAGAAAGTCGTTAGCACCATAACTGATAGATTGCCGATAGCTCTGCTCATCTCCATAGGCTGTGATCATCATAATTACCGGAGGTGGGGAGGCAAAACTGATACGTATTCGCTTTAATAATTCCAGGCCGCTCATGCCAGGCATGTTGATATCAGATAAGATCAACACTACCTCTGAGGCATGTTTTTCCAGATAGGACAAAGCCTGTTCACCAGAATGGGCAAATGCAAATGTTAATTCACCGGAGCGGATTTCTTTGCGGAACCGTTGCTCAAAAAGAGGTTGAATATCCGGTTCATCGTCTACAACTAGTATCTGCATGTATGAAAAAAATAGGAAGTGAGTGTAAGGTAAAAATAATCAATGATTTTGTGCTAAATCAATATAGGTAAATTTTTAACGTTCTGCAATTGATAGTATATTATCTCCCAATGGATTAAAAGCAGTCATGAAATTTTATACATCTAACTCAAAATATGGAAGTTGTGATGTAAATTATATGCCCGTACGGTCAATTTGCCAACCGTGTACCCTTTTTCGAGCAGATCATTCAATTAAGCCATCTTCTACAAGGCAGTCTTACCTTTGGCCGAAATTGTATTAAACTTATCCATGCCAGTGTACTGCTTGCGTACAAAAGCCTGCTTATCTGTATCCCATATCTTAAAATCTATACACCATCGTTTAGACATATCCCCACCTAGATCGACAAGCTAGGGTTCATATTCTGAATCAAATTTGGGAGGCATTGTGAGAAAAAGATATTAATAAAATTAAGACATTTGTGATGATTGTGTGACAAAAAGAGGAGAAAAAATAAAAAAACCGCCTAAATTTTGAATTTAGACGGTTTTTGTTAGTCGGGGTGGCAGGATTCGAACCTGCGACCTCCTGGTCCCAAACCAGGCGCGATGACCGGACTACGCTACACCCCGTATACTTATTGAGGCGGAGAGAGAGGGATTCGAACCCTCGGTACCTATTACTAAGTACGACGGTTTAGCAAACCGTTCCTTTCGGCCTCTCAGGCATCTCTCCTTTTCAAAAAAGTGTTGCAAATATATAAAAAACAAATCCACTTGCCCAAACAATACACCAAAAAAGGAAAAAAATAATAGATCGTCCAATATCTTATATTTCTTGTCACCCATAATGTCCTTTCGTTTCTCAATAGTCTATCTCGGTAAGAAATAAGCCAGATTCAGCTATGGTTTACAAAGTAGCAAAATACTTTATGAGAATAGGTAAGTTCGAATAAACGTATCGCATATAGTCTTGTTTTCCCGACTATGATACCCCATCTTTGGAATATGACAGGTTCGCATAAAATATAATACCCAAATTCTATTGCACGTATGAATTGGTACTACACTCCCGGATGGTGGGAATATATTTGCATAGGTCTGTTTACAGGCTTATATCTACTATACGTATTCAGGGTGGTATACCTGGCTAGAATGTTGCAAAGCTCTATTCAACCCTTAATTGCCAAATTTATACTGCGTTCATTCTATTTTGGCTTATTGGTTATTGCCTTGTTAGGGCCTTCCTTCGGGGGACTTAAAAAAGAAGTAAAAGCCATGGGAAAAGATATATATATTCTGGTTGATTTGTCGCAATCGATGAATGCCAACGATATGGCGCCCACCAGGCTGGAAAGGGTAAAGTTTGAGATAGAAAAATTCGTTCATACACTGCATACTGATCGTATCGGACTTATTATTTTTGCTGAAGAAGCGTTTGTACAATGCCCGCTTACCTTTGATAAGAATACACTGCTACTATTTATTGAAACTTTGAAAACCGGTTTGATGCCAACTGGTAGTACCAACTTTGAAGCAGCTTTACAATTAGCATTTGAAAAGCATACCGATACCACCAATACTTCATTAAGTAACCAGGCAAAAATAATCCTGTTGTTCAGCGATGGCGAAGATTTCGGTGACAGACATGTCACTTTACTCAGGCAGATATCAAATGCCGGCATCCGCCTGTTTACCGTTGGAGTAGGTACAACAACAGGTGGAAAAATCCCTTCCGGAAAATCATTTAAAAAAGACAATGATGGAAAGGAAGTTATAACAATTTTGCAGCGGGAGCATCTCCTGCGTATGACGGAAAGAAATGGAGGGAATTATTATGAAATTAATAATACGGAAGATAATATGGCTGAACTTGCGCAGGCTATTCAGAATATAGAAGGTCAGCTTTTGGACACAAAAGATATAGAAGCAACCGCCAATAAGTATTATTATTTTCTGCTGGTTGCGCTCTTGTGTATGATCGTTGACATTGTGATTGTTTCCAGAACAATTCATTTATAATATTTTCGTTCGATTAACGTAATACATTGGCTGAAGAAATGTTTGTAAGCAAGCCTGTTTTTTGAAGTCTATTAATTAAATACTGCTATTACTTCTATAACAGCTTTTGTATTCGGCTGTTACCATGTAACCATACTGGAATGCCTTATTTTTTTACGCTTTATTTCTGGTTACTTATGCTGTCGAAAACGCCATTTGGCAATATTGACCGTTCTAACCGGCTGTTAAAAGAGGCAGAAAGTGCGTATGTGCAGAAAAACTATATAGTGGCACTTGTAAAATACCGGTATTTGTACCATGCCTTACACTTAAAGGAAAAACATATTCAGCTCAACCTGGCCCATTGTTATTTTGCAAACAAAGATACAGCCCAGGCAAAAAAACATTATTTGCCTTTCGCAGAAGATAAGAGTACTCCCATCCGGGCTATTGCCTGCCAGCAGCTGGGTCTGCTCGCATTCAGGCAACATCAATACGAATCAGCATTGTCTTATTTTAAACAGGCTTTACAGGCAGCACCTTCCAATGATACCATCCGCTACAATTACGAATTAGCCAAAAGGCTGGAAAGGGTTGCTAAAAAAACGGAGCCCGGGAAAACCAAAGAAACTGAGAAAACTCCGGAAGATATGCCTCCGCCTCCGCTGCAAACACCTGAAGAACTTGCCCAGGATTCCGAAAAAGAAAATAAAGCCCAGGAGAAAGACCAGGAAGCTAAAGCTATTCAGGAACGGCTGAAACGTATCAACCTGAGTCAGCAAAAAGCGGAGATGATTTTAGAAGCCTTGAAAAATAACGAAATACAGTATATTCAGCAGCGGAAACATACTTCCCAATCTAACCAGGAAAAAATGTATCCAGACTGGTAACCTGCGTATGGAATTATCAGCACACCTATTTTTGTTCTCCTCTTAGCAATCTTTGCCAGATTATGTCTATTTTTCCATTTTATAATCCTATATGAAAGAAGTATATATAGTATCTGCCGTCAGAACGCCTATTGGTAGTTTTGGAGGTATCTTTTCCGGTATTTCAGCTACCCAGCTGGGGACTATCGCTATCAAAGCCGCATTAGCAAAAGTAGGTCTGGCACCCAAAGAAGTACAGGAAGTATTTATGGGAAATGTGGTTTCGGCTAATCTTGGCCAGGCGCCTGCCAGGCAAGCGGCTGTATTTGCCGGACTTCCTCATGAAGTAGTTTGTACAACCGTGAATAAAGTTTGTGCATCCGGTACAAAAGCGATCATGTTTGGCGCACAGAGTATTATGCTTGGCATCAACGATGTAGTAGTTGCCGGTGGGATGGAAAGTATGTCAAACATTCCATATTATATTGAAAAAGCACGTTTTGGCTACAAGTATGGTGACGGAAAACTAATAGATGGTTTGCAAAAGGATGGCTTATGGGAAGTGTACCACAATTATGCGATGGGCAATGCAGCCGACAATACCGCCAAAGAACTCCATATTGCCCGGGAAGCACAGGATGCGTATGCCATAGAATCCTATAAACGGGCTGCCCAGGCAACCACTACTGGCTTGTTTAAAGATGAAATTGTACCGGTAGAAGTGCAGCGGGGTAAAGAAGTAATACAGGTGCTTGAGGATGAAGAGTATAAGAATGTAAATTTTGATAAAATTCCCACCTTAAAACCGGTATTTTCCAAGGAAGGAACGGTAACGGCTGCCAATGCCTCTACCATTAATGATGGGGCTGCTGCGGTATTACTGATGAGCAAAGAAAAAGCACATGCCCTGGGAATTAAACCGCTGGCGAAAATCAGGGGCTTTGCTGATGCCGAACAATCACCTGAATGGTTTACGACGACACCTGCCCTGGCCATTCCGAAAGCGATCAAACAAGCCGGTATTTCAGCAAAAGATGTTGATTTTTATGAGATCAATGAAGCTTTTTCGGTAGTTGCCCTGGCTAATATGGAAAAACTCAACCTGAACCCGGCACAGGTGAATATTAATGGAGGAGCTGTTGCCTTAGGTCATCCACTGGGTTGTTCTGGTGCCCGTATTGTTACTACCCTTGCACATATTTTGCAACACAAAGATGCCCAGTTTGGTGTGGCTGGCATTTGCAATGGTGGAGGTGGGGCTTCTGCTATGGTGCTGGAAAGAGTATAGTTAATCTCCACAATCTACGGTCAACAGGGAATTATGGCAACCTGAATGAGCAGACTATCTGGCAATTAGTATTGGCCCAATTATCCAGATTTTATTTTTAGCTTCTGTTCTTTCTATGGTCTGTTGACCGTAGTCGGTAGATTAATAAAAAATTGTATCCCGGCATTCGTAATTGCCCTTGAAAAGATGTATTTTTACCCTCCAGTAAACAATTCTACCTACCTTTTACGTATGAATGCTTTAAAAGAAACGCACTTTAATTTTAAAAATCAGACCGGATTTTACAGGGGAAAAGTAAGAGATGTTTACTTTTTTAAAGACAAAATGGTGATGGTGGCTTCCGACCGGATTTCAGCTTTCGACGTAATACTGCCGAAACCTATCCCATATAAAGGGCAGGTGTTAAACCAGATTGCAGCAAAATTCCTGCAAGCCACAGCCGATATTGTTCCTAACTGGCTACTCTCGGTTCCTGATCCGAATGTGAGTATTGGTATCAAATGCGAAGCTTTTCCGGTAGAAATGGTGGTCAGAGGCTATCTTTCCGGCCATGCCTGGCGGCAATACAAAATTGGTTTCAGAACCCTGTGTGGAGAAAAATTACCGGATGGTTTGCAGGAAAATGATAAACTGCCGAATCCCATTATAACCCCTACAACCAAAGCCAAAAAAGGGCATGATGAAGACATTGCAAAGCAGGAAATTGTTGCCAGAAACTTAATTTCGGCAAAAGATTACGCCCAGATTGAGCAATATAGCTTGGCTTTGTTTGCCAGAGGCTCAGCTATGGCGCTTGAACAAGGCTTGATTCTGGTAGATACTAAATATGAATTCGGAAAAATCGGCGATCAAATATACCTCATTGATGAAATACATACCCCTGATTCTTCTCGCTATTTTTATGCAGAGGGATACCAGGAAAGGCAGGCAAACAAAGAGTCCCAGAAACAATTGTCAAAAGAATTTGTGCGGGAATGGCTGATTGCCAATGGTTTTCAGGGGAAAGACGGTCAAAAAATTCCGCAGATGACGGATGTCATGATTAAAACCATTTCTGACCGGTATATTGAACTCTACGAAAAAGTGACCGGAGAAACTTTTGACAGAACCGATAACCGAGATATTGAAGACCGGATTGAAGCCAATATTCTGCAAGGCCTGGAAGCGATTCAGATTTTAAATTGATTTTTAACCCACTTACACTTCATACCATCTACTCCTATGAAATACACAATTGATAAACAAGATAAGTATATGCTTATTCAGCTAAACGAAAGTAAGCTGGATTCTACGGTCTCTCCCCAATTAAAATCTGAATTTGTAACCCTGCATGCCGAAGGTCAAAAAAATATTATTCTGGATCTGTCGCAGGTGAAATATATAGATTCTTCAGGCCTGAGCGCTATACTGGTAGCCAACCGCTTATCACAGGATGCCGGTGGTATTTTTGTACTGGCTGGCGTAACTGACCATGTAATGAAGCTGATTAAAATTTCCCAGCTGGACAGCGTACTGGATATTATGCCTACTGTTCAGGAAGCCGTTGACGCTGTTTTTATCAATGAACTGGAAAATGATCTTGGTAAAGAAGGCAACGATTAAAGTTTATTTCTTTATTGAATATTATCATTTTAGCAGCAGAAGAAATCTATTTAACCGAACATGCAAACGATTTCTTCTGCTATTGAATAATAGCTTCAGAATGAGTCTTT
Source organism: Rhodocytophaga rosea (assembly GCF_010119975.1). Lineage (GTDB taxonomy): Bacteria > Bacteroidota > Bacteroidia > Cytophagales > 172606-1 > Rhodocytophaga > Rhodocytophaga rosea. Next base: position 6,172,556 of record NZ_CP048222.1, read on the forward strand.
GATTTTTTGCCAGCTATCTTAAACCTGCATATACTTCCTATCTGTTAATATTTTTCAGTTGACTTTTGTCCTTAAAATACTAGGTTCTAATTCAGCAGCCCCGGCGTTTAACCGTAATCCTACTTCACAACTGCTTCATGTAGAGCAGAATTATTTTTTGATTGACTGTGGCGAAGGTACCCAGATGCAGCTTAATAAATATAAGGTCAGATTTAACCGGATTGATCATATATTCATCAGTCATTTACATGGCGACCATTACCTGGGCCTGACTGGCTTACTTTCAACGATGCATCTTAACAAGCGTACCGAAGATTTATATCTGTTTGGCCCTCCTGGAATCGGTGAAATTTTAACCTTACAATTTAAGTATTCTGATACAAGGCTGCACTATAAAATCCATTTCCGGGAGCTTACCCAAATCCGGGAGCTTATTTTTGAAAATGAAAACCTTACGGTAGAAACCATACCGCTTAATCATCGCATTCAGTGTACTGGTTTTTTGTTCCGCGAAAAACCTAAAAAGCGGCGGTTAAATAAAGCTGTACTGCCACAAAATTTATCTTTATCCCAGATTGCCAGGCTCAAAAAAGGCGAGGATCTAGTAAATGGACAGGGAGAAATTATCTACAGGAATGAAGAATTAACCCTTCCTCCTAAAAAAAGCCGGAGTTATGCTTATTGTTCAGATACGAGCTATTATGAGCCTATCATTGAGCAGATTACAGGGGTGGATTTGTTATATCACGAATCTACTTTCCTGGAAGTGGAAACACAACGTGCCTCAGAAACTTTTCATTCTACAGCCAGGCAAGCCGCAAAGATTGCACAGCTTGCGAAGGTAAAAAAACTCATACTTGGGCATTATTCTTCCCGGTACAAAGACCTGTCTTTATTTCTGGAAGAAGCCAGAAGTATTTTCCCCAATACTGTTTTGTCAATAGAAGGGGAGGAAACAGAATTAAAGGATATCATTATTGAACATACTTTTCCCATAAGCAAAAAGCCGGTATAATTTACCGGCTTTTGTTAAATTGGATAATAATTGAGGAGGAAGCGCTGGTGTGTCAGCTTTTATTAACAAATACCAGCTGCATTTTATCGGCCTTTGCCACTTTCTTGTAAAACTCCATAAATTCCTGGTACGCTTCTGCCGGATATTTCCCTTTGTGAATCTGCATGCGCCGGATATAAATAATCATACCTTCGCTTACTTGTACAGATGCAGTATACTCCCCGAATTTTGATTTAAAACTCATGTTCTCCGGTTGGTATTCCGGATGATAGCCGGCAGGTAAATGGTAACGGATGGTATCTACATCGGTATACGACATATTCCGGATGATTTCTGTCTTACGCTTTTCTGTAGCAGGCAAAGTAACACTACTGGTTGTAAGCAAATTGGGAGTCAGGAAAATACGGTTCCCACTTTTAGACACGCATTTACGTACAGTTAAGGACAGATTTTCGGTAACAGCCGGAATACGGGTTTTCTGCTGGCTAAATCCAAACTTATTAATTTCAAAGCTAGGCAGGGAAATGTGTTCATATAAATACTTCTTTTGCTCCTCCGGACTCAACTGATGCATCAATGCACTCGGTAAATCCTGTTTTAAGCCTGCATACATTGTATTTAGTTCAGCCGTAGCATCACCCTGAGGATTAATATGAATATCTGCTTTCCGGATTTGCAGATTATCTTTGGCTGTATAGGCAGGTGTTTGAACCAGTTTTCCACCATCAGGAGTGAATAGAAGCGCATGTCTATTGTAGGTAGACCTTCCCAGATAACCAAATGGGGTAGTCTGGCTGGTACATTCAAGCCAGATGGTATCTTTAGCCATCGGTACACACAGAATCACATGGTTAAACTGATTACTTGGGAAATCAGCTCTGAAATCATTATCGTCGTCATCAGCATAGATAGAAGCGACAAATGATGGGATACCGGCTACTTTTAATAAAGCTTTCGTATAATTTGTCAGTGCTTTACAATCGCCATACCCTTTTTCTGCAACAGATTTGGCCTCAAATGTTTGCCAGCCGCCAATACCTAGCTGAATACTCACATAGCGGGTGTTTTTTTGCAGGTATTCGTAAATTTTTCTGGCTTTGGCTACCGGATCTTTTTCATTAGCCACCATTTGAATTACCTGCTGACGAATATTTTCAGGCAATTCATCCCGGTTGGCATTCAAATCATACAGCCATTTTCCTAATGATTTCCAGCTTTCCATATTTCCCTGATAACCATCTATTTCAAAAGAAGAGGGCGCAGTAATTACAGCTGGAATTAAAGAGTGTAAAGCAGGTCCCATCGGTTCGGCTGCAATGACCGGTAAATTTTCGATCTGCCAGGTATAGACTTTATTGGTTCCTTCTGTTTTTACACTCGCTTTAGTTGGTAAATTAATTTCTTTGTACCGGAGCGTTTGCGTATGCGGAATAATAATTGAGAAAACCGATTTTTCGACGGTATAATGCTCATCACTAGCCTGGGGTGTCCAGGAAGGGTAAAACAACATATTTTGCCTTACGGTTTCATATTCAAACTCAACCGTACATGGATACTGGCCACAATTGAAGGAAGCACGTTTTACCCGGTTGTCTTCAAAAAGCGAATTATCAGATACAGCACTAATATCTTGTATATCTGATTTTTTTAGTCTGTCTATTAATTTACCATTGGCATCATATAAAGAACCCTGAAGGTAGTTAAACTTGTTCAGTTTATCATATCCAACATGCACAGCCGCATATTTTTTGCCCTTCTCATTGAGAATGGTAATGGCATACCTGGTTTTGAGGATGCCTTCTCCGGGCGACTTAACGGTGAAAGTTATTTCTTCCATCCGTTGAACTGCATTGGCATTATCTTTTAGAGAAGGTGGAATAGTATAAACCGAGTATTGTATGTCTCCGGTTGTATCACCAGCCTGTAAAAAGCCATGGAAATAAGAAAGCAAAAGAAAAGTAACTATAAATGTTTTTTTCATATCAAGTATTGTAAAACGAAGTGTACCAGGCACTGAATGAGCTACAATGCCTGGCTATTTGAATTATAATTTTTTGAGTACTACCTGCTCGGCATGCTTGGTAATTACCTGGTTGAAAAATTCTTTTAAGTAGGAATATTCTTCGGCATAATAGACTGGCTTTTTCAATGAGATACGGCTGGTTACCTGCACTACATTCCCGTTTACAGCCGTCATAAATGTAAACCTGCCTGATTTCTCCGGAAGTTCTACAATAGCGCCTTTAGGTAATTCTTCCACCTTGTAGCCTGCCGGGATAGTAATAAAGCAGGAGAAAGTTTCATCCATAGGTACAGCAAAATCTACCGGGAATTTCCGGTTTTCGAGCTTAAAGGGATTTTCATCGGTAGCGTGTGTGAGCAGGGGTTTGATATACATCATATTACCAGCCACCTGTACCTGCTCAGAAAGCGTTACTTCGTATTTGGCATTTATTGCTTTGTTTAACTCTTCTACATCTGTAAAATCATGTTTGGATATTTGCCAGCTGGGATATTTCTTTTTAAACTCTTCTATGTATTTATCTTTCCCATCTGAAAGTATAGCTTTACGCATGGATAAACCACTATATCCGCCTTTGGAGATATCTACTGTACCTTTTAGTTCTCCATTGGCATCCAGGTCGAATTTTCCTGTAAAAACTTCCACCATCCGTTCAGGTGTTTGCAACTGCACCCATCCAGGATTCCGGCTGCTTACCATCCATCCCAGCCCATTCAGGCATCGGGTAGGAAGCATCGTATACCCAATAACAGGATCGGTAGCATCCAGCAACAGGTATTTATCGCCAATGGCTACATGGGCAATTACATAATTAAATTTGCTCAATAAAGCATAACTTTCCATGATCCGGCCATGGTCTCTGGTACTCAGAATCACAGGATTAGCTTCAAGCCCGGCTTCTTTTAATATAGCTACCAGTAACAGATTAATATCTGCCGAATTTCCGGTACGGGCTTCATAGGCTTTCTTTGTGGTGGTTTCTGTATACTTGTTTTTAATGCCGTTCCACTTCATGTATTTTCTTACATATTCATAAATCGCAATGGCTTTCTGAGAAGGCTCAGTAATTTTAGCAGAAATGGCAGCCAGTTCATTTTTTACAAATCCGGTTCTGGCAAGCTGGTCACCAAAATATTCACTTTTTAGTAAGGTTTCAGTAAGGGCTTCCCAGGTATTTGTATAGGTTTTAATCATCTGGCCTGGAAACTTTGTGCTTGCCAGTTCAAATTCTATTTTACTTACAAAATCATCAATGGTAGTCATATAGGGCTCTTCCTTCATGGCAGGCACATCTTTGGCCGTCCAGCGGTAAGAACTTGCTTTGGCCTGTACATTTTCCATTCTGGCTGGTGTCCTTTCACCATAAGTTGAATAGTCTGCATCGATCCGGATAGAAAAGCTCATATCTGTCATCTTTTCTTCCGTGTTAATCGGCTCATATCCCTGGGCAAGCTGCTTATAGTTAAAATATTCGGGAATAACTGCCCTGTATTCGCTCCAGATCACCGGAATTGATTCCTGAAACTGCCACTCTCGGAAATTGTACAGAAAATCTGACTTAATGGTATAACTGAACTCTATAACAGAACCTTCCTTCACGTTAGGCATAGAGAATTTTTTCATATACCAGTTGTCAGATAACTTTTCTTCAAACACCGATTCCTTTGTCAGTTTATCCTTTACAATCTCATTGCCATTGAGGTTATAAGTAAATCCTTTCAAATTGGATATTTCTTCTTCGCTGCTGTTGCTTACCCGGTAGAAAGGAATTTTACCATCAGCCCAGTCATAGCCTGATTTTTTCAGAATCTTAATTCTGGTTATCCGTTCAAAATATACCTGGAAACCTTCTTCATTGCTGTATCTGAAATAAGAATTGCCAAAATCACAAAGCACTACTGCGGCTGCTCCGGTATCTTTTGCATAGTGCTTCATTTGCAGGTCTTTTAACTCTACTTTGCCAAACTTCACCGGATCAGGCTGACCTATACTCCAGGTTGAAATAAGCAGAAAACTGATGGTACAAATAAGGCAGAACACTGTTTTTTGAAAATGTTTACACATAAAATTTGGATTAATTACTGAAAGATAAATAGTCAGACTGGGATGGATTATGTAAAATGAATGGATATGGTACGTTACGATGCCTGAGTTTTTAAAAATAATATCTCCTTGTTGCTGAACCCTACTCAGCCTGATTGCACCATACATATGTATTTTTTAAGAACAATTATGCTTTTTTTTATAAATGACATACTCTATATTTATTATACAGCTCTGTAAAATTTCTATTATTAAATACACCTCTATGGAAAATGGTATACTCCGACGTAATTATTTATTTTCTGATCCCTATCTGCACCAGTTATGCAATGAAAAAATTGTAATTGCCGGCAGAGACTTTCACAAACTGTTTTTTCAAAATGCCGCACCTGTATCCCTTACGGCATTGAGCGCCCGCAACATAGCTTTTAAAGATCTCCCTTCAGAATACGAGCTCACCTGTAAACTCGAGGAAGCCAGCGAAACAAAGTCATATCTGGCGGCTCAGTTACGAACAGGCATACGTAATATTTTACATCGATTGAGCTTTCAACCGGATGCAGTACCAGCTTCTGTACAAAAACTGGAAAAACCTTGCCTCGAACAACTGACGGATATAGACCTGCTGTCTTATGGAAAATCATTGGTGCAAACCCTGTCTCCCAGTTTATCTGACATAAGAGATACCGGTTTGACACCAGCCATGATGAGTACGCTGTTACAGATTTGTTATGAATTTGATCTGGCGATAGACAAATTGCGGAAAACTGTATGCGATTGTGATTTAATTAACGCCCAACGTATAAAAATAGGAAACCAGATTTACGAAGAACTCCTGAGTTTATGTAACAAAGGCAAACAAACCTGGGCTGGAATTAATGAAGCCAAGTACAATGATTATGTGATCCTGGGAAGTCCTCATAATAGCCAGGAAAGCGTAAAACCTTCTCAGCAGTGATTGAAAATGTTAGGTGGTGATTATTTGCTAAAATAATAAATATCTGTTATTTAAAAAAAATTTCTGGAAATAATTTAAAAAGCGAAAAGAACGTATACTACCTCAAAACCTGCAAATCATTTTATTGATTCAGTTTTTTTTATATCATATTGAGCGCTACTACGTTTCAGTTGCTAGCCTAACTTCTAGGTAATTCAATAGGTCTGGTTGATTTGTAATTCTATTTCTGCCGGACTCAGGTAATACTTGCTGCCTAGAGAAGTTTCTTCATAGGGCATCACTTGTCTGGCATAATGTGCATAAGACAATAATTGCCATCCCAATCCATGTGCTATCGTCCGGCGGTCTGTGTTTTTTTCGAAATCGGCTCTGAAATCCGGAAAAATATAATTTAATCCAATCAGGATCATCTGCCACACACTTTTATCCAGGTAATAAGATGTATGCGCCAGTTCGTGTCCGATAATTCCTACTTGTGCTTCAAACGGCAGATTCTTTACCAGGATTGGCTCCATCGCTTCTATACTTTTTGTGCTGATAATAACATTGTACTGCCAGTTTTGTTTTGAGTACAGCATCCGGAAAGGTTCTGGCCTCGAAGCTAAAGGAAGGAATGCCTCTTCCTGGTAATAATGAATAGGAATTTCTTTTAACTCCGGATAATGCGATAGTGCTAGCAAAATCTGAAGTTCATAGGCTTTGATAAGTTGCTTATTTTTTCCATAAAGTTCCCGCAAACTATCTATACACGGTTCCCAGTCGGCTTGTATATATTTTGCAACTGGCATTTGATACTTTTGCAACACAAGGCTTTCTGCTTCGATGAGGCTTTTTCCAGCCACATATATCCCGGCAAAAAACAGAGTCAATATAGCGCCTGCCATCAATAGTTTACTTGCTTTTCTGAAGAGATAAACCGGATACATAGGTAGTTTTATCTGAATATTATATTTATATGCATTGATCAATGACTAAACAAATTCAGGCCATATTTTCGTACATAACGTTTAAAACTGCTAAGGTCTACTAATAATATCAAACAAATAAATCCGGTATCGTATATACAAAGCCATTCTGTTGATAAACAAACTGTTAACCTATAAACAATGCCTGCCAGATCTTCCAAAAAACCACTTCGGGATAAAGAACTTCTTTTTGATGTGATTACCGGCAACTTAATGGATGCGATCGTTTTACTGGATGCGGATGGCAGGAAAATATATGCAAGTGCAGCCATAGGTGAAATATTTGGGTATGCGCCTGACGAATTGGAAGACTGGGTATTCTTAGAACAGATCCATCCTGATGATATGCCTTCCTTACAGGAGGGTTTTAGAATGTTATTACATCAACACACTGGCGAGTCAATATTTCTGTACCGGCAGAAAAACAAACAGGGACAGTATATCTGGCTGGAAATGAAGCTCAAAAAAGTATCTCAGCATCTGATACCTTCAGCCCAATTCATAGCCGTTATACGAAATGTAAGCCAGCGGATCATAACCGAGCAAAGGGATATGATGCAGAAAAATCTGCTGGAGACTGCATTTCATCATCTTCCTTTCAGTATTGTTATCGTAGATAAGGATAATACGCTTGTATTGGTAAACCAGTATACACTGAACTTATTGGAATTGCCAGCAGAAAGAAGTAAACCTAAAACATTATACGCTTTACTTCCGGAAGATGCGGAGAGATTTGCCAGAGACAATGTTCAGGTATGGCAAACAGGGAAAGAAACAATCAAAGAAGATATTTTTCAGACAAAAGATAAAGTATATATTGTACTGATTGGCAGAAAATTGATCCAGCCTTTGCCAAATGGGGAGAAGTTTCTGCTGCTTCATGCCATAGATATTACAGAACGCAAAATAGCTGAAAAGGAAACAGAAATAAACCGCAACTTTATCCGCAGTATTGCTTTTGCCATACCAGATATTTTGTATGTGTATGACCTGGAAGAAAAAAAATATCCCTTTATCAATAATGGTTTTGAAAAAACACTGGGATATAGCACAGAGCAACTGGAAGAAATGAGCAGCAACTTAATTCAGACTCTGATCCATCCCGAAGATGCACCATTTCTAACAGATATGTTTACAGAAATTGCCAGGGGCGGAAAAGATTTCTTTGAATATAGATACCGTTTAAAAGATGTTTCAGGGAATTACCGCTGGTTTCATAGCCGTAAAATGGCTTTTAAAAAGAACAATGCTGGTCATTTAACCCAGATTTTAGGAGTAGCCCAAGATATAGATCTGCATCATCAAGCGGAGAAAGGCCGGCAAATCTCGTTGCAAGAATTACGCGTGCTATATGTGGAAGATGTGCTTTCTAACCAGATTCTGGTGGAGGAAATTTGTAAGCAGTGGGAGGTAAATCTACAGATTGCCGCTAACGGAAATGAAGCAATAGATAAACTCCAGCGACATACCTATGATTTAGTACTGATGGATATTCAAATGCCCGGAATGGACGGCTATGAAATCACCCAGGCGATACGCAGTCTTGCGATGGAACGAGCCCAGCGTATTCCGATTGTGGCACTTACGGCTGATATTTCTGAAAAAAACAGGTCTGATATTGCAATGGCTGGAATGAATGATTATCTCGCCAAACCTATCCAACCTGATGCCTTATTTAGTATTCTAAAGAAATATGCCTCTGGATCTGTAGCTATTATAAGTCAGGGATCTCACCAAATGGCCGGTAATTTGCCAGAATACGCAGATGAAGTTTCCATTCCTTCGGTTAATTTTGGCTTATTCGACCAGTTATTCTTAAAAACGCCGGGTGAATATGTGAATTTTTTACAAACCTATATGAATGAGTTAGATACCTATGAGCAGGATTTCAGGAAGGCTGTTTTGGAAAATGATTATACACTTTTTCGCAACACCCGGCATAAGATTAACTCTGCTATCCATCATTTAAAAGCAGAAGCATTAAAGACTGTCTTACTGAAGATGGAAAACCATCTGGAAGGAACTGCTCCTTCTGCTCCGCCAGATATTCTGATCACAGAATTACAAACTGAATCTGATAAAATGAATGAGGCAATTCTGGAAAAAATAAAAAGCCTGAAATGAGCTATAGCTTCTGGTAAATCTATCTGGTGCAAAAGAATATCACTAAAAGTCATTCAGTTGTTATTCGCTGCAAAATGATTGTTCATTCATCACGTTTATTTTCCGTTTGCATAATTCATAGGAAAAATTTACCTCATAATTGGTAACTTTCCGGTTATGGAACTACTTTTGATTTAAATCTGTCAAAAGAATTTCACTTAAAAGCTGTCTGTCTGCATACCTGTTTTATTCTGCACCCATAAGTAGAGGAAAAAGATAATCAGCAGATTCAGACGGACTTGTAAACTTTAATAATTAATTCCTATTCATGAAAAAATTAGCAATGTGTGTATGGGCGTGTGTGTTCGCCTTTTCAGTAGCAATGGCCGATAATGGAAAGCCAGTAAAAAATCTTTACCAGTTTTCTGTTGATTTAACCAGGGTAAAAAATGATAAAATTACCGTTGAACTGGTGGCACCGGAAATGAATAAAAAAGAAGTAGTGTATTATATGCCTAAGATCGTACCTGGTACCTATGCCAATTATAATTTCGGGCGTTTTGTAAGTGATTTTACGGCCAGAGATAAAAAAGGCAAAGTACTGCCGGTAGAGAAATTAGATGAAAACAGCTGGAAAATCAAAGATGCCAACAAACTCAGCCGGATTAGCTATACGGTAGAAGATACCTGGGATACAGACCAGGAAAAAGATTTTGTGTTTGAACCAGGCGGAACCAATATCGAAGAGAATACTAATTTTGTAATCAATACCCACGGTTTTTTTGGCTATTTCGATGACCTGAAACGGGCTAATTATCAGGTAAGTATTACCAAACCTCAGGGATTTTATGGCTCTACTTCGCTCACTACCACCAAAACTAGCAAAGATCAGGATACTTATGTGATTAACTCCTATAATGACCTGGTGGATGCACCCATGATGTACAACAAACCAGACACTACCATCCTGAAAGTAGGCGGTGCGGACATTCTGGTTTCTGTGTATTCTCCCAACAAAATGGCTTCCTCTAAGGAAATCGCTACTAATATCAACGAAGTACTAGAAGCACAGAAAGAATATTTAGGCGGTGAATTACCTATTAAAAAATATGCCTTTCTTATCTATCTGTTCGACAAGCCTACTAAATCTGGTTCTATGGGTGCCCTGGAACACTCCTATTCATCCATGTATACCTTGCCAGAAGCAAGTTCCGACAGGCTGGCACAGACCGTACGGGATGTAGCTGCTCATGAGTTTTTCCATATTGTAACCCCGCTAAGTATACATTCTGAGGAAATACATAATTTCGATTTTAATACACCTCAAATGTCCAAGCATTTGTGGCTGTATGAAGGCGTAACTGAGTATTTTGCCGGACACATGCAGGTGAAACATGGGTTAATCGATCTGGCTCAGTATGCAGATATGATTGTAGATAAATTATTCCAGGCAGAACAGTTTAATGATACCTTGCCATTTACGGTGATGAGTAAAAATGCCCTGGAACTGCACAAAGACCAGTATCAGAATGTATACGCCAAAGGAGCCTTAATTGGAGTGTGCCTTGATATTAAATTGCGGGAATTGTCTGGTGGCAAATATGGCATGCAGAACCTGATGAAAGACCTGGCCAAAACCTATGGAAAAGAAAAGGCTTTCAAAGACGAAGAACTTTTCGACCAGATTGCCAAACTGACCTATCCTGAAATCCGCACGTTCTTCTCACGCTATGTGGAAGGAAATGAATCCTTGCCTCTGGAAGAAATGCTGGGCAAAGTAGGTATTTCTTATAAAGCCAGTGAGAAAGTAAAAGGTGTTACGCTGGGCAATATTGGCATTAACTTTAATCCTGAATCTTCCCGCCTAGTAGTTTCAAGTGTAGCCCAGATGAATGACTTCGGTAAAACCATAGGTTTCCAGGAAGGCGATGAATTTATATCTTTTAATGGCACCAAACTCACGACTGAAAATATTCAGGAAATTATCACCCAGTACATTACAACAGCTAAAGAAGGGGATAACCTGGAAATTGTGGTAGCCCGGAAAGATGAAAAAGGAAAAGAAGTTGAAAAGAAGCTGGCTGCAAAAGTAGTGGAAACAGAAAAAGAGCAGCGGCATGTGTTACAACCTTTAGAAACTCCTACGCCAGAACAAGCTGCCTTACAGCAGGCCTGGCTGAAACCATAAATTAGTTAAATCAAGCAAGGATTAGTCTTCAACAGGCTAATCCTTGTTTTTTATCACCCTTAACTAATTCTTTACATGCAACTGGTAATAAATAATCTGTCCAAAACCTATCCCAACGGCGTTCATGCCCTGAAGGAAGTGAATCTTACTATCCCCAACGGCATGTTTGGGCTTTTAGGACCGAATGGAGCCGGAAAATCATCGCTGATGCGTACACTGGCTACCTTGCAGGAGGCAGATAGCGGCAGTGTGTTTCTGGATGAGATGAATGTGCTGGAAGATAAGGAAGGCGTACGGAAGATTCTGGGGTATTTGCCGCAGGAATTTGGCTTATATCCGAAAGTAAGTGCAGAAACATTGCTCACGCATATTGCTTATCTGAAAGGAATTACCAGCCATCGGGAAAGAGAGGAAACTGTAAAAGCCTTGCTGCACAAAGTAAACCTGTATGATGTCCGGAAAAAGAACCTGGGTACCTTCTCGGGTGGCATGAAACAGCGTTTTGGCATCGCACAAGCGCTCATTGGCAATCCTAAACTTATCATTGTAGACGAACCAACCGCCGGCCTTGACCCAACAGAACGAAACCGTTTTCATAACCTGCTCAGTGAAATTGGAGAAAATACAATTGTGATCCTTTCCACCCACATTGTAGAAGATGTAAGCCATCTGTGCAATAACATGGCCATTATCTGTAAAGGGGAGGTACTCATTACCGGTCATCCGACTCAGATTATAGATGCCATGCAGGGGAAAATATGGAAAAAAACAGTAGAAAAAGAAGAATTGCAGCACTATATACAGGAACAGAAAGTAATTTCAACTACGCTTTTTGCCGGTAAATCAGTTATACATGTATATCTAGATGAACAGCCAGATGCCAGCTTTATACCAGTAGAAGCAGATCTGGAGGATGTATATTTTACAGTTATTTCTGATAAAACCAGCGTTATTACTTTATAGCCAATGGCGGTTTATTATAACTGTAACTATCTGATAGAGAGTTTTGTTTTATGCTATGGTTACTATAATATTTGCAGATTAAACTTACTAAACTGTATTTCATATTGAAACATTTTGACCCTACTCACTTCCTTATTGTAAAGCGGTTCATCTTTCAAATGGCAGTTCAGCGAAGCCGATCTACAAATCTTCCGGTATTCTAATCTGTTATCACAATCATGTTCAGGGAGATTTTTCTATTTGAATTGAAATACCGGCTCAAAAGACCGGCTACCTATATTTACTTTCTCATTTTTTTTCTGCTTCCATTTGTTGCCCTGATCAGCGACTTTGTACAGATTGGTGGTGCTTCCGGTAAAATACTTAAGAATACGCCTTATAATATCAATAATATTGTTATCATCCTGAGCATATTCGGAACAATTGTTTCTTCTGCCGTGATGAGTGTGCCGGTGTACCGCGATATTGAACACCAGATGCATACCTTTTATTATACCTTACCTATTCATAAAACTACCTACCTGGCCGGGCGGTTTGCCGGTTCGTTTGTGGTATTGCTATGTATCTTTTTCAGCGTCATTCTGGGCATTTTTATAGGCAGCATCTGGCCCACTCAAGACCCTGAAGAAATAGCTCCCTTCCAGTTCAGAGCCTACTGGCAACCATTCATGCTGTTTATGTTACCAAATCTGCTTTTTACCGGAGCAATATTTTTTTCCCTGGTAGCGCTCACCCGCACCATGATGGCTTCCTACCTGGGCAGTGTTATTTTCTTGGTGGCATATATCCTTACCCTGGATTCACTCACTGAACTGGAAAACCAACGGCTAGGTAGTTTATTAGATCCTTTCGGGTATGCCGCCAGTAATTATTTTACCAGATACTGGACTATTTTTGAAAAGAACAGTGCCTTTATTCCTTTTGACCCGTTAATTCTACTCAACCGTTTGATCTGGATTGGGGTGAGCCTTCTTTTATTAGGATTTACTTTTTACCGGTTTAACTTTAATCTGCTCACTGGCGCTGCTGCTAAAAAATCTTCCCGAAAAGCAATGGCTGCCGAAAAAATAGAAAGCACCATACATTCTTATGAATTGCCCAGAGTCCAACGGATTTTCTCTTTTGGCTCCAATTTCCGGAAAATGCTTTCCCTTACCAGGCTGGAAATTAAGAATATCACCCGAGATATATATTTTATTGCCATTCTGGGAGCAGGGGTTATTTTTCTGGCGGTGGATGCCTGGTATAGCAACCAGTTGTATGGTACCTCTACCTATCCGGTAACATACATTGTCGTTGCCATTAAAGATTTCGATTTTGTGCTGTTTGCCATTGTAATTACGGTGTTTTATGCCGGAGAGCTGGTTTGGCGGGAACGGAGCCTGGGCTTTGCTTCTTTTGCAGATGCCTTTCCGGTACCCAACTGGCTTTCCTATACTTCTAAGCTAATCGCACTATACGCCATTTGCTTCATTCTGTGCCTTACCGTGATGCTGGTGGGCGTGTTGACCCAAACCCTGAAAGGCTATTTCCACTACGAACTGGATGTATATTTCAAAGAGCTATTTCTGATCACTTTCCCTTCTTATTTGCTACTGGCTACATTCAGCTTTTTTATACAGGTGCTGGTAAATAATAAGTTTGCCGGACATTTAATTGTAGTGCTTGCCTTCATTTTTAATACCATTGTACTCACGCAACTGGGATACAGCCACCACTTATACCGCTATGCCACCCGGCCAGGGTATACCTATTCGGATATGAACGGCTATGGACATTTTGTACAACCCTTGTTCTGGTTTACGTTATACTGGGCTTTTTTTGCAGCCATGCTCGCTGTAACAGGAAACATGCTCTGGAAACGGGGAGTAGATTTATACCCGAAATTCACCAAACAGGTAAAATCAACACTGGTTATTCTATTTATTGGGTTTGCAGCAACAGGCATGTATATTTATTACAATACCAATCTGCTCAATAATTACTATAATCGCGATGCATTAAATGAGTTGCAGGGGGAATACGAAAAACTATACAAGAAATATGATCACTTGCCTCAGCCCAGAATTACCGATGTAAAAATAGCCACAGATATTTACCCCGAAGAAAGAAAGGCTGTTATCAGAGGAGAGTATGTATTGTACAACAAAACGATTCATTTTATTGATTCCCTTCATATAAACCTGGGCATTGAAGCTGGCGTCAAGTCGAAAATTAATATTAAATCCATACTCATCAATCAGCGGCCTGGGCGTATTGTTCTGGATGATAAAAAGCTGGGCTATTATATTTATAAATTAACCCGGCCTTTACAACCAGAAGATTCGCTTACATTCAGTTTCGACATGGAAATTGTGAGCAAAGGTTTCCGGGACGATGATGAAAACAATAGTCTGGTAGCTAATGGTACTTTTTTTAATAGCAATTTGCTTCCCAGTATTGGCTATGACCAGCAGGCTGAACTCACCGATAATAAAGAGCGCAAGAAACTGAAATTGCCAGATAAAGAACGGATGGCAGATGTGAATGATAGCACAGCCAGACTTGACAATTACATTTCCAGGGATTCCGACTGGATAACTTTTGAGGCTACCGTAAGCACTTCTCCCGATCAGATTGCCATTGCTCCAGGGTATTTACAAAAAGAATGGCAAGCCAATGGCAGGCGGTACTTTCATTATAAAATGGATTCAAAAATTCTCAATTTTTATTCCTTTCTTTCCGCCGCTTACCAGGTTCGCAAAGACAAGTGGAACGAGGTAAACATTGAGATATATTACCAGAAAGGGCATGAATACAACCTGGACCGGATGGTAAAAGCGGTTAAGAATTCCCTGGATTATTTTACGAAAAACTTTAGCCCCTATCAGCACCGGCAGGTACGTATTATTGAATTTCCCAGATATGCCTCCTTTGCCCAGGCTTTTCCCAATACCATTCCGTACTCCGAATCCATTGGGTTTATTGCCAAAGTAGATACTGAAAACGAGAAAGATATTGACTATCCATTTTATGTAACGGCCCATGAAGTAGCGCATCAATGGTGGGCACATCAGGTGATAGGGGGAAATGTGCAGGGATCTACGGTGATGTCTGAAACGATGTCGCAATACTCGGCACTCATGGTGATGGAAAAAGAGTATGGCCGCAACCAGATGAAACGTTTCCTCAAATACGAACTAGACCGGTATTTACAAGGCCGTAGCAGCGAATCAGATAAAGAATTGCCACTATACCGGGTCGAAAATCAAGGCTATATTCATTACAACAAAGGCAGCCTGGTGATGTATGCGCTCAGAGATTATATCGGAGAAACTGTACTTAATCAGGCACTGGCTGCGTACATTAAAAAAACAGCCTTTCAGCAGCCTCCTTATACCAATTCCCTGGAATTTTTATCCTATATCCAGAAAGCCACTCCGGATTCTCTCCAGTATTTAATGAAAGACTTATTTAAGGAAATCACTTTGTATGAAAACCGGATCACCAATGCCTCTTATACTTCAGCAGGAAATGGACAATTCAAAGTAAAGCTGCAATTGAATGCCAAAAAATTTATCGCCGATAGCCTGGGTTATGAGAAGGAACAACCCTTGCAAGACTGGATAGAGATTGGCGTATTTGCACCAGAAACTGGTAAACAGCCTGTTAAACCTCTATATATGGGTAAACACCTGGTAAAAGCCGGAGATAATACCATTGAAATTCTGGTAAAACAGAAACCTGAAAAAGCAGGCATCGACCCTTACTTCAAACTGGTTGACCGCAATCCGGAAGATAATATCATGCGTATCAGTGGAGATTAATATCTGTGATATAAGCAATTGAGCATATTCTATTAATTGCTCATGTATTGATTTTCCTGGTTGATCTTACAAATTCCCTAACTGAATCTCCATTTTGGCTGTACCAGACAGAATATTCTATCCTATTCTTTTATAAGTACTTGCACATCTATTTATTTTCCCCTCACTAATAAAATCCTGGATGTAGGTTTTATGTATCGGTTCCTGATTTTAATACGTTGCTTGCCTTCTGGTTTATATTCTGTAAGACTTTGTTGTTTGATTGTGAGCACAATAAGTGTAAATAATTGGCAGTTGAATATGCTTTTATATAACCAGGTTTCCAGTTTGCTGATTTCTATCTACCCAAATCGAATTCTTTTACCTATAACCTGTGAAAGGTAAGATATTACATAAAATAACTACTCTCTGTTTTAATAGCTATTCCGAGATTTACAGCCATAAGCATATTTGATTTCCAGCTAATTTTTTCAACCTGCAATAAATTATGGGTAACGTTTTTACCTTATCGTTTTATTTTGACTTGGGCGTAGCAACAGCGACATCAAGATATACCCAGGAAAAAATTCGCTCAGCCAACCGCTTGGCTTTGACGATCAGTAGTATCTGTCTGCTTTGCGGCATATTTGCTTGTATCAGTTCAAGCAAACTGGGTGTTCTGCTAATGTGTGTGTCAGTTATATATGCTTCTTTACCATTGCTGCATTTACTGGGCGTAAGTACCCTTATGCGTTTATGTAGTGCGGTTGTTTTACCTCTGACAATATATGTAGTACATTCTTCCATAGCTACTTCTGTACAGATGCCACTTCCCGGATTCACCCTCATTCAATTAGCAGCCCTGCCTTTTCCCTGGATCTTATTCAGCTATAAAGAAAAAAGTAAACTATTGCCGGTGGTAGTAATGGTGGTATCCCTGCTTTTTCTGGCGCAACAGCCAGTAAATATACTCGGAATCAGCATGGACAAAAGCCTGCTGCTTAGTGCAGGATTCAATTATTTTACATATGGAGTAGCAATAGTATTGTTATGTACAGGGTTGTTTATGCTACAGCGGGAGAATCTGATTTTTCAGGCACAAAGCCAGCAAATGGCTTCAAGCATGCAAGGCCAGGAGGCAGCTTTCAAGGAAACCCAGGATAAACTCAATACTTATATAACAGAAATTGAGCAATCGCAGCAAGCCAATCAACAACGGCAATGGGCTTCAGATGGTATTGCCTTATTCGCTGAAATTTTACGCCGCCAGGATACTACTGACTTATACGATACGCTTATTGGCCAGTTAGTAAAATACCTGAAAGCAAACCAGGGTGGTTTGTTCCTGATAAAAGAAGAAGAGGGAAATAGTTTTCTGGAATTAAAAGCCTGCTATGCCTATGACCGTAAAAAGTATCATAAAAAACAGATACAAATCGGTGAAGGATTACTTGGGCAATGTATGCTTGAGCAGGATATTATTCATCTGACAGAAATTCCCAATGATTATATCAACATTACTTCGGGTTTAGGTAAAGCCAATCCCACTACTATTCTGATTCTGCCGCTCAAATCGAATGAGAGTATGGAAGGGATAATTGAACTGGCTTCGTTCCGCATTTTTGAGTCTTTTGAAATAGAATTTCTGGAGAAATTATGTGAAAGTATTGCTTCTTCGGTGGGTAGTGTAAAAATTCACCAGCGTACCAGGGAACTACTCGACCAGTTCCAGATGCAATCTGAAGAGATGCACGCCCAGAAAGAAGAAATGCGCCAGAATATTGAGGAACTCGAAGCTACTCAGGAAGAAATGCGCCGGATACAGGAACGCCTGCAACGTAAGGATGAAGAAAGCCAGCAAATGGTAGCAGAACTCACTGGCATCCGCAATGAACTGGAAACACAACTGACAGAAAAGTTGAGCGAAGCTGAAGGGCAGAAGGCACGCATGGAAGTGTTTCTCAAAACAGCTACTGATGCCATTCTTTTTATGGACGACCAGGCTTGTATAACGGCCTGCAATGCCGCTACTGAAACGATGTTCAGCTACAAAGCCGTGGACCTGACCGGCAAAAGTATCGCCCAGTTACTGCAATTACCAGCCGAAGCCAACCTGATACAACACTTGCAGGAAAATATCAAAACCAAACGTTCCAACTGGATAGAATATAATGGAAAAAATAAAATGTATGGCTCCATTATTCCGGTAGAACTTTGCCTCACAGAAGGACAGGTAAATGAAGAAACCATTTTTGTAATGATGATCCGGGATATTTCCAAACGCAAAAAGACAGACAACGAAGCGCAAAAAACCATTGGGAAATTCCAGGAACTGCAGAAAGCCATGCAGGAATCCCTGCAAAAAATGAATGCCCTTAAAGTGCAACTGAAAGAGAAAGAAGATTTGCTGGCATTGAAAGAAGAAGAAATCAAAACCCTGAAAAATTAATCTTTTACTAAACAATAAATCAAGTTATGGAACAATTAACACTGCTTGCTAAAAAATGGAAGATTGACGCCAATCACTCTGATATTACTTTTAAAGTAAAACATCTGGGGCTGGCTACCATTCGTGGTACTTTCTCTGAATATGAAGGAATCGTTACTCTGGAAGAGAAGGGTGGATTTCAGAATGCCAGAGTGGAAGTTACGATTCAGGCTGAAAGTATTACTACCGGTAATACCATGCGGGATAATCACCTGAAAACAGATGAATTTTTCGGATGTTATGCCTGGCCTACTATCACATTTGAAGGCAGTTCATTTACAAAGAAAAATGAAGCAGAGTATGAACTGAAAGGAATGCTCACGATGAAAGGGATTGCTAAAGAAATAACAATTGCAGCGTTGTTTGAAGGGATGCGAAAAGATCTGTGGGGAAATGAGGTAGTTGTTTTCAGTGTAAAAGGCAGCATCAACCGCTTCGATTTTGATATTAAATGGAATGAGTTGTTAGATGGAAATATTCCGGCCATCGGCAAAATGATCGACTTCGACATGAACATCGAACTGTTGCAGGAACACGAATAATTCTTACTATAAATACTGGTTTATCAAAAGGCTGCTTTACAAAGCAGCCTTTTTTCTTGTCAATAAAAATGTGTATAAAATTTATAAATAGCGGATTTACAGGCCATTAATTGTATGCACAGTTAGTAGTTCTTGGATAATAGAATGTAGCATAGTTCTTTAAACAGCATTATTTATATTATTAGATCTATTAAAATCCTGCTTGTTATTACATTTTTTACTTCGCAGATTGTCAGACAATTGAATCTTTTTTTAGCTATTTGCTGTACGGCACTCCGTTTATGTGCATCATTCCCATCAAATACAAACAAATAAGCAAACTTGCTTACATAAGTAATAATCGTCTGAAAATCAAGAGATGATATCCTGTTAACCCGCTTACTTTTAAACATTTCCGCACACATTTTATTTGTCGTATACTTTTGGTTATTCCCGTTTGTGAACAGAATCCAGCTGTTTGTCAAGGTTTTCCAATGGTAAATGATAAGAAGCCAGTTTCAAACATTTTACTAAATACTTATTTATGAAAAAAGTAATTTTATCTGCTTTTGCCTGTTGCCTGTATCTTTTTAGCCATGGACAGGTGGCCATCATGGAAAAAGATCATGAAATTTCCCGTAAATCTAACAAAGGTTACCTGGGGGCTGTTCAAGAAACGTCCAATGGCCAGTTTGATATGATTTACATTCTTCCCTCTTCCAAACGAAAAATCAAAACAGAAATTTATCATTTTGATAAAGATGCTAACCAGATTGGCGTTGATCGGACGGAAGAAGACGTTGAACTTGCCCGTAAAAGATGGAAATGGTTCACGTTTAAAGGTGATTTTTTTATGACCAATAATGTTTCTGCTTCCACCAATTATACCGGCGACCTGGTTTTTCGCCGCAAACGTATCACTGCCAAGTGGAACTGGTGGACAGGCCAGTATGAGAGAGATGTGGATATGCTGGATAAACTTAAACCCCGTACAGAAAGCGGGCGCAAATACAAATTTACCGGTGGTGCCTATGAAGTAGAACGCGACAGCACTATTCTGGTATTGGCTACTGACTTACAGGCTTCTATGGACAATAATAAAACTGTTTTTGATCTGTTGAAAGCAGATAATCAGTTAAATATTAAAGTCATGCAACGCATTGAATTTCCTTATTCTGTTCAGCTGGTGTATGCACAACCTCTTACCGATGAACAAAGTGAGAATATTCCCAACGATGACTTACCCCGCGACTGGGCATTGGTATATGCGCCGGTAGACCTGGGTGGAAAATGGGCCAAATCCAAGGATACCCGCACTTTTGAATACCTGCGGATTACTCCTGAAGGCAATATAAAAGAACGCTTTACATTTCAGGCTCCCTATTCCGGATGGCGTATTCTGGATGCCTATGAAAAAGACAATGCCGTATTACTTTATGGCCTTGGCACAGGAAAAGCTGATAAATACCTCAATAAATCTATTACATCTGCTCTGATTGCTACTACCAGCAACGATGCCACTGAACAGGCCGAAGCTACTAAATCTGCTGGTGGTATGCTGGGAGGTTTTAAAACAGTGGCTAATATGGCTTCTGGTCAGAATGAAGTTGGGGTTACCCAGGATAAGATTGACGAGCAGCTTGACCTGCTTACCTATAATTCGTTTGTAATGGCGAAACTACAGAATGGAGGAGCTATTATGAGCAAGGTAACTTCTATAGACGAGATGAACGAAAAAGCTACTTGTCCTCCGGATATGAAACGCCCTTCCAAATTCGATGGCAAAATGTTTAAAGTTTCGGGAGTAGATTTTCTGAGCGACAACAGCCTGATCATGAGCCTTCAGGATTTTAAGAAGAATAAATCCGGCGGACATCAGAATAAGTTGATGGGTACAATTATGGGGTATTCTGCTTCTCAAAGTGCCTCAGCCAGCCAGTATTTATTTAAAGATGTGTTTTTGCTGCACTTTAATAAAGAGGGTGACCTGGTGAAAAATTATACAGTCACTATTGACCAGAAGAATAAGAAAGGATTCTTTAATAACTCTCCCCTCACGGCTGATATGTTCCCGGCCAAGAGTTATGTATATGAAAGTCCCGATAAGAAAAAACTTACCTGGGTGATGCATATGGTAAAGGCAATTGATAAAAGCAGCAGTTCAGACTTCAATCCTTTTAATGGCCGCAGCAGCACTACTACTTATTTTAGTCCTTTATTCTCAATTGAGTACGGTAGCATTGATCTGGAGAAAAATAAAGCAAGTGATTTTAAAACACTGGGCGAAGATGAGAAGCGCAAATTTTATCTCTATCCACGCAATAATATGATGTCTACAACAGAGCATCTGTATTTCTTTAGCGAAACTACCAAGGGTGATAAAATGCTGATTTCCAGATTTAACCGCGAGTAATAATTTACTAAACTATAAGCAGTTTTCTGAACTATGAGAGGTTATATGTATATTATTAAACCATATGATTGATAATATTTTCAGAAGATTTTCCGGATAAATTGAATACTACTCAAATTTTACAAAAGGCTGCTTTCAAGCAGCTTTTTGTTTTATAGCCTAATGGTATGGATACAAATTTACCAGCCTCAAATGATGAAATCCCTTAGATATTATAACTGACAAAATAATTTCACTTGTTCCATCCAGTTTTCTCCTGATAGCAGAAGCATCATACCTTGCGGTGTAATTAAGATTTTTGATGGATACGCGGTAATAGAAAAATTTTTCTCAATACTTTCGTCAGCCATAGCTACCGGAAAGTTTTATCTGTTTTTATTCAGATAGGTTTTTACTTTTGTTTCCGTATCCTGGCAGGCAATGGTTAACAGCGCTATTTTATCTGAATGCTTGATTGAAATTTCCCTGTAAAATGCCTGCATTTGTGGCATTTCTTTCATACAGGGCTCACACCAGGTTCCCCAGAAATCGAGCAATACCCATTTTCCTTTCTGGGATTCAAGCGAAAAATCAACCGTATTTAGTTGTTTCATTGTAAATACAGGAGCTATTGGAAGGGCTTTTAACTGCTTTTTCCAGTATATGTCAAATGATTCCTGGCTTGCAAAATGCCCATTATAAAAATCTTTTAATCTGGTTAAATGAGTAGCATCAGACAGAGCAAGGGCAGTAAGAACTTTCAGTGCCTCATCAGTATTAAAACTTGTTTCCAGAAAAGCCAGATAATGTTCCTTAAAACCATCTGAATAGGCCGCAGTTCCAAGAAAAGAGATATCATATTCGTAACCAGGTTTGGCTGTTTTGTCTATGGCATCCGGACTGTATTCAGCCGCCGTTCTATAATATATCTCGGCTTCACCCATATTTCCTTTTCTTTTGTATTTGTCTCCCTGTAGAAAGTTGCTGTAGGCATATACGTATCTGTACCATGCCCTTTTCTGGTTATGAACTGCCTCTCCCGGTAATACATATTCTTTCAGTTGCGTTTGCAAACCTTTTATTGTTTGGGTCAGTAAAGAATGGGCCTGGGAGGCTAACTCGGGTTTAGGTTGAATGATCAGATAAATCAGCAATGAATACCTGGCCGTCCGGTTTTCATACCATTCATCGGTATTAAGCTGTGTATTAACAAATTCCTTAACCAATCTGCTTAATTCAGCCGGATTATTCTCATTTTCCTGAATATTTATCCACAGCACGATTGGTTCTAATGCCTGCAAAATCACCTGACTGGTATCCTGCATAAGTTTTTCGAGCAGTTTACGTTCTACTGCATTCGGCCGATTACCTATTAGTCCCTTACTGAATGATTGCGCATAAAAGGTATGAAACAAACTTCTCAAACTGTATGGACAAACTTTTGCCAGATTCCGGGCATGAGAAAGGGCTACGTCTTGTTTTTCTGGATTGTGGTATGCATGCAGAAATCCATTGAAGTATTTGAAATAGTCATAAGACTGGCATCCATCAGAGGGAGTTTGTGCATACAGGCTCACGTTAAACAGATATGTACTTAATAATAGAGCAACAGCAACTTTCATATACTGTAGACAATAATGTAAACCGATTGAAATAAAAATTGCCAGGCAACAACCTGGCAATTTCAACAACATTTAAACACGAACTTATACTTTAAAATTATCAGACTCCCGGTAAGCAGCAATCAGTGCTAATTCGCCTTCCTTGCCCTGGCCTGCATTTCCATGTTCCATGCCTAGTATGCCTTTAAAGCCTTTTTTATGAATATGGGCAAATACATTCTTATAATTGATCTCCCCGGTAGTAGGTTCTTTCCGGCCTGGTTCATCACCGATCTGTATATAGGCGATCTCATTCCAGGTCTGATCCATATTATATATCAGGCGGCCTTCATTTTTCTGCATATGGTAAATATCGAACAAGATTTTGCAGGAAGGACTATTTACGCCTTTGCAGATCATATAGGTCTGGTCAGAGTAGCGCAGGAAAAGATTAGGTGTATCGCTAAGGGGTTCCAGCACCATCACCAAGCCATGAGGTTCAAATATTTCCGCCCCTCTCTGAAGTGCTTCGATGACATGGCCGGTTTGTACCCCTAAAGGAATGTTTCTATCAAAATCGCCGGGCACTACAGTCATCCATTTGGCATTTACCCGTTTGGCCACTTCCACAGCCCGTTTGCAGCCATTGAGAAAAATGTCAACATATTCTTGTTTTCCGGCAGCCAGCGTATTCTGAGAATTTCCACCTTTATCTACCACAAAAACGCCCATGGTCATGCCGAGTTTAGCCAGGGTTTCTCCGATCTTTGTTTGCAATTCTACCGGGCGGCCCATCATTCCATTGTCTTCCAGCGCCATAAACCCATTATCGGCCATAAACTTCAGCTGATCAAGGGGGTCTTTTCCGGCATGGTTTTCAAACATGCCAAAATGAGGGGCATAATTAAGTTTGAATTTGGCAGCAGGCTGGGCAGGCGTAGCACCTTTCCCTTTTGGGGTTTTTTGAGATAATCCAGGAGTAGTAGCCAGACCTGCCAACGCTGTAGTTCCGGCGGCAAGGCTTGTTTTAACAAAAAAATCTCTGCGTTTCATGAAAGAGTATAGGTGTTTAAGATGAATTGAAAATTGAAAGTTGAAAATGGATAATTATACATATTTTCAATTGTCAATTATCCATTTTCATTTGGTAATTAGCTTGATTTTTTCAAAGAGGCAAGATATTCCACTAGGTCAACCAGCTCCTGTTCCGACATGGTTTGATGTAAGCCGGATGGCATGAGGGATGTTTCCATTTTCTGCATGGATACAATATCTTTCCGGCTCAGGCGGTTGCCAGTTCCGCCAGGCATGCGTATATCTACTTCATCTTCGGTCTGGCTGGCAATGATACCGGTAATAGAACTTCCGTCTTTCAACTTCAGTACATATCCTTCGTAGCCAAAACTGATACCAGCATCTGGTTGCAGGATAGAAAAATACTGGGCTTCTTTGGAAAGTTTGCTGCCGATCTCCGAGAGTTTAGGTCCGAAATCAATTCCTTCTCCGTTCACCTGATGACAGGTACTACAGGTCCGGGTAAACACAGTCTTTCCAGTTGTAACATCTCCTTTCATCGCTATGAGTTGATTGAGCGGAGGAAGTTTTTTATTATTGGAAGCAGCCATCTGAATATCCAGTACCTGCGCTGCGCCTTCCCGAATATCCTTCCGGTAGGCACTCATCAGGGTGCTGGCAGCGGCAGGCTTCAATTCATCTGGGAAATTCCCGCTTTTTACTACACCCAGCAGTCTTTCTTCACCACTCCATCCTCTTCCTAACGCCTGTACAGCCTCTTTGCGTAAGGCCAAAGGACGTTTGCTGTCCAATACGATAGATTCAATAAAATCCATGGATTCTTTGCTGTTAATTCTTCCTAAGGCCGTAAGTAAGGAAGTAATTGTTTTTTCGTCGGGTGAATTAAAAGTTTCCGTGATAAGCGAAGCACCGCCCTGGCGTAACAATAACCTGGCAGCATCTACGCCTAAGTTACCACTGTTTGATTTATCAACAGCCATTTTCAACAATTTAGGGTTTTGTTCTTTTAATGAAAAACGGCTAACCAGATCCAGGTATTCCTGTGTGCCTTCCACCGTAACTAATGCTTTGCCTAGTTCTGTTTTTACTTCTGGTGAACTTTCTACTTTCGCCGGATCGATATGTCGCAGGGCAAGCAAATTGATTTGTGCCTGAGATGGGCTGCTGCCTTTCAACATAGAGAGTAACACATCCTGTTTGGAAGCATCTTCCTGGAAATCGAATGCACGGAAATACCGGGGTCTTTCTGCTGGTGAAGTAGTTGGGTCAGAAGCCAGAGAGGCAAGCAAGGGAATGGCTTCTTTGCTACGCGAACGCCATACAATATCCCGGTTCGCCTGGTTTTTTAAGCCGCTTTCTCCGGTTTTCTGCCACCAGGTTGCAAAGAATTTGTCCCACTGTTTATCGGCAGCAATGCCTAAGGCTTCCAGGTACCAGCGGTCTTTTCCATCGTATTTGGTAGCCAGTTCAGTCCAGATAACAGGGGCTTCCGGAGAAGGATTATGGCGAAGCGCAATTAACACTTCCCGGCGTACCTGCGGATCTAAATCTTTAGATAATTGCTTGATATAAGACATAACATCCATTTTAGACTGGCGGGCAATACGCAATCCGGTAATCCGGATATCTGGATTGATGTCTTTCAAAGCAATGTCGATATATTTTTTCTCACGACCTGGAATTTTAGCAAGCAGCCACAGCGCACGGGCACGGAAACGGTCATTATCAGAAGCCCACAGTTTGAGCAATTCTTTTTCAGCTTTTTTACCCATACCATGCAGTTTTTCCCAGGCTAGATACCTTGTAGAAAGATTGGGGCTTTTTAGCGCTTCAATGGCTCCGGCAGCCGTACTTAAATCCATGGCTGGCACTTTATACGGCGTTTGCGGAGGCGCAACCCTAAAAATCCGTCCCCGATCCTGGTCGCCTGCCTGATGGCCTCCCACACCTGGGTCATACCAGTCAGAAATAATCAATGAACCATCCGGAGCCACACATACATCCGAGGGGCGGAACCACTGGTCACGGCCTTCCAGTACATTTACAATGGTGGCCTCATAGCCTGCTCCATTTTTGGTAACCGGATAGGAACGTACTACATTCGGACCAGCATCTGAATGTATCATCTGGTCCCAATAAATTTTGGGTAATAAACGGCCTTCATACACGATCATTCCGGTAGGAGAACCAGCGCCGGTCTGAAGTAGATTGGGTACTACGCCAGGGTCATTCAAATGCCAGTGTTTTTTAGGGATTTCAGTTTCCATATTAGTCCGGCTGGCTTGCCAAGCAGCACCTGTCATTTCATCGTGGTAGCCATAGTTGCCAAACTCCATTACATAGTTGATCCGGACCCCTTTATTTCCATCATCATCATTATCCGATTGCCATAAGGTGCCATAGGAATCTACTGCTACTTCATAATTATTTCGGAAATTGTGGCCTAATACTTCAAATTCGCTTCCATCGGGATTGCAGCGGAACACCATACCCTGGCGGTAGGGCTTGCCTTTGCCATTCACTTCATTACCATCTTTATCTTTTACCGGATTCCCTTTTCCATCTTGAATCTGGTCGCCGGCATTTCCAAAGTTGAAATACAGCTTTCCATCCGGACCAAACACCATCGCATGCACCGCATGATCATGCTGTTCGCCGCCTATACCGGTAAAAAATACTTCTTTATTGTCTGGCTTATCGTCGCCATTGGTATCCGTGAAAATAAAAATATTGGGGCTGCAGGATACAATTACTTTATTGCCCATTACCCATACACCCAGCGCAGCATTAATATCCGTTCCCTGGTAATATACTTTGCTGTTATCTGATTGTCCGTCTCCATTGGTATCTTCCAGAATCAGAATGCGGTCGCCTTCCGGTTTTACCTGGTTTTTTGGATTCAGTTTGGTACGATAATTATATGCCTCGCACACCCATACCCGGCCTTTGGCATCTACATCGATATTTGTCGGATTCACCAGGGTGGGTTCGGCAGCAAACAAAGTAGTTTCCAGACCTTCAGCCGTTTTTAAACCTGCTACAGCATATTTGGGATCATGCTTATCATCTTCAGGAAGATTCAGGTATACTTCTTTCCGGTAAGGCTGTGAATTAAATTTATCCTTGAAAGGCTTTTTCCAGGCTACTGTGGAGCCAACGACCAGTGCACCCATCAGCAAGATGCTTCCCCGTATGCCTGCCTGTTTGTTAGTAAATATTTTTTTCAGATTCATAGAAAGTAAAAGTATAGGTTTTATAATTTTTGCAGATACAAAAGAATTAATATGGTTTATCCGGTAAATTGC
Organism: Rhodocytophaga rosea; assembly: GCF_010119975.1. GTDB lineage: Bacteria > Bacteroidota > Bacteroidia > Cytophagales > 172606-1 > Rhodocytophaga > Rhodocytophaga rosea. The sequence goes on from NZ_CP048222.1 coordinate 6,199,941, forward strand.
CCCTTAAATTAGTAAATTTTTGTTGTGGTTTTACATGTAAACAAGTTTTAATCGTGTTAAGCAAATTAACAGCGGTTAGTATTGGGTTGCTTCTGATGCTTGGCTGCCGTTCCTTTCCGGCTACTCAAACTCCTCATAAGCGCTATGAATTCACCCACCGGCAAATGGGCACCTTATTCCGCATCATTTTATATACTTCTGATTCTACCAAAGCAACGCTAGCCGCAGAACTTGCTTTTAACCGGATTGATCAGCTCAACGATATTCTGAGCGATTACAAAGAGGACAGCGAACTTAGCCGTTTGTCAATTAGCTCTGGCACAGGGAAGAAAATAAAAGTAAGCGATGATTTGTGGCAGGTATTGCAACAGTCTGTAGCCTTATCCCAGCAGACCAATGGTGCATTTGATATAACAGTTGGCCCTTATGTGCAACTCTGGCGCAGGGCAAGCAGGCAGCAGCAACTTCCTTCAGAGGAAGCTTTACAGAAGGCCAGTCAAAGTGTAGGGTACCAGTATATCAGATTTTATCCTGATGAGCAGATGGTGGAGATAACCAGACCAGGAATGCGCCTGGATGCTGGTGGCGTAGGGAAAGGATATGCAGTGGATGAAGCCATGAAAATATTGCAGCAGCAGGGTATTCAATCAGCTTTGGTAGATGGAGGAGGTAACATTCTGGTCAGCAAAGCGCCTCCCGGTAAAAAAGGATGGCAGGTAGAACTATCTTCCTCAGCGGGAAATATATCAGTAGAACTACAACAGACTGCGGTTGCTACTTCTGGTGATCTGTACCAGCATATTGAACTCGATGGCAAACGCTATTCACATATTCTCGATCCCAGAACAGGATTAGGGCTTACCAACCAGATTATGGTGACTATCCTTGCCAGAGATGGCATTACCGCAGATTTATATTCAACAGCCGTTAGTGTACTGGGTCCGCAACATGGTTTAGCACTAGTGGAGCGCACCAAACATGCGGCAGCAATCATTGCTGAGAAAACCAATGATACCATACAAACCTGGCAATCCAGACGGATGAGAAAATTAGTAAAATAGAGGTTAAAAACCATCCTCTTTCTGCACCCAACTCTATTGTTAGCAGAATTTTCGAGGAAAAATACCAGTTTCCGGGTATTTCATTTACAGTTAAAAATTCCCACATTTACTATAAATCTCTGCGTTATACCCATCAGGTCAAAGAGATACGCTTCCGGAAGATAAAGTTTTTCAGTTAATACAGAATTGCTTTTCTGGTTGCCAGATGAATAGTATAATAAACCGCTTTGAACCATGGTCCTGCTGTCTGAATACAATTTTCTGGAACGGATTAGCCTCCATGACCATACCTTTATCTACCGGGCAGAGCGCTGCAAAGACCACCAAAAGGTATTACTCAAAATTGTTGAAAATGCCAGTGAAAAAAGTGAGCAGGCTGCCCGTATCGCCCATGAATATGAAATTGCCAGCAGTTTTTCATGCAAAGGCATTGCCCGTTTCCTCACCCTGGAAACCTACCAAAGCCTCCAGGTAGCTGTTATTGAAGACATTGAAGGCATTTCGCTTGAAAAATACCTGAAAGAGCACAAAGTTACCCTTGCCCAGACACTCCAGATAGCGATTGCCATTACTGAAATTCTCGAACATTTTTACCAGAAAGGCATTGTTCACCAGGGACTTTGTCCGGCACACCTGCTCATTAATCCGCATACACTCGATGTATACCTGATTGACCTGTCTATTGCTTCCAGGGTATCTTCCCAGAAAGGAGTAATCGAACAGCCTGAATTTTTGAAAGGCTCACTTGCCTATATTGCCCCGGAACAAACCGGCCGGATCAAAGGTGAAATTGACATCCGCAGCGACCTGTATTCCCTGGGTATTATTCTCTATGAAATGGTGCTGGGCGAAGTTCCTTTTGATGCCAAAGAAGTCTTAACCCTGGTACATCTGCACATTGCCAAAAGCACTGTTCCTCCGCACCTGAGTAATCCGCATATTCCCGGAACGCTGTCTGCTATTATATTGAAATTGTTGTCAAAAAATGCAGAAGACCGCTACCAGTCTCCGTTTGGCCTGAAAAAAGACCTGCAGGCCTGCCTCAGTCAATGGAATACCATCAAACGTATGGAATTGCCTATGCTAGGACAATATGATTTCTCAGGCAGGCTGCAACCGCCCAGAAAACTGTATGGCAGGGAAAAGGAAATGGCGCAACTTCAGCAAGCCTTCAGCCGGGTGCAGGCTGGTGCGTTAGAGATCGTACTGATTGAGGGCTATTCCGGCATTGGAAAATCTGCCCTGGTACAATTAATCAAAGAGCCAGTATACCAGATAGGAGGAAATTTTGTAGAGGGCAAATTCAACCAGTTTCAACGGAATGTTCCCTATTCTGCCTTTATTCAGGCATTCAAAGTGTTTACTGACCAGATTCTTACCCAGAATGCAGAAGGGATCACCCAATGGAGGGAAAAAATCCTGGAGGCCGTAGGCACCAACGGACGTATTTTGACAGATATTATTCCGCACCTGGAACTACTGATCGGTCCGCAACCGGAGGTAGCCGAACTTGAATCCACTGAAACCCAGAACCGGCTGCATTTTGTATTTATTAAATTTATTAAATGTATTGCCCGGCAGGAGCATCCCCTGGTTATTTTTTTTGATGATCTGCACTGGGCAGATGCCGCTTCTTCGGGTTTATTAAAAATAATCGCTGCCGATAAAGATCTCCGTTACGTGTTATTTATTGGAGCACTGCGCAACAAGGAATATACCAGTGATAGTGTATTTTCTGCCACGATAGAAAACATGCAAAAAGAAGGCTTCCGCATTCAGAAAATGGTGCTCATGCCGCTGCAATATACACATGTGGAAGCCCTTATTCACGAAACCCTGCAAGGCAATATACAAGATGTACAGGCTTTTACTAGTCTGATGTATGATAAATCACAGGGAAATCCCTTCTTTATTCACGCCTTTCTCAAATGCCTGCATGCAGAACATATACTTCATTTTGACTTTAATTCCTTCGGGTGGATATGGAATGCGGCCAGAATCCAGCAGCTTCGCTTTTCAGAAAACATAGTAGAATTACTTGCCGGAAGAATTCAAAAACTTCCAGGAATTACTCAGCACCTGTTGAAATTAGCGGCTTGCCTGGGATTTGAGTTTGATGTATCACTGCTGATGATTGTACGCAAACAAAACAGGCAGGAAATTATTCATGCCTTGCTTCCGGCGCTGGAAGAGGATCTGATTTTGCCGGCAGGCGATCATTACCGGTTTACCCACGACCGGATACAGCAAGCAGCCTATTCTTTAATTCCCGATGCTGCTAAAAAACAAGAACATGCCATTATTGGCCAGGCGCTGTTACACCATTTTGAACAGGAAGACCATCCAACGTATCTGCTTGAAACGGTGAACCAGCTCAATGCCGGCCGTGAACTGATTGTTTCTACGGAAGAAAAATACCAGCTGGCCGCTTTAAACTTACGGGCAGGTTTGAAAGTGAAATCTTCTGCCGCTTATACACTCTCCTTTGAATACCTGCATGCCGGTATTCAACTGTTAGGTGAGGATGCCTGGAAAACCCATTACGAACTGGCTTTGCAGTTGCATATAGAAGGGGCTGAGAGCAGCTTTTTGAGCGGAAATCCCTACATGATGGAAGAATGGGTAGAAACGGTAGTGAGAGAAGCCAATCGTGTGCTCGATAAAGTGAGGATCTATGAAATTACCATCAAATCGTATATCGCCCGCAACCAGCTGGTATATGCCGTACAAGCCTCTTTACAGATACTGGAATTACTGGGTATACGCTTTCCGGCTAAGCCTAATAAACTGCATGTATTAACAGCCCTTGTTTCGATAAAACTCAGGCTCCTTCACCAGCCTATTGAAACCCTGAATACGCTGCCACCCATTAAAAACCCCTACATTGAAGCCGCCATCCGGGTACTGGCCAGTGTGGGGTCAGCCGTGTATTTTGCTATGCCAGCGCTGTTTCCACTGTTTGTGTGCAAGGCATTTTCCCTGATGATCAGGTATGGAAATACGCCTTATTCCGGGGTGGTTTGTAATAGTTTTGGACTGATTATGATCGGTGGGGTAGGCGACATTGAAACCGGATATAAGCTGGGTAAAATCGCCATGCAGCTTTCCGAAAGGTTTGAAGGAAGTTCTCTAAAATGCCAGAGTCGGATGATGGTGCATTCATTTATTTCTCACTGGAAAGAACCCCTACATCATACGTTAGCCCCCCTGCATCACAATTACTGGTATGGCCTGGAAAATGGAAATATCGAATTTGCAGCCTATTCTATTTTTGTACATTGTTATTCCGCTTTTTTCTGTGGCCGCAATTTAAAAGACATTGCAGAAGAACACCTGAAGGTTCATGAACGACTGCTCCGGCTGGAGCATGAAAGCGGCCTTAACCTGCACCGGATTCCAACCCAGGCCGTATTAAATTTGTACCAGGTAGTAGAAAATCCCACTGTTCTTACCGGCAGTGTTCATGACGAGGAAACCATGGTACCTATCTATAAAGAAAGAGCCGCTGAAACTACTTTATGTGCATTATATCTATACAAACTCATTCTTAGCTATTTGTTTGAGAAAGAGGAAGAAGCCAGCCAGCAAGCGCAGGAGTTCAGAAACCGGATTGAAAGTGTGGCTGGCAGCTCTGAATTTATGATTTTTTATTTTTATGATACCTTGATTGCGGCCAGCCTGCTCTCTGGCCAGAAAAATGTATCCCGCAGAAAACTATTGAACCAATGCGAAGCCAACCTGGCAATCTTCCGTAAATTTTCCGGGAAATCTCCTGTTAATTATCAGCATAAGCTGTACCTGATGGAAGCAGAACTATGCCGGTTGAAAGGCAATATACACAAAGCCGCCATGCTCTATGACCATGCGATTGAGGAAGCCAGAAAAAACGACTATCTCAACGACCATGCCTTGAGTTGTGAACTTGCCGGTAAATTCTACCTGTCCCAACACCGGGAAACCCTGGCCAGACACTATTTAACTGAATCACATACGTATTACCGGCAATGGGGAGCTTTTAATAAAGTACATGTTCTGGAGAAAAAATATAATTTTCTGTCCGGAACACCTGTACAAACTGCCATTGCTTTGCCCGGAACATCTCCACAGCAGGATTCCGGAGATTTTTCTGTGGAGAGAAGCCTACAAGGATTGGATTTACACAGCATTATGAAAGCAGCTACCGCTATTTCCAGTGAAATTCAGCTCGAGAAACTGCTGAAAAAGCTGGTAAAAATTGCGGTAGAAAATGCCGGGGCACAGCAAGGTTACCTGATTTTAATCAAGGACGAAGCATTTGTTATAGAAGCTGCCTGCTCTATTGATTCTGAAGAGGAAGTAGTACTGCCTTCATTGCCTGTTAAAAATAACCGCCTGGTATCTGAAGCCATTATCAATTATGTGTTTGTAACCCAGGAAAATGTGGTGCTCGATAATGCTTCTCAGCATCCGGTTTTTTCTTCTGATACAGTTCTGGCAGAAAATCAGTCCAGGTCGGTATTGTGTGCGCCTATTATTCACCAGGGAAAAGTTATTGGCTTGTTATATTTTGAAAACAGGCTGATCTCGCATGCCTTTACCCTTGACCGCATTGAACTGCTCAAACTTCTTTCCGGCCAGATTGCTGTTTCCATTCAGAATGCGCTCAATGAACAAAAGAAGGTGAATGCCTTTATGGAGCGGGAAAAGCTGCTCAAAAAAATTAATCTACAGCAGAGTGTTCAGTCCAAAGCTATTCTCAAGACCCAGGAAAACGAAAGGCGGCGTATTGCCGAAGAACTGCATGATGGATTAGGCTATATGCTGTCTACGCTAAAACTCAACCTGACTTCGCTCAAAGAACAATTATCCGGCCCGGAAGAACAGGTTCAGTTTTTACACAATTCTTTTCTGCTGCTGGAAGATTCCTTTAAAGAGCTGAAGTCGATTTCCAATAACCTCATGCCAGACCTCTTGTTCCAGTTTGGATTGCTGGTAGCCGTGGAAGATTTGTGTAAAAAGGTGAATGATGCCGGCAAACTTCATATTACTTTCAGGCATTATAATTTCAAACGGAAATTGAAGAAAGACTTTGAACTGGAGGTGTTCCGCATTGTACAGGAACTGATCAATAATACTATTAAACATGCCCAGGCCATAAATCTGGAAATCCAGTTTCTTATTCAGCAGGACCGCCTGGTGATTATGGCCGAAGACGATGGCAAAGGCTTCGATTTTCAAAAGAAAATAAAGTCCAGAAGTAAAGGCAAAGGCCTGACCAATATTACTAACCGGATCAATTTTATGAGAGGCACTTTGCGTGTAGAATCTTCCGAAGATTTTGGAACCAGTTTTATTATCGATCTGCCACTAACTTTCAAACTCGTTAACTTATTAACTGATGATCAAATTACTGATAGCCGATGACCACCAGCTGTTTATTGATGGTCTGACAATGCTGCTCAAATCGGAAACCGGCCTGGAAGTAGCCGGACAGGCACTGAACGGAAACGAGGTATTGCAGGTACTTGCGCAAAAAAGCATTGACATTGTTCTGCTGGACATCAATATGCCCAATACAGATATTGTGGGGCTGGTGAAAACCATCCGGGCGAAATATCCGCATACCAAAATCATCATCCTGACGATGTATCACGGCACCAGGTTCTATGCCAAACTGATCAAACATGGTATCAATGGATATTTATATAAAAGTGAGGGAAAAGCGATTTTTCTGGAAGCGATCGAAAAAGCAGCTAATGGGGAAATTTATATCAGCAAGGAATTATTCACCGACATTAATAATCCGGTGCAGGCGGCTTCTCCGGCTTTTGATCTGAATCTGGCTTCTCCGGAAAGCGTACTGACCAAACGGGAAATTGAAATTTTAAAATTAGTGGCCCAGGAACATTCCAACCAGGAAATCGCCGACAAACTCTTTATCAGCATCAATACCGTAGATACCCACCGCAAACATATCCTGCTGAAACTGGGAGTAAAAAATACAGTAGGGCTTGTGAAATACTGTATGCAATATAATTTGCTGGGTAATTTTTGAAGCTGTTGGGAATGAGTTAATTAAATGACGATATTTATGAGTGTTTGCGCCAGAATTGAAACTTGTTTCTAATGTCTGTCAACCGATAATCTTCAAACCACCCACCCATGCCTACCGAACCATTATACCAGACTACTGCCAGGCCAGAGGTAATCATGCGGAACAACCAAACTTATATTTTCCAGAATGGCCTTACTATCATTACACCCATTGATCCGGCCCGAGATATCCATCAGTTGTATGAGTTACTGAGTGGAATTGGCAATAACATTAACAAGCAGGAAACTATCCGGTTTCAGGCTATGAAAACGCTGCATTTTGCCCGATGGTTTATTATTGAAGGAGCCGCCGATGCAGCCGGAAATGCTTTTGGAAACAGCCTGGCATTCGCCACCGATTTTGACGGAAATCCCCATGAACACCTGCTGGAACTGCTCCAAACTTCCGGCCCGGGCATTGATCAGATATATGGTTTTTGCAAAGGATATCCGCCCAATGGAAGCCGGTCTCCAGAAACTGTAGTGAACTATTTTTTATCACATAGCCAGAAAAATCAATTGCTGTGGTCCTGTGTCAGGGGAGGTACAGTGGAACAATTATTAGGTGAAGAAAAATTGCGGCAAGCTATCCAAACCATTCTAAAAACCCAGCAAGGTAAACTCGATCAACTGAACCCAGAAGAAATCCGTAACCTTATAAAAAACTACATTGCTCAACAGCCTGATCTGCGCTGGGCGCTTCAGAAACGGGCTTCTCCCAAGCTGGAATGGAAGATTCAGTATTATGGAAAACTGGTATTCCGTCTGCTATCATTATTGCTGTTATCTCCGGTGCTGGTTTTTCTGTTTATTCCCTTCTGGGTATTTGTGCTTTCCCGGATATTTGAAAAACGAGATGAGCGCAAAGAACGGGAAAAGATTCAGCCCAAAGCAATTAGAAAGCTGGTGGAAAAGGAAGATCATATTCCGATGAACCAGCTTACCATATATGGCACTATCAAAAAGCCCTACTGGTACCGGCTTACTACCCTCAAAATAGGCTTATGGCTATTTGCCACCAATGGTACGTACCGTTCCAATAAAGGAAAACTAAGCGGTATCGAAACCATTCATTTTGCCAGGTGGTGTATTTTTAACCAGGGAAAAAACGTAATGTTTCTAAGTAATTACGACGGTGCCTGGGAAATTTATCTGAGCCAGTTCATCGACCGCTCGGCTGCTGCGATGAATCTCACGTTTGGAACTACGGTGGGCTATCCGCCAGTCCGGAATTTGTTTTGGGGTGGTGCTTTTGATGAACAGGCTTTCAAAATAGTCGTGCGCAAAAACCAGTATCCCAGCCAGGTATTTTATAGTGCCTATCCCTATTCAACGGCAAAAAACCAACTCAATAATTCCCACATCCGCAAAGGACTGAACGGAGAATCTAAAGAAAGCTGTGAGGAATGGCTAAAACGCTTGTAATAACAGTATGAAGTAGTAAGTATTGCATACCAAGCGTGTTTTCGCATAGATAATAAATAAAAATTGCATGATAGCCTAGTACTGAAATATAAAGAATAGCTAACAACCAAGACCTAACAACGAGCAACCATACGGATATGGAAGAAATGGTAGAAAAAGATGATGTACAAGGCATCATTTTTAAAGGATATGCCAGACTGGAGTGGGCCAGTTATATTCTGCTTCATTTTACAGAACCTGCACCAGCCAGAAAATGGATCGCTGATTTATCAACCCGGATTCTTTCTGCCGGTACGTCCAGCCGTGATCAGTCTACCGCTATTCATATAGCCTTTACCTGCCCCGGACTGGCAAAACTGGGCTTGAGTGCGGAAGAACTGGCTACTTTTCCCAGGGAATTCACCGAAGGAATGGTTACTGAACACCGGCAGCGAATACTGGGCGATTGTAATGAGGGTGAGCCGGCCAGATGGATATGGGGTGGCCCCAATGATACTATAGAAATTCATGCCATGTTGCTAGTATACGCCCTGGATAATGCCACAATGGTAGAGCTGTATTTCTCAGAAAAAATACTCTGGGAACAAGCAGGAATACAGTCTGTTCATGTAATGGAAGCCCATTTTCTGCCAGATGGAAAAGAACATTTTGGGTTTCGTGATGGAATCAGCCAGCCGGAGATCAAATTTGCAGGCCGGGATGAATCTTCGCATGAGGCCAATCATATCAACCCGGGTGAGTTTCTATTCGGCTATAAGAATGAATACGAAAAATATACCTACAGCCCCAATATTTCCCCGGAAAATGATCCGCAAAACCTGTTGCCGCCAGATAAAAACTTCCCGCAGATGAAAGATCTGGGGAGAAACGGCAGTATGATGGTATTCAGGCAGCTGCACCAGCAGGTACAAGCGTTCTGGCAATTTATGCAAGCCCACACAGACCAGGCACCTTCATCCATTAAAAACCCCCTGGAATACGTAGCTTCTAAAATGATGGGCAGGTGGCCAAATGGCGCTCCACTCACCAAATGTCCGGTAGAACCACTCTCAGAATTCGAGGATTGTAATGATTTTGGCTATGCACAGAAAGATTTTGATGGTTTTAGCTGTCCGGTAGGGGCTCATATTCGCCGGGTAAACCCGAGGGATAACTTTCTCCGGGATAGCACCGGGAATCCGGAAAAAGACATTAAAAAATCCCAGGTGTTCATGAAGCGTTTCCGGGTGATCCGCCGGGGAAGGCCGTATGGTCCGCCACTGGCAAAAAGTATGCTTCCGCAGGATATATTAAAAACCGAAGATTCCGGAGAGGATAGAGGAATATTCTTTATGTGTTTCAACTCTAACATCGGCCGCCAGTTCGAACTCATTCACCAGACCTGGATCAATAATCCCAAATTAGCCGAACTTTACGAAGATCCTGATCCGATTGTCGGCTTTCCGGAAATGATGGAAAACGGTGCAGTAAGCTCTTTCACAATGCAGGCTTATCCGGTACGCAGAAAAATAGAAAATATTCCCCGCTTTGTCTGGGCAAGAGGGGGAGGGTATTTCTTTATGCCCGGCATTAAAGCGCTGCAGTATCTGGGCAGCCGGTGAGAATACTGTTTTTTAGCAGCGACTTCCCGGAATTATAGCCTTTTCCTCTTCTCTACATCTTAAAATAAAGTAAATTAAGGTTCAAAAGCACACGGCTGCAACCCTTGAATATAAAATGGCATCCATAACTGGCATGAACCTTTTGCATGCGTATTGAGAAATGGCAACTTATTTATTTGAAAACCACTACAAAGATACCTGGGTGAAAGTCATTGGTTCATTGCTGATGGCACATTTTATCAGGGCTATTGGCAGCAATGAATCTATTCTGGAAATGCTGTTGCAGCCTTTTTATTATGTGGAAGTGCTTTCGGGTACAGTGGTGGCATTGCTTACCTGGGAAGTAGTAAGCCGGGTTACCAACTGGCTTGACAGAGCCTATGACTGGGTGGAGCACAGCACCTCAAGAAGTTTTCTGCAATTAATAGGCGGGGTAATACTGCCCTCGCTGCTTATATTTTTCCTGATCTATCTGCAATTCAAGTATATTATCCAGTATGATATCTTCCAGACACAGTGGCTGTTGTACGAATATCCGGTAAGTATTTTGTGTGTCATTACAATCAATGGGTATTATGTAGGGTATTATTTTTATAACCAGTATCAGCAAACCAGTCAGAAGCTGGAAAATACGTTAAAACACCAGATTGCTTCATCCATTTCTTTACCAGTACCTACCTCTATTGAAAAAGCGAGTGAGCCAAAGCTGCAAGTACTGATTGTTACCAAAGGTTTTAAAAATGTGCCTGTTGCGGTAGAGGAAATAGCGTATTTTTATATTCAATCTCCTCATACTTACCTGAAAACTTTCCAGGATGAAACGTTTCTGATTACCCAGATACTGGATGAACTGACAGCATGCCTGCCAGAGGATATTTTTTACCGCGTAAACCGCCAATATATTGTAAATATAAAAGCCTGTGAATCCTATGTCAGTATTGAAAATGGCAAGCTGGAGGTATTTTTCACACCTGCTCATAAAGAACCCATCATTGTCAGTCAGAAAAAGGCAAAGGAATTTAAGGAATGGGTAGTAAAAAGTTAGTCAATGGTCATTCGTTATTTAGAGAGGTAGTAAAAGGCTATATTCAGTTACAAAATTCCTCATACCTAATGACCACTGATCAGGTTACTTCCGGAGGGTGAAGAAAAAGGTAGATCCTTTGCCAGGTGTTGATTCTACCCAGATCGTACCGTGATGGCGTTCTACAATACGTTTGCAGGTAGCAAGGCTCAATACCAGCCCCTTCATATTCATCCCGGCTATGCAGCCGCTGAAAAACCTGAAAAATCTTGCCGGCATATTTCATATCCATCCCTATGCCATTGTCTTGTACGCTGATCAGTATATGCTCGCCTTGTTCGGTGGCTGAAATATGGATTTCCGGCGGAAGTGTACTTTTGAATTTGATGGCATTGCTGACCAGGTTCTGGAATAACTGTACAATTTGCGATGCAACTACTGGTACTGCTGGTAAATCGTCTATTATAACCTGTGCATGAGTTTGCAGAATGCGTGCCTGTAAATTGTAAATAGCTACTCCGGCCAGATCTGAAAGAGGAGTAAGTTCAAAGGTTTTAGCTACTGTATTAATTTTGGAATAATTGAGCAGCGAACGGATAAGCATTTTCATCCGGTCGGTAGAAGTAACAATAAATTCGATGAATTCTTGTCCATCTGCATCCAGTACAGGTTTGTATTTCTTTTCAAGCAACTTGGCAAAACTGGCAGCCGTATTCAATGGTTCCTGCAAATCATGGGAGGAAATAAAGGCAAACTGTTCGAGATCGGCATTAGACTGTTTGAGTTCGATGGCTTGTTGTTCCAGCGCTTCCTGAATTTCCTTCATATCCGTTACATCCACCATAGAGCCCAGCATCCGGATAGCTTTTCCCTGCTCGTTATGCAAAATATACGTCCTGTCCAGAATATAGGCATAGGTGCCATCTGCCCGGCGGAAGCGGTATTCATCTGACCATTGCTCGCCTTTACTTTCTATGACCTGATGAATTTTTTGCAATACCCCTTCCAGATCATCCGGATGAATGCGGCTGTACCAGGATTCTGGCCCTACTTCTATTTCGTCGGGCTGGTAGCCGAACATATTCTTAAATCCTTCATTCCACCAGATCACATCTGTCTGTAAATTCCAGTCGCGTACGGCATCATTGGTGGCACGGGTCACCAGCCTGAATCGCTCTTCACTTAAAGTCAGGTTTTGCTGTGCTTTTTTCTGTTCGGTTATGTCGAGTACGTAGGCAACACCCTGTTGAACATCATCCTGCAGCAATACTCCTCCAATAATAATGGGTACCAGACTTCCATCTTTGCGAATGTATTCTTTTTCGAGGGCGGCGCTGGTGCCAGTGGCTAAAAGCTGCTGAAGTGTCAGTTGGTCTAAGGAAGCGTATTTTGCCGGAGTAAGTTGTTGCCAGTTAATTTTCCCGGAGGCTATATCTTCTCTGGTATAGCCAATCATCTGGAGAAACTTATCGTTGGCCTCTGATATATGCCCATTTACATCCCATAAAAATATTCCCAGCATATCCGATTCGAAGATCCGCCGGAACTTGGCTTCACTGGTAAGAATGGCTTCTTCTGCCAGCTTGCGCTCAGTAATATCGGCCATTGCTCCCACCATCCGGAATGGTTTTCCTTGTGTATCCTGCTGTACAAAACCCCTGTCGAATACATATGCGTACGAACCATCTTTTCTCTGGTGGCGGTATTCATCCGACCATACTTGCTCACCTCTGTTTATCACTCTTTGTATATGGTCAATAATCTGGTCCTTATCTTCCGGATGAATCCGGCGGGTCCATTCTTCAATAGTATGGAGTGTTTCATTTGGTTCATATCCGAAAATTACCGAATAGCCTTTGCTATAGGTGAGCTCACCGGTGATCAAATTCCAGTCCCAGATGGCATTGTGTGTTACATAGGAGGCAATTTCATAGCGTTCCTGGCTGATGGCAAGGTCTTGGGTGCGTTCAGTTACCCTTTTCTCCAGTTCCTCATTGAGCAACATCAGTCTGGTTTCGCTTTTCTTTAATTGTTCCTCTGTTATTTTCTGGCCGGTGATATCAATAGATATATTGAGCACATGCAGCACTTTCCCACTGGCATCTCTGTCGAAAACAGTACCGCTGGTATGCAGCCACCGCCATTCCCCGTTGTGGTGACGCAGCCTGTATTCAAAATCTACCACCGTTTCGGGATCATTGGCCTGCTTTGCATTGGATTGCTGTATTGCTTCCTGGTTGCTTGCCATCAGATTTTCTGCCTCATCGGGATGTAGTAAAGATATCAGCAGGGAAACCCCTTGTTCCAGTAAGTTTTCCCTGGCGTAACCCATCATCGGTTCAATGGCTTTATTTACATAGATATACTGGCCAGTGTGTATATTGTATACTGTAATCAGGCAGGGAACCAGGTCTGTTATCTTATCAGTGAATGCTTTTTGTTCTTCCAGCACAGTATCCAGTTTTCGCCTCAGTTCAATCTCCTGAAATAGCTGTTCATTCATGCTGGTGAGCTCTTCATTTGCGGTTGAAAGCTCATTGGTCCGTTCCTGAACCCGTTTTTCAAGGGCTTCTTCGGCAAGTTTCTGGTCCTGTATATCGGTGCAAGTGCCAACCCAGAGCGTAATTTGCCCGGCTTCATTCCGTACAGGCAATGCTCTTCCCAATAGCCATCGATACATTCCTTCCGGCTCTTTCTTAAACCGGTATTCGCATTCATATTTTTCTCCGGTCTGCATCGCCCGGCTCCATTTCTGAAGCACCCGGTCTATATCTTCGGGATGAAAAAAAGATTGCCATCCCCATTCCAGAAGCTCATGTACTTGCTTGCCGGTATATTCTGCCCATTTGTGGTTCACATACGATACACCTCCATCCGGCCTGGAAGTCCAGGCTAAATGAGGCATTGTTTCAAGTATCGTTTGAAAAGGAGGAAAGAGGACAGTAGAATCAGTTACTGTAATTTTTTTTAACAGAACAGAAGTGCCGGCAAACTGTTCTTCTGCATCCCGCAACGGAGAAAACGTAATTTCCAGGCTTATTGTATCCCGGTACATTATTTTCTCCCTCACGATGCTTGTCCGGTTTATTTCTGGTAAAAGCAGGGATGGAAAAAGTGCTGTGATGGGCAACATCCGGCATTCCCGCATTGTTCTGCCGGTAAGCCGTAAAAAAGACTCATCGCAGAATGTAATCTGATCTGCTGTATTTAAAATGGCGATGGCACTTTCTGCAGACGAAGATTCTTTATCTGGCAAATGTTGGGAGTGAATATCACCTGCCCCTTGCGCATTATGTATTGACATACTGTGATACCCGTATACTTGTGAAGTGAAACCAGCATTGCTTTACAAAGTATAGCTTTATATTAGATTCACCGGTGATAATTGAAAAAGCATTCATTGGCTTTTTGAAAGTTACCAGTTAAGGTATACTATTAGTTGCCATACGATAAATGCTATAATTGAATTAAAAAATTTATATAAAAATCTGCTGTTGCAACCCGTAAAACAGCTCTTAGCTGTTTTCAAAAGCATACTTCGGGTACCAACTACAATAAGTGATAGTTTCATCAAAAGCCTTGTTCCAAAGCAAAGATTTGAAAGTAATTTTTTTTACTTATCTGAAAAGGAAGCAAATCAGATTTGTTGGAAATATCCAATCAGGATTTAACGTAAAAAATATAGACAGGTTGCTGCAATAAGTTGATTTTATCAGGCAAGCTGCACAAAAAGATTCTGGTTAATTTTCTATCCTATACACCCTTTGCAGGCGGATTCCGTATGTAGCAGCGAACGATCCATTCTGGTAAAATATTAAACCACCTATATGAAAATTATTCCTATTTCCCCTCCCAGGGTATTTGTAATCGGAGCTGGTATGGTAGGGGCAACAGCAGCCTATACCCTGCTGATCCGGGAAATTGCCTGGGAAATTGTTCTCATCGATGTACACCAGGAACTGGCGGAAGGCCAGGTGATGGATATGAACCATGCTTCGGCTTTTGGTTCGGGCGTTCGGGTACGTACTGGCAATTACAGCGAAATCCGGGAAAATGATATTATTGTTATTACCAGCGGCGCTTCCCAGCAAGCAGGCGAAGACAGGCATAAAGCGGCAGAAACCAACGCGAACATTATCAAAGAAGTGGTTGCCAAAATTATGAAGAAGGGAGTGCCAGTATTTATTTTGATGGTAACCAATCCGGTAGATGTGCTTACCTATGTTGCCTATAAGGAATCTGGTTTGCCGGCCGAACGGATATTTGGAACCGGCACTTCACTGGATACAGCCAGGCTCAGGTTTATGTTGTCGCAGCGGCTCAAGGTAAATGCCAGCAATACAGTGGCTTTTATTCTGGGTGAGCATGGCGATACTTCATTTCCGGCCTTAAGTGCTGCTACCATTGAAGGTATCCCGCTGAAAAAATATACCACTTATAAAGAAGAGTTCACCAAAGGCATCATGCAGGAAGTACGGGAGTCTGCCTATAAAATTGTAGCTGATAAAAAAGCGACGTATTATGGAATTGGTTCTACCGTTGCCGACCTGGTGGCTGCCATTATAGAGAACAAGCATAAGTTATATGCGGTAAGTGGCCTGCTGAATGGGGAATATGGACATACTGGCGTTGCGATTGGAATTCCTGCCTTGCTTTCCGGTTCCGGGGTAAAAGTGCAGGAAAACTATCCGCTGAACAGCCAGGAAACCAGGCTGCTGCACAAATCAGTGGAGTTTCTGAAGGAAAGTATTAAAAAGCTAGGGTATTGAATGGATTATTGTCAACTGAGAATTATTTGAAATTATCCATTTCTTAACATTATGATGGCAAATAAACCTATTGTAACTATTACATTTTTCCGGTTTTCCGGCCTTGCCAAACTTTGGGCTTTGCAGCAAATGCAGCTTGCTGCCTATTCCCTCAACCACTTACCTGGACTACAATTTTACAAACTTTTGGGAAGCGGCTATGGGAGTGGTTTTAGCATGCGCCCCGATTTTTCAACATTTGCCCTGCTTTGCAACTGGACAGACGATCAGGCGGCACACCAGGGTTTATATGGCTCACACATTCTGCAAAAATTTAAAAAGGAGTCTGATGAGCAGTGGACTATTTATATGCATACCCTGGCTTCTCATGGACGCTGGTCTGGTATGGCTCCGTTTGGACTTGCCAGCCAGCCTCAGGATTCGGGTGGAGTAATTGCTGTACTGACCAGAGCTTCTTTGCATTTCAAACACTTAATTGATTTCTGGAAACATGTTCCTTCCGTAAGCCAGGCTATACAAGATAATCCGCATCTGATTTTTACAAAAGGTATTGGTGAAGTGCCACTCATTCACCAGGCAACTTTCAGCTTATGGACTTCCCAGCAGGACATGATGGCATTTGCCTATCAGAATCCTTTTCATACTGAAGTGATTCGCAAAACCAGGGAAATGGGCTGGTACAAAGAGGAGTTATTTGCCAGATTTAAGCCTTTTCATTCAGAAGGAACCTGGCAGGGACAAGATCCACTGGCAACCTATCTTTCTCCTCACTTAGACGAAAAAGCTTCCTGATAATTACCGAAGTGTTTGTTATTGTCTTTATATTATCCTTTCGGCAAAAAAAAACGTAACAATAATTGTGTGATACAGGTTGTGCCTAATAGTTCATGAGCAAGTGTGTGAAAGAACTATCAATAAAAAATGCGATCAACCATCAACGACCAACCACCAACAATGTAGAAGCATATGCAGGAAACTATCAGCAATGCGATCAATAAAGTATTTGAAAAGTTATCTTCCTGGGTAGAGCATTTTATTTTGATGCTGCCTAACCTGCTGGTAGCCATTCTGATTTTTGTAGTTTTCTATATTATAGGCCGTCTGGTAAGAAAGGCATTAACCAAACCCCTGCAGCGTTTTTCGCATAGCCAGGCACTGATTGGCCTGCTGCTGAATGTGATTTTTACGGCTTTCGTTGCTACCGGTATTTTTATCGCTTTAAGCATTCTGCAATTAGATAAAGCTGTTACCTCTTTGCTGGCGGGTGCTGGTATCATTGGTCTGGCGCTGGGGTTTGCCTTTCAGGATATTGCTGCCAACTTTGTTTCTGGCGTACTTTTGGCTATCCGCCGTCCGATCCGGCCTGGAGATGTGATCGAATCAAATAGCTATTTTGGCTCAGTGATCAGCATTAATCTGCGGAGTACCATTATCCGCACGATGCAGGGGCAGCATGTGCATATTCCCAACAAGGATATTTTCAATAAGCCTATCGTAAATTTTTCTGAGGAGGGCAAACGCCGGATCGACCTTAAGTGCGGTGTTTCGTATGGCGATGACCTGGAAAAGGTAAAAAAGGTAACGATAGATGCCATCCGGAGTATTGATTACCTGCTCAATAAAGAAGACATTACTTTTTTCTACAAGGAATTCGGCGATAGTTCCATCAATTTTGAAGTGCGCTACTGGATAAACTATAAAAAACAA
The DNA here is from genome assembly GCF_010119975.1 of Rhodocytophaga rosea. GTDB lineage: Bacteria > Bacteroidota > Bacteroidia > Cytophagales > 172606-1 > Rhodocytophaga > Rhodocytophaga rosea. The sequence continues at coordinate 6,217,600 of NZ_CP048222.1, forward strand.
CAAGAATATTTAGCCGCTGTGAGTGATGGGATTATAAGGATTAAAAAAGCCTTTGATGAAAATAATATTATGATTCCGTTTCCCATCCGTACCCTGGATTTTGGAATAAAAGGAGGTGAAAAATTGCAGCAGCAGCTGGAAAGCCTTTCACACCCTTCTCATGAAAACGGCAAAGATAAATAAGAATATAAGTTTCTTGTAGGGTCAATTCATCTACTTTAAAAGCTATAATGGGCTGGCTAAAATTTCTTCAGCAAAAATCCCGGTTAATATGCCGGGATTTTTGCTTATTCGTATACTGATAAATTTCAGCAGCAATTGCTGTTTATGCTTACAAACCTGATTGTCAACATGGAAAATCTTACTACTGTTATTACCCACGAGCATATAGAGGCTGCCTACAGTTACGAAGAATACCGCACGATGCTGGATGAATTACTCGCCAGCAACCAGACCACTGGCCCCAAACAAACCCCCGAACTGGTACAGATCACTAAGTTAAATATTCAGCGCATGCACCGCCTCGATAAAACAGCAGTGTTACATGCAAGCCTGGTAGAGAAGCTTAAACTGGTGCAAGACAACTGGATATGGCTGGTGATATTGGAGGCCTGGTGTGGAGATGCCGCCCAGTTTATTCCCTACTTTGTAAAAATGGCCCATGTGAATGAAAATATTTCCCTGAAATTTATGCTCCGGGACGAAAATCCGGAGGTAATGGACCGCTACCTGACCAATGGTACCCGTTCTATTCCTAAACTGATCTGTTTACAGTCGGATACCCTGGCAGAAATTGGCACCTGGGGACCTCGTCCGGCTACAGCCCAGCAAATGGTAATGGAGCATAAGAAAAATCCTCAAATGGCTAACCGGGAGTTCACAGAAATGCTTCATACCTGGTATACCAAGGATAAAGCACAGCAACTCCAGCAGGAGTTTGAAGAATTGCTGGTAAAATGGAACCACAAAGCCTATGTTTAACCAAAAATATTCCCTGTGATATGGCAGATAAAAAAACGGCCCTGGTATTGGGGGCAACAGGCCTGATCGGCAGCCATTTACTATCCCTTTTATTGGAAGACAAGCGGTATTCTCTGGTTCGGGTATTGGTCAGAAAACCGCTGCCCATTCAGCATGCCAACCTCCAACAGATCACAGCCAATTTTGATACGCTTTCTGCCTACAAGAATAGTTTTGCGGTAGATGACGTGTTTTGCTGCCTTGGAACTACCATTAAAAAAGCTGGTTCGCAGGAGGCATTTTACAAAGTAGATGCTACTTATCCCTATGAAGCCGCCAGGCTGGCTAAAGAAAAAGAAGCCAGACAATACCTGATTGTTACGGCAATGGGCGCAGATAAAAATTCCCGCATTTTCTATAACCGGGTGAAAGGGGAGGTAGAAGAAAAAATCGCTGGTCTGAATTTCCCTGCATTCCATATGCTACATCCTTCCTTGTTAATGGGCGAACGCAATGAAAAACGCACTGGTGAACAGATTGGACAAGCAGTAATGGGTACTTTAGGATTTCTGATGGTGGGACCCTTGAAGAAGTACAAAGCCATTGAAGGAAGTACTGTAGCCAAAGCCATGCTCAACATAGCCAATCAAAACCTATCCGGCATGCACATCTATGAGTCAGATCAGTTGCAGGAACTGGGGAAATAGTCAATGGTAATATTTACTATTCCTATGACAGGATTTTACTCAAACCTTTATACACCAATAACTAATTATTCCAGTACAGCGCTCATGGGAAATTTTTTGGCATAGCGGCCATTGAGTAGGGGATATTGTTTCCGGCTCGTTTCTTCGGATACTTTTGTACGCACATACTCATAAATTTCCCGGATGTCGACCAGTTTATTCTTATTTTCATCGGCAGCGCCTTTCAGCCCCTCCACCAAATAATACGTAAATACGCCATGGCCGCCACCCCATTGCGGCGCTTCTACCGAAGTTTCTCCGGCTGAAGATGCACTTAATACAATAAAACTAGCCTGGGCAGAAGCGACATTGGCCAGGAGCCGGTTCACCATGGTGGCCTCAGCAATTTCCCGTTCACCCCGCATGGTGCTGCCTGCAAATGCCGTTTCTGTACCTACCACCGTACCAGAGTGACAGGCATCGGCGATCCATACTTTTTTCTGTGCCCTCGAACTGCTGATCGCTTCATCGAATTCAGATTGAGATACGGCAGAGCCTTCCAGATTTTCCCGGTCGGTGTCTGTGCCTAAAAAGAAAAGTTTATTTCCCCGTTTGGTAGGCAACCCATGACAAGCAATATAGACGATCGCCAGATCTTCCTCGAATGCATCGCTAAACTGATTATTTAAGGCTTTGATAATGTTTGCCCTGGTTGCATTTTTATTGAGCAATAAGGTAATATTTTTCTCCGGTACCGAACCTCCTTGCGGGCTTCTTAAAAAGTTATAATACAGCTGGGCATCGGCATCGGCATATTTCAGGTCTTTGATATTAGGGTCCTGATAATCCGATACGCCAATAATAACTGCATATACTTTGGAAGTCTTAAACTCTGCATCCTCACTTTTTACTTTGATGCTTACCGGGTTGCTGCGGCTGCTTGCCTCTTGTGCGGAAGCGATATAACTGGTTCCAGCAAATAAAAGCATGGACAAAGTTATTTGGATAATACGTTTCATAAAACTGTTTTTAAATATACTATCTGCAAAATTTTCTCACGTTTGCAGAATTAAAGTCTATCGTAAAATCATTTTCAGGGTATAGTTCTGGCTGGAAGCAGAATCTCGAATAGTAGCCCTGCCCATGTACATTCCTGCCGGCAACCGTTGTCCCTGACCGTTTTTGCCATCCCATACAAGCTGATAAAAACCAGCCTGATACTTTCCTTCTGCCAGTGTAGCCACTTGTTTTCCGTTGGCATCAAATACTTGTACCTGCACCTGATAGGGCAGCTGCGATTTCGGCAAAGCAAATGCAATGGTAGTAGATTCGCTGAAAGGATTAGGCATGTTGGCAAGCAACTGAATACGGCTGGCATTCAGGTTTTCTGCCATAAATCTGGCATCACCATAATACACCCTGAACTTATGTTCTTTGGAAAGATCAAATGTATACTGCTGTTGTGATTGCATATCAATAATTCTTTCAGCTGTAGGATCATACAAAAACAACTGCTTACCAATAGCTCTGGCGAAATAATTTTCCCATTTCAGACTTGCTTGCTGGGCATCCAGGTTGCTTTCCACAGTAAACTCCCATACCTTATTTTCTTCTACCGGCACCATATCTTTGGTAAACCGGCCATAAAAATGTTCCGGATGGGCAAAATTTACCTGCAGGTAATGCAGTATTTTTGGCAAACCGATTTCATCCAGATAATCCCGGTCCGGTTGAGCATCGGGGTGCATGCCCAGGCCACCTAAGCCATAACTCAGTTCTTTAGTGTGCAGGGTAAAATTAGACTCAAACTCAGAATCCGGATGGTATCTGGGCAGGCTTTCTTCCGCAGCAATTCTGGCTGAATTGTATTCCAGGTTGCGTTTTACCGGGAATTTTAGGGTTACCGCCTCATCGCAGAAAACAAATCCACCTGAAAAAGCATTAAGCTTATCGCTGCCTGCATCTGGATAGGTGCCATCCTGAAGCACCCTAAGTTTCCCGACCAGGCCGTTTTCAGGAATGCCGCTCTTTTCCCGGATCTCTTTCCAGGATAAATTCAGATTATAAGGATTTCCAATCAGATTCCAGCCTTTGAGAAGGTTCAGGGTAAACGGATTATTCTCATTCTGGCGCAGGGTAGAACCTTCACCTGTAGTAATACTTATCTGGTCTTTCACTATCAGCAGGTATGCTTTCCCAGGTTCTATGGTAGTAAATCCATTGGTGTATTCCACCAAACGGCTATTTTCAAAGGCGAATAGCCGCCATTTTTCCTTGTCGTAACTGCCCAGTTCATTGAATATGGCGCTCACTTCTTTGAGTGAAGTATTTAAAGGGATAGAAATGATCTGATAATCTTTCTTTTCTGAGCCGAAAATAAGACCTGGAATGGGAAGCCCAGGATCATTATAAGAAGTATTCACTAATTGCACATCAGTAACCACTTTCTGTCCGGCGGTGGTAGTTAGTTCAAAATAGTATTCCAGACCAATTTCATCTTTTAGCGTAGCAGGCAGCGGCAAATTCAGCGTAAACTTGGCAAGGTCTTGAGTGTTCTGGAGCATAGGATATTCCCGCCATTCATTACGGGTAATATCTTTAGAAAGAATCTTTACCTGACTGATGGCTGCCACCGGATAATTCACCTTCACGGCTGTTTCTGCCGCACTTGCGTCTGATTCTATTTCAGTAAAGCCTTTTTCAATCGTAATGGGAGGAAGGGTAGTAAAATTCCAGGTAGTAGCCGTTGTACCCACATAATTATTTCCGGCGAGATCTGTAAAGGTGCCTTCCGGAATTTCTACACTGATACGGGCACTAAACTCAAAATCAGTAGCTGGATTAATGGTAACTTTGGTATCGGTTTCCGAAATAGTGATCAGGTCGCTGCTAAGCGGAATCGTAGCATAAACATCATTATTCTGCCTGATAATTATACTTCCGGTTCCTTTCTGGATGGCTTCACTGAATGTTAAAGTCAGATCGGAATAAATGTTGATATTAGTAGCATCATCAACGGGAGATAAAGTAGCAGTGGGTGGAATACTTTCCAGAGGTGTATAAAAGGTTTCGTTCAGGCTGTATACAGTATCCTGAGCAGTAATTACCCGTATCCGGTAATTATAAGTAGTATTGGCCGTAAGTCCGGTTAAAGCGACACTTACGGGCGTATCAGCGGTGCCTGTTACGGAAGAAGGAGTGGCCGGAGCCAGTGTAACATACGACAGGTCTGTGCTGTACTGGAAGGCAACCGCAGCGCTTGCACCATTGGCATTTACGGTTCCCTGTAAGGTAATAGATTCTGATGTAACGTTGGTAGGGGCAAGGGTAAGCACTTTAATGGCATTGGGGTCAATGGTAAACTCCTGTACAGAAACATCACTCCAGATTCCTTTGCTATCTTTTACCCGGATGGTTAACTGGTGTTTTCCTAATGCCAGGTTTGTAATATCTATTTCGGAATCCATTTCCAGGCTGGCGCCTGGCGTAATAGTTAAGGGTTTGCCTGCTCCCGGTGCAGGATTGGCATTATCGAAGAAATATTCGGCTGCTGTGATCTGCGCCAGACTTGTAAGTGCCTGATTAATCACCAGAGATCGGCTTTCCTGTAAGCTCCAGGTTCCCCGGCTGTCTTTCACCCGGATATACAAAGTATGAAAACCAGCATTCAGTCCTTCCTTCGATAAATCTATTTCTACTTCTGCCTGTCCATTTTCTCCAATAGCTATACTTTTACCTTTCCCAAATCCGGGATCAGTATCGAAAAAATATTCCCCTTGTGTAGGTACAGTATTAACGGTAACGGGCGTTGGCTGAACCAGGAAAGTACGTCCTTCTATCAGGCTCCACTTTCCATTTGAGTCTCTGGTGCGCACAAACAAAGTATGTACACCAGCTGCTAAACCGGTCAGGTTAATTTCAGGTTCAAGATCAATGGTGCTGCCAGCAGTAACTGACAAACTGGTGCCATTTCCATTCCCAGGATCAGTATCGAAAAAGTATTCAGCAGCAGTAATGGTAGGAGTACTGATAACAGGAGCGTCCTGAATCAGGAAAGTACGTCCTTCCATCAAACTCCACCTGCCATTGGAATCCCTGGTTCGTACAAACAATATATGTGTGCCAGTGGTTAGGCTGGTCATGTCAATTTCAGCATTTATTTCTACTGAAGCACCGGCAGTAATGGTAATAGAGGTGCCATTGCCCACGCCTGGATCAGTATCAAAGAAATATTCAGCAGAAGACACGGTTTGTGCCCATGCGGTACCTGATGCGCCTGATAAGCCCATCACAAGCAAGCAGCCTATGATGAACCGTAGTATACGGAATGTCATCCTGGTGCGCTGTTAGTTTTTGGCTTCTGCCTTAATGGAAATATTCAGCTTGCTGTTTGGCGCTATTACGCTATTTTTAATTACAAATTCCCGGATCTGCGGAACAGCAGGTTCGCCACTTTCTGAAAACCCTATTCCACCATAGAGGCCTATATCTTTCCCATCTGTTCCCGCATTTTTACCTGGGGAAGAAGCCTGCAGGTGAAAATCATATTCATATTTAAACGTATTATCCCCGGCAGCCGGAAAATTTGTAAATACCGGATCTGCATTTACTTTATTGGCGGTACCAAAGTTGGTCCCATAAGGAATGGGATTGGCTGTAGTAGAATAGGTAAGATTGTTATTGAAAGTTGAGTTACTAGCGCCTTCTGGACTTACCCCATAAAAAATGTTATTTTGGAATGTACAGTTCTTTACAACATAAAAAGCATCAGTATTACTAGATACGGTAGCTATAAATACATTATTATTGAAGAAACAAGTATGTGCATAATACACTATGCCTGTAAAAATATTATTGTTGATCTGGAACTGATTGGGCGTAGTATTATTGGCGTTATTGGTTATTTGTAAATTGCTAACAATAATATTATTTTCAATTACCCAGTTAGTAGGTTCTGTTGTATTATTTCCGTAAGAATATATATAAGTGATATAACATCTTTTAATGGTAATGTCATTAATAGTAAAACTGCTGGCTGAATTTATATGATAGATAATAAGGCCAATGAAGGAAGAGCCAGTAGCACCAGCTGTTTTGCCTAGGGTAATAGTGCCTAGTGTCGCTTTTAACGCTACCTGTTTTTGCGGATTATGGCCAGGCCCTATGAATACCAGCTTCTTATCTACATCAAAATTGCCATACTCTGTTTCAGAGCCGTGGATGTAAATAGTATCTCCTGCAGCAGCAGCAGTCATAGCAGCCGTAATAGTTGCATACTGGGCAGGAGTTCCGGCACGGTTACTCACGGTGAGTACTTTGGCATAGGCAAGGGAAGTAAGTATAACTAAGAAAGAGAGTAGACATATACGTTTCATATAAATAGGGATTTTGTAGTAGCGTATGGAGTAATATGTGTTCAAAGTTGAATGCCAAAATGAGGAAACCTACCCAAGCAAGAGGTGTAGGCACAGAATTTATTGCGGTACATCCGGCTCTGGCAGTAAGATTTTTTGTGGAGGAGGTGGTGGTCCGGAATCCTGGTTGAGAATAATATATGCACCAGCCCCAACGAGTGCAAATGGCAATACTTTCGCTAATAAAGGAATCCGGCGGCGAATGCTGAACTTGCGGCTCAAACTAAAATTATCCGGATTTGCTTCACTGCTCACCCGCAACTGATAATTTCCTCCGGGCTTACTTTTATCAGGCACGTTCCAGGAATGTTTGCCTTTATTGGCAGTAGAGGTAATGCTGGATATCTTCACATCATTGCGGTATAGTTCCACATTCACTTTGTCAGAAGTAAGGCCACCAGCCCATTCAATCTGATAGGTCTTGCCGCGTTTATATCCGGAAGTTTTACCAGGAGATTTTACTGCAAAAGGTGAAAAAGCCAGCTCTGCCCGAACATCAAAAGTGATGTCTCCTTCAAAATTATTCAGCTCTCTGGTTTGCCATACCATCTTTTTGTTTTTGCCAGCCTTTATTTTGTTGCCTACTTCTCCGGTAACATAAAGCAGGGGAGAGTTATACTCATTATGGGAGCCATAGAGTTCTACTGTAAAAAGCTGGCCTTCTATGGTTCCTTGCAAATCGTAGAGGATAGTAACAAAAGCAGAATCGGCAGTGGCTCTCACATTTGAAATTTGCTGGGAAAAAGCAGGGTAAGCCATCAGGTAAAGCAGGAGGCCAGCTGTAAAAACTTTCATCAGCATTTTTAAAATGCTAAAAAGAAGGAGTTGAAAATGTGGTAAAACGTAAAAATGAATCCCCATATGCTCATTAAAATAAAAAACACATTCAAGGCAGGCGGTAATCTTACATTCAAATCCGATAACTGGCAGGGATAATTTGAGCTAACTTGCTAAACTTATTAAAGATACGGGCTTAATCCGAGAAATAAAATACCTACTTTCAGGTATTTTCAGAAGTATATCTTACATAAAAACAAACCCCGCAAGAAGGTTTAATTCTTACGGGGTAATACACTTATTAGTGGGCTTTAGTTATTGTAAGCGCTCGATAGAGGCACCTAATTTTTGGAGACGGGTATCAATGTGCTGGTAACCCCTGTCTATCTGTTCGGCATTATCGATGATACTGGTACCTTTGGCAGAAAGTGCAGCAATCAGCAGCGAAACCCCGGCCCGGATATCAGGAGAAGTCATCTGGATGCCCCGTAAGGGCACTGCCCGGTTAAGGCCGATCACATTTGCCCGGTGCGGATCGCATAAAATAATCTGGGCGCCCATATCGATTAACTTATCTACGAAGAACAGGCGGCTCTCAAACATTTTCTGGTGAATGAGTACCGAACCTTTAGCTTGCGTTGCGGTAACCAGTATGATGCTAATTAAATCAGGCGTAAAGCCTGGCCAGGGAGCATCGGCTACAGTCAGAATGGAACCATCAATAAAGGTCTCAATTTCATAATGCTCCTGAGCGGGAATATAAATATCATCGCCCCGGTATTCTAAGGCAATACCCAGCTTTCGGAATACTTCGGGAATCATGCCCAGCTGATCAATCCTGGCATTTTTAATGGTAATTTCAGATTGTGTCATGGCTGCCAGGCCAATGAAACTACCGATCTCAATCATATCCGGCAACATGGTATGTTCGGTGCCTTTGAGCGCTTCTACTCCCTCAATGGTAAGCAGATTAGAACCTATGCCTGAAATTTTACCACCCATCCGGTTAATCATTTTACATAACTGCTGAATATAGGGTTCGCAGGCAGCATTGTAAATGGTAGTGGTGCCTTTGGCTAATACAGCTGCCATAATTACGTTGGCCGTTCCAGTAACAGAGGCTTCATCGAGTAACATATAGGTGCCTTTCAGGTTGCTGGCATCTATGTGGTAGAAGCTATCCTGGGAATCATAAACAAATTTCGCCCCCAGCTTTTCAAAACCCAGAAAGTGCGTATCCAGTCTTCTTCTGCCAATTTTATCTCCGCCCGGCTTTGGAATTTTGCTTTTTCCGAATCTGGCCAGTAATGGCCCTAAAACCATAATGGAACCTCTCAAGGCAGCGGCTTTTTCCTTATAGGCAGGAGATTCCAGGTATTGCATGTCAATATTGCTTGCTTCAAAACGGTAGGAGGATTCCTTGAGCTTTTCCACTTTTACGCCCATACTGGCCAGCAGTTCGATGAGTTTATTCACATCCCGGATGTCTGGCACATTATGGATGATTACCGGCTCTGCCGTAAGCAGTACGGCACAAAGGATTTGTAAGGCTTCATTTTTGGCACCTTGCGGAATAATTTCTCCCCGAAGGCGGTTTCCTCCCTGAATTTTGAATGAAAGCATAGTATATGGGTAAGCTGGTGAATGAAAGTTTACTGATTTTTCCTTTTTTGTTTGTTGTCTTGTTTATTACGGTTGTTATTCATATTGGGATTATTTCCCATTTTCTTGGCATTCGGATTATTAAATACCTTATTGCGGTTATCAGATTTTTCTTTTGCCGATGCATCAAACAGGTTTTCTGCTTTCACTTTCTCCAGGCTGATGTTGAGTTTATTTTCTGACATTTCCCGCAAGTGTTCCACAATGACGGCATCATCTACGTTTTCTTTGTTCCAGGTGCCATAAAAGCTTTTCATCAGGCGGCCAATATAAATGATGGCATTAAACCGATCATCCGGATTTTCCATGGCAATGGCTTTTTCGATCAGCAATTCTACATTGCGGCCATAATGCTTATAATGGAGTTCGTGGGTATTGTAGGCCACCATCTTTGGCTTTTTGCCCAGGGCATCTTTCTCCGGCATGGGATAGGGTGCATCTACTTCCAGGTTGAATTGGGAGAGGATATAGAGATCGTCCCACAGCTTATTAGAGTAATCCTGGTTATCGCGCATGTTGGGATGGATCTGGCGCATGAGTTCTACCAGGATTTGCGCATACTTGTTTCGTTTGTCTCTGTCTTCTATCGTGATGATGTGATCTACGAGTTTCTGGACGTTTCTGCCGTATTCTTTCAAAATGAGATCGTTTTGTTGGGTATTATAAATAAAATTTTTCATAGCAGTATACTATTTATCAATAGTTTTCAGGCTATTGTAGTTTACAATACTAGGTATTATGAATTTTTAACTTGGCAAAGCTCAATAATAATGTTTTTTCTCCTACTTTTTCAAATTCAATTTTGGCTTTCTTTTCATTTCCATTGGTTTCCACTTCTTTTACTACGCCAAATCCAAATTTTGGGTGTTCTACCTTCATGCCCCAGTAAGCGTGGATGTATCGCTGGGAGTAAAATCTTCGGAAGGTTTATGCACGATCTCATTGGCCGCTGCCGGTTTACGAGGCGTAAGGTTGCGTACAAAACTGGTGACTGAAGATTCTCGTCCTCCCAGGGCTTTTTCTGAGCGAATAAAGGCCGGGTCAATTTCATTTAGAAAGCGGCTGGGTTCGCAGTTTTTTAAGCGGCCAAATTTATACCTGGTTTCGGCATAGGAAAGGGTGAGTTTCTTTTCTGCCCTGGTGATGGCTACATAAAACAAACGCCGTTCTTCTTCGAGTTCAGCCCGGCTGGTAAGCATCATTTGCGAAGGAAACAGGTCTTCTTCCATGCCTACAATGTACACATGCTTAAATTCCAGCCCTTTGGCTGAGTGAATGGTCATCAGCGTCACTTTGTCGTTGTCGGTGTCTTTTTCATCGTCGGCGCTGGTGAGCAGGGAAACACTTTGCAGGAAGGCACTCAGGCTTTTATCCGTATTTTCCGGATTATCTGTAAATTCCTTAATGGCATTAAGCAATTCCTGCACGTTTTCATACCTGGCCAGTCCTTCTACGGTTTTATCATCATACAATTCCTTAATCAATCCGGAAGTTTTGGCTACATGTGAAGCAGTTTCAAAGGCATCTTTGGTTTCAGAAATTATGCGGAAACTTTTAATCAGCGTAGCAAATGTGTCTAAAGCGGCAGCATGACGGCCTGGTAAAAACTGCTGTACATGACTTACAATTTCCCACAAAGTAGTGTTATGCTCGTCGGCCGCCACTACTATTCTGGCAATAGTGCTGTCTCCTATTCCCCGTTTGGGCAGATTAATGATGCGTTTGAAAGCTTCTTCGTCGTTCTGATTGACCGTAAAACGCAAATACGCAATAATATCTTTGATCTCTTTGCGCTGATAGAAAGACAAGCCGCCAATGATGCGGTATTTGATATTGCGCCTGCGCAGGGCTTCTTCGAAAGCTCGGGACTGGGCATTGGTGCGGTAGAGAATGGCAAAATCGTTGTTACGGAGCGAATGATTCATCTTTTCCTCAAAAATAGAGGTAGCTACCAGGTTGCCTTCCTCATTATCAGAAGTAGCCTTAAACAAATCCAGTAGCGGACCGTCGGCATTGGAAGTCCATACGTTTTTGCGGAGCTGGGTTTTATTTTTGTTAATGATAGAATTGGCCGCTTTTACAATATTCTGGGTAGAACGGTAATTCTGTTCCAGGCGGATTACTTTCAGGTCAGGATAATCTTTCTCAAAGTTGAGGATGTTCTGGATATCTGCCCCCCGGAAGGCATAAATACTTTGTGCATCATCTCCCACTACACAAATATTCTGGTGCATGGCGGCCAGTTTGCGGGTAATCAGATACTGCGAAATATTGGTATCCTGAAACTCATCTACCATCACGTATTTAAACTTATGCTGGTATTTGTTGAGCACATCCACATGATCGCGGAAAAGCACATTGGTATTAAACAGCAGATCATCAAAATCCATGGCATTGGACTTAAACAGCCTGTCCTGGTATACTTTGTATAACCTACCCATTTCCGGAACTCGGGCAGCCTCATCATCGGCTTTATAAACAGCATTCCGTGTATATTCATTCACCGAAATAAGCCGGTTTTTGGCACCCGAAATCCGGCCCAATACGCCGCCCACCCGGTACACCTTATCATCCAGATTAAGTTCTTTGAGGATGGAACGGATCAGTGATTTGGAGTCGTCGGTATCGTAAATAGAGAAATCCCTGGAATAGCCTATTTTATGGGCTTCAATGCGGAGGATACGGGCAAAAATAGAGTGAAAAGTACCCATCCAGATATTACGGGCATCATTGCCTACTACTTTTTCTATCCGCTGGCGCATTTCTGCCGCCGCTTTATTGGTAAAAGTTAAGGCCAGAATCTGAAAAGGATCTACACCATGGTAAATCAGGTGGGCAATCCGGTAAGTCAGCACCCTTGTTTTTCCTGAACCAGCGCCGGCAATAATCATCAGCGGACCTTCGGTTGCCAGCACTGCTTCTTTCTGTGGTTCGTTTAAGCCTTCTAAGTATTCCATGCCGTTCAATAAAACTGCAAGATACTACTAATCTCCCTTTTTCTGAATAAAACTTTGGAGCTGTTTACGTTAATTTTATGCACTATCTTTTGAAGCCTTATGAGTGATACTGGTAGCATAAATACCTTAGTAACTACTGAAATTTATAAGATATATATGTAAGGCTTCCCTGAAGGAATATAATTTCCCTTCCTATAACGACTCTATATATCATCTTCGTTTAGTTAAAATTTAACACTGAGATTGTTATTGTTTTCCTGTCACATTGTTGCTCATCTTGCAAATTTATACAAATGAGTAGTAACTGAAAGTACATAGTTTTGACTGGCGTTTGTAATGAATAGAGGTAGAAGTACTTGAAACTTATATAATGTTAAATGAAAAGATGGAAATTTAAACATCTTTCTCTAACGCTAGGTATTAGAAAAGAGTATTTCATCGGAAAATAATACTAGGGGTTTAGCAAAAGAAAAAAGGAAAGCTTCTTTTTCTGAAGCTTTCCTTAAAGGGCAAGCAATTTGTCTGTCTTTAAAATTTTAACTTAGCCAGTTGCTTAATTAATTATCTTATCGTGAGAAAAAGTAAAATATGTATTTTGCTCCTCCCTTAGTTTATCACATAATCTTCCATATGGTAATTCGATATCATCATATGTCAATACTTGATCTTTTGAAATATCACGTTTTAATCGGCAACCTTCAGCCAGACCAATTGGAAGTAAACTTTGAGTACGGGTTACCTCATGATTTTCGGCTAATCCATAAGTCATATAATCACCTAAACCATCCAGAATATCTCCAGCCTTTAAGTCAGTTTTTGCAGCAGTAATTACATCCACAAGTGGACCTCCTAAAGGGGCTAAGGTTGCATCTCCGAACAATACCGCCCTGGCAATTGTGTTATGAACCTCAAAATGGCAAAGATGATAAGGAGTATAAAAACAATATAGGGGCCCGGGGCCTAATTTATATAAGTTCAAATAATGCTGCATAGTTGGATGTTCGTGCGTACCCAACACAAAAACACCAGGTCCGGGAACTGCTCCCACTACATAATCAACAATGCCGGGTCCTTCAACTAAGGCCTCTAATGGATATAAATTTACTGATTGTTCTATGGGCGTCCCGGAAGGCACAGATGGTCCAAACATACCTCGTTTTGCAACTCTCATTCCAGTAGCGTTAGCTACAATAGCATTTTCAAAAGAAATTTTAGTGCCATCGGCAAAAGAAGTCACCATACTGGGATTTTGGCCCCATTTCTTGGCAAACCCTTCTTGTGTAGTTGGATTCCGGTAAGGATCATGTAATCCCTTAATATTACCACATAGCACAGGCTTTACACCAATAGACTTTACAAACCGATACAAATTCATCATTACTCCTGGTTGATCTCCATCAGAGCCAGTTAGTATTACGCCTGCTTTATCTGCATATACTTTTAAGATAGGTCCAATTGTACCATCAACTTCAGCATTCATCATAATGACATGCTTGCCATGTTGAATAGCATTCAGTACAACATGAGCTCCGAATTCTACGGCACCTGTTACTTCTATAATCGCATCAATTCCCCCAGCCTTACAAAGGAGTAATGCGTCCTCGGTTACAGCATATCTCTTATGGGCTATACAGTTCTCTAATTGGGCAACAGTTTGGACAACCTGAAAATTATCTACACCTGCTTCAGAATAAGCCCGTTTTGCACCTTCCAAATGTCTATTGGAAATAGCTACTAGTTCTATACCAGGTACAAAGCGACAAATTTGAAGGGCTATCCCACGTGCCATAAATCCAGCACCTACCATACCTACCCGAATAGGTTTACCTTCACTTTGACGCTTTTCTAAAGCTTTATCAACTATAATCATAAGGTGTAATACTAAAACAATGTATATATCAAATATTCAATTATAAGTTAAATTTCTACCAAGTATAATTTGGATGATTTTCATCTTTTGCTGATATAACTTCGACCGGAATAGGCCATTCTATACCCAATGTTGGATCATTCCAGCGGATTCCTGCCTCAGCACCTGGTGTATAGAATTGGGTCACCTGATAAGTTACAGCAGTATTATCTTTTAAGGTAATAAATCCGTGGGCAAAATCTTCTGGCACATAAAGCATTCTAAAATTATCTTCAGTCAATTCCACACCAATCCATTGTTTATATGTAGGAGAATCTTTTCGTAGATCAATGATAACATCATATATTGCTCCTTTAGTGCAACGAATAAGTTTAGTTTCCTGATAAGGGTTAATTTGAAAATGCATTCCTCGAAGAGTACCTTTTTTATGATTAAAAGAAACATTCGCTTGTACAACATTGGAATTTAATCCATGTTCTTCCATTTCTTTCTTGCACCAGGAACGGCCAAAAAAACCACGTTCATCTTCTATTCTTTTAACATCAACAATAAAAGCTCCTTTTAATTTAGTTTCAGTAAAAATCAAAGTTACCTCCTGATTATTTAGTTGTTAACAATATTATATTTTTATTTTTTACCTATCCATTCGAGTTTGTCAGTAATAAGCTCTTTTGCTTGTAACCGATCTAATACTTTCAGCCTCATTAACTGAGAATTTCTGAATTCTTTGTCATTGAATCCCATGGCTTCTAGATTATCTTTTAGTTCTCTAATTGTTCCTAAAAGATCTGATAGCGGCTGGTGATTGGGGGCTAATTGTTTAAATAGATCAAAACTAACCCGATAAGAACGCTTATCTGGAGGAGCGTCTTGATTTATAGAAATTTTTACATCAGGAATTATTTGAGCTACAGCCTGAGCAAGATCTTTCACTTGATAATTCCATTCATTACTGCCAGCATTAATTGCGAGAAAATTACCACCCACCGAGGGAGTGCGATTAATGGCCCAATCAATTGCACGAGCCATATCTTTTACATTTATAAGAGGACGCCAAGGGCTACCATCACTTAATATAGTAATTTGCTTATTGGCAACAGCTCCGGCTACAAAATCATTCAGGACTAAATCTAGTCTAAGCCTATTACTCATTCCACATGCAGTTGCAAAACGCAAGCACGTAACTGTAAATGTGTCATCTGCTAAAGGCTTAACCCCTTCTTCTGTAAATACCTTTGATCGGGCATATGCAGTAAGTGGATTTAATGTTGAATTTTCTGTTTTAGGTTTGTCTTCTGCTGCACCATACATACTACAACTAGATGCAAAAACAAAAGATTTTACTCCGGATTCTTTTGCTTTTTTAGCCAAATTTATACTGGAACGATAATTTATATCTAAGGTAACTTCCTCAAATTTATTCCCCATTGGATCATTAGAAATAGCAGCTAAATGTACTACAGAATCTACACCCTTCAAAATCTCTGCTGGAATATGTCTTACATCTCCAAAAAGCTGCTGGTCTAATCTGCTTTCTGGGAAAAAATCTGCATTTGTAAGACAATTAGCAAAATACCCCATATCAAATCCGATTAATATTGCATCGGGATATTGAGTTCTTAAATAATTTATAACCCCAGGCCCAACATACCCCATATTCCCTGTAATGAGTACTTTCATAGATTTTATATTGTTTAGCTTTTAATACTTTTAATTATTTTTGATCTAACATGAGTTTTCTTACCAGACTTTCCACGGAGCTTTATTGTTTTGCCAGAGGTCTTCTAATACATGTTTATCACGGAGTGTATCCATTGGTTGCCAAAAACCGGTATGCTTAAAAGCGGATAACATTCCACCTGACGCTAATTTCTCCATGGGTCCTTTTTCCCAGACAGTGGAATCATCTGTGATATAATCTATGACTTGTGGTTCTAAAATAAAAAAACCTCCATTTATCCAAGGTGTATGTTCATCTTGTGGTTTTTCCTTGAAAGCGGAGATTTTTGGTTCATTTCCTGCCAAATTAAAGGCTCCAAACCTGCCAGGTTGTTGTACTGCTGTAAGAGTAGCTAATGTTTTTTGTTCTTTATGAAATTGAATAGATTCAGCAATATTTATATCGCTAACTCCATCTCCGTATGTCAAGCAAAAAGTTTCATTACCAATATAATTTTTTACACGTTTTATTCTGCCTCCTGTCATTGTTCCTTCGCCTGTTTCCACTAAAGTTACTTTCCAAGGCTCAGTATTATTTTGGTGGACTTCCATATGATTTTTCTTCATATCGAATGTAACATCGGACATATGTAAGAAATAATTAGCGAAATATTCTTTAATTACATATCCCTTATATCCGCAGCAGATAATAAATTCATTAATGTTATGATGAGAATAAATTTTCATTATATGCCATAGAATAGGTTTTCCTCCTATTTCAACCATTGGTTTTGGCTTAATGCCGCTTTCCTCACTAATTCGTGTGCCGAATCCACCGGCAAGTATTACTGCTTTCATAAATTGTACTAATATAAGAAATATAGTTAATGATAATTTATATAATCTAATTTATTGGTATAGTCAATATTTATAATATGAATTATAAATATTTGTATTTTTTTAATTTTTTGGACATTTATTCATTCAAATTATATTACTTGGTGTAGATACATTTTTATATGTAGTAGTAACCAGATTTTTACAAAAATGTATAAAAAAATACCTAAGCAAGTTTAATATATAATTTATTTAATAATATATCCAAAAATCCTGCGAAAATACCCATTTAACAGAACCAATGGTATGTAAGGAGTGGGGCAATTTTTCAAAGTGAATTTAGTAAAGTTAGCCAAGTTTCCTCCGCCCTTTATTCCAAATAAATGATTATAATAGTTTTTAATTGTCTTCTTCTTTCTTATTTGGTGGTCACCACTTTCAGAAGGATAGATAAATATTTTTGCATCGAAATTACAATAGATTTCAAAACCGGCTCTGGTAGCCGTATAAGTAAAATCATAATCAGCAAAATAATGCGGAAACTTTTTTACATCAAATAAGCCAATTTTTTCGAACACTTTTCTGGGTATCCACAAACCTCTACCAGGAAAGTGAGTTACTTGGTGTAATCCAGTCTGCTTTTCGGGTGAAAGATTAGCTAGTACAGAAGCATTGGTATTAGATAACCAGTTTAACCTTTCTCCTCCAAACACAGGTTCTTTGGTATAAGCATCCAAAGCCAAAGCACCCATTATAATATCTGGTTTTTTTGCTGCCCAATAATACATCTTCTCAACAAAATCCTCAGTTGCAATTGTATCATTGTTAAGTGTCATAACGAAGGTGGCATGTTGATTCAGAGCATAGCTGATGCCAAGATTAGTTGCAGCTGTCCAGAATAAATCACCTTTTGCTTTTATAAGAATTACTTCAGAGAAATTTTTATCTATCATTTCTGAAGTACCATCTGTCGAACCATCATCTACTACAATGATTTTAAAATTTGTGTTAGTTTGCTTCTGAAGCGATAGTAGACATTCCTCAGTGAATTTCTTGCGGTTGAACACTGGGATTATTATATAGAGCATGTTTGCTTAGTAGAGCTGGAAATGGTTTATTTAGAAAAGGTATTCTGTTCGTATAATCAAAATAAGTTATTCTAAGTAATATCTATTTGTTGTATTTTTGACTTTCTATAGTGGTATTTTCCCTTTCAATAAAATTTATAGCTATTCCTAGAATACCAAAATAATATACAGGTAAATTATAAGAAAATCCATAAAATAGGCCGGACATTATAAATGAAACCAAAATCACTTCCTTTAATGTTAAATTATTTTTTTTAATAGTTTTAAAAATAAGATAAAATACCGGGAGTAGAAGTAGGATAAGGCCAACGACACCCATATAAAATAATCGATCTACATAAAAGCTATGAAAATGATGCCCTGTACCATCTAGGAAAACGGCTGTTCCAGCCTCTGCTTGGTAGAATTGAACAGGTAATTCAAATCCTTCGAAACGCATACCTATAAGAAAATTATCTACAATAAAAGGCCAATAAGACGCGAATTGTTCTAGTCTCCAACTTCCAGTGCCTTGTGTTTTTACATTTTGAATATCAGCAATTCTTTCAGAAATAGCATCAATAATTTCAGGATTGGCTGAAATAACTAGACTAGATATAAGTATTAGGCCTATAGTTGGTATAGTGATAATTGGCATAAAATCAGTTATAGCTATTTTTGTTTCTGTCTTCTTTAACAGAAGAAGATTGATTGTCAATGAGGTAATAGACGCTATCCATACAGATCGGTGATTTAAAAAAATTATTAAACCAAATAGTATGAAAAATAAAAATAGGGATATTAATGCTTTTTTCGAAAAATAACTGTTTATGAAGAATAGTAAAGGAATTACTAACATATATACTGATGGTGCAGGAAACCCTCTAACAGTACCCACAAACGCACTAATAGACAGAATATCTCTTTTTAACCATAGTAGATTAACTAAAAAAGTAAAAAAAATCAAATAAATAATTAACGAAAATTGTTTTTCATGTATTTTTTTTGCAAAATGATATAGAAAAAACATCACGAAAATAGCAAGCAGTTTAGAAAATACATGTGGATATTGAAAGAACGAACCGTACCTGTAATAGGATTCCAGTGAGAATATGCCAAATACAAAATAATATAATAATGCCAGCCAGTACATGAATGTACTCATGCCGCTTATAAAAAGTGCAGTAGACGCAAAGCACAAAATGATTGCATATTTGGTATAATTGTCTTCTTCAACCTCTTTAACAGCTTGTACGATTTCCTGTTTACCTACGATCTGCTTATTATTTGTTGCTACATCATGAAAAATTCCATCTGTTAAAAGTATTATAACTACTGCCACTAAATACAGATACTTTATTTCTAAAATTCTTTTACCATATGTAATAATCATTGTTGTAACTTTTGTGCTGGAAATATTTATTACTTATTAGATAACTCAAAGTAACTTCATCTCATATTTCAGCGATTAAAAATATATGATTATAAATTTTTAATAAATTTAGCCGGACTTCCAGCCCAAATCTGATTAGGTGGAACATCTTTAGCTACTATACTACCTGCGCCAATCACAGAATTCTCTCCTATAGTTACGCCTTTGAGTACAACCGAATTCATACCTATAAAAACATTATCTTCTATAACTACTTTCCTGGATTGTATATCTTCATAATTATATCTTCTGTTTTGAGGAGCTATAGGGTGAAAATCAGTATCTGTAATAAAAGCATTTGCCCCGAGCATAACATTATTTCCTATTATCACTTCTTTCATTACACAAATACCACCACCACTAATGCCAACATCATTACCTATAGTTAGTTGTGATTCTTTTGTAAGTGCCCTGATAATTACAGGATGATTTACTCCGGGCTGGCTAAAATAGGAGTGAGATATAAGCATAATATTTTTGCCAAATTTTACCTTTGCACCTTTATGTATTGAAATAATTGGTATACCCAGTATACTTATTCGGTTGCCGATTTTATGGGCAAGTAATAAGTTGATAAAAAATTCCTGTACAATTAGGATTAATTTACGTATTCCCCAAATGCTATACAAAATAGTTGACATGGATGCTTAGATGTTTAAAAAAATAATCATAAAACTATTTTTCATTTTCTAATACTCTCTTGTATTGGTTTATATAGGCTGTAAGTATACTTTCTTCTGAAAAATTTTCTACAGCATATTTATGAGCTGTATCCCTTAACTGAGCTTCATATTTTTCATCATTTAATATTTTGGATGCTGATTTTGCAATATCATCCGGATCATCAATATCGCATATCTCTCCAGCTTTTCCGTGAAGTAATAAAAATGGAATATTACCGCTATTTTTTCCTCCTACTACAGGTGTGCCTACTACCATAGCTTCCAGAACTACATTTCCAAAAGACTCTTCACGTGAGGTATGTAAAAGTAACTTGGCGTGTTTTATCTCTTCTAAAAGCTCTGCAAACGGTTTGTAACCTATAAATTCAACTCCTTCTAATAAATTGTTTTTTTTTGCATACTGAAAAGCATCGCTACCTGTCTCCATAAACGCGCCAAGCAAATGATATTTTAAAGTTGGAAATTTTTTCCTGATAACAGCGAATGCCATCAAACCTGATTCAACGTTCTTTCTACGGTCAAAGCCATTATTTATAGAAACTATATAGTTTCCTTTGGTTGCTGAATCTAAAAAATGACGTTCGAGACCTGTTGTATAAAAATTACTAATCACTACAGCCTTTTCTTGTTGCTTTTTTGTTAATAACTCTTTCAGATAGCTAGAGTTAGTAGTTAGATACTTGGCTTTAGTTAGTACAATCAGATTCATGATCCATCTTACTGCTCGATATGGGATCATTTGGTACTTGAGAATAGTGGTTGCATGGTCCCGTACAGTTACTACTGTTGGAATTCCACTATCAATAGCAGCCCATGCAAATTCGTATGACCAGTGTGCATTAATTATATCTGTAGGGTATTGCTGCATGAGTGCTTTCAAATTTCGGCGTACCGGCCTAAAAAAATTTCTTCCAGGATGCGATTCACTCTTGGCAATACAAATTGTAATCTTCTCATTTTTAAAACATATGGCTTCATCTATTTCATCAGAAGTTGTAAAAACAACTACTTGGTGACCTCTTTTTACTAACGCATTTACAAGATTGGCTATTAGTGGAAAGCTATATGTTTGAGGTACTTTTGCTCCTTTAAAATCAAAATCAATTAAACCCAATGTTATCGGTCCGGCAATGCCTATCTTCATGTTCTTTTATAAATTTATTAGTTTATAAGTAAGTCAAAGATTATAAAGTTAAAAGTTGCTCACCCATTTTAAAGCAGATTATTATCACTTACAAACATTATACTTCATTCTGGCATCCTTCATTTAGCTTCCTACTTAAAAAAAGAATATTATTGTTGAGAAATTATAGATGAATATCTTTAAATAAGATTTATAACTATATAAGATCATACTACAGTTGTCTTTGCTTCAATTAATTATGACATTAATTGAAGCGCTTTGTTTAATAACTTATTTTTAAACGACTTGTTAGTATCAGTAATCGAATTGGCCAATCTTTTATAAATTTCATTTTTAATTAGTTTATTCACTTTTAAAAATAAGGATAGAAAAACGCAAAGCGCTCCAGTAACTATTTGAGCACTTAAAATAATTAACAATGGAAGAGAATGGTTTTTTAGAAAAATTGTAATTGTATAAATGGAGATTCCAGCAATTATTCCAGTAAGCATACCTGGTGCTATCGCCTGCAATATTTCACTTACAGTATATTGTAACAACTTCTTGGTAATGATAGTATAGGCTATTATCATAAATAATTCAGCCACAATAAACGACATTGCAATTCCAACAAGTTCATACTCTTTTAATATAAAATATAAAATGGTAAGTAAACTTATGTAAAAAATTTGAAATATAGCTTTTACATTTAAAGTCGCAGTAGCTTCACATACGATACCATTAATATTATTAAATACCCGGAAAGGCATTCCTAATGCTAAAATACTTGTAACTATTATTGCAGCCTCAAACTTGCTACCCAGTAATATAAGTACCATTTGCTCAGATGCTATTGAAATACCAATACAAATAGGAATAATTATGTAGCCTACTATGGCTATTGACGATAAAAAGGCATTTTTGAGTTTTGGTTTGTCGTCCTGAATAACGCTAAATACAGGTAATAGGACTTTTGAAAAATTTGTAGTTAAATAGTAAATTGGCAAACTTATTAATTCAAAAGCACGGGTATATATACCCAATACGGCGGCAGAAAACAAACGCCCGATTACAAGTGTACTTAAGTGAACTCTCAAAAATTCCAGTAAACTTATAAAAGAAATTTTACCACCAAAATTAAGTAAGGGTTTGTAATATTCCCATTTAAACAAGAAAAGCAGATTATGCCTTACAATCGAATAAGATATTAAAGTTGAGGAAATAATCTGTGCTAAACCTGCCATAACGATACTCCAGTAACCAAAACCATAATATGCTAATATTATCCCAACACTTAGGTAACCGAATAAGTATGAACAGACTTCTATAATTGACAAAAGTTTAAAATCCATTTTCTTTCTTAACAGATTCATTGATGTAGAAGACAATCCTGATAAAAAGAAAGAAATAGACATTACTCGGACAACAGAGATAATCTTAGGATTTGCAAAGACGAGTGTAGAAAAAGGAGCTAAAACATAGAATAAGCCTGAAAATAGAATTCCAAGAAAGAATGTAGAAGTGAATGCAACTCTAATATCATGACTGCTAATTTCCTTTTTTTGGATTAAAGCCTGTCCAATACCCATTTGAGCAAAATAACCGCCAAACCTTAATACAAAACTAGCCATAGCAACAACCCCAAAATCTTCTGGTTGAAGCAGACGTGCCATTATTGAGGTATACAATACCTGTAATAAGGTAGTAATAACAGTCGCGAAGGTTGTCCACTTTAATCCCCTTATAGCAGCATCACCTAAATTTGTAGCCATTATTCTAATAAATGATATTGATAATTAAGCCACAACTCCACAATTCGCTTTTGCAGTACCTAGGTGGACTATTTAGAATAATGTTTGATTGTTTTTGCATTTTTAGAATTGGAAATTGGATATCATTGAAAAGCAGTTCGGAATTTTGAAAGATATTGGTGGTATATATAAAACAATCTAAAATAATTGTTGCAACTTCTGTAGAGGTGGTTAGGCTATTAGATGTTAGTTTATAGATTTATAATGATTTATTGTAACCATTAGTTACTTTTATATAAACTTATGTTAATATCCTTTATATAAATAAACTTCAAAGTCTTCTAATTTGATGAGTTGTTCTTTGTTTCTGAGAATACAAATAGGCTTATTACCGTAAAAAGATGCCCAGGTTGAATAGGAACTGGGTGGGCCTATAATATAATCACATTCAGCTAATGAATATAAATCTTCAATAAAATGATTCGTGCCTAAATGTACTGTTAGTCCTTTGGTTGTAAATGCTTCGACATCTACAGGTTCATTCGAGCAAATCAAAAATGATATTTTATTATAACGAGATTCTAATAATTCTTTTATATTTAAAAGTTTACTCACATAAGTGGTTGTATCATAATAATATTCTCCCCCTCTAAATGTAGCGTAATCTCCTTTGCGCATATGAACACCTATTAATATTTCACATTCTTTACGGCAAGTATGTATTAAATTGTTAACATTAGTTCGATGCAATTCAATAGGTTTAAATAATTTTCTTAAAGTATCAGCATGCTTATTGAAGTTTTTCTTATCTCTAAATAACCATCCGTGTGCTATAACTGTTTTATTTTTAGCGTTTTCTATAAAATGAGGTGAATTCATTTCATAATCGTTATCTTGATCAGTAATGAATTTAATAGAAGAATTTTTGATAAAAGTATTAGTAAAGCTACTGGCTAAATTAAATATTATTTTTTTATCTAAGGGCAAAGTAACTTTATTAAACAATGTGCTTTTGAACAAACGGACACTTATTGGATATCCATTAAAATTATTTGTTGAAGAGCACTCAAAGTATGAAGCATATTGATCTAAATTTGGATTTATTACAGAGTAACCATTCTCAATTGAATTAGCTATTACATGCGCAAAAGTAAATAGTCTATTTCCTAACTGACCTAATCTTTTTACCATTATTACCATACTTCACTCTATTATATAAAACACATTATATCTATTTATAATATTATATTTAGATAGGTTAACTCAAGAATATCTAAAATATAAATATTGTTATTTTATTTTTAATTTTTGTTGTCAATTAGAATATGGAACTTTATAATAATATAGCCTTCTTATTAAGCAATTGTTATTTAACTATTAATATAGTAAAATTTTATTTTTTATAGACAATAAGACTATACAGACATTGTTTTATAAAGATTCTTATAGTATATAATTACAAAGAAATTAAGTATTAAACTACTATCTGTGTAAAGTAATATTTAATAGAAATTCATTGATGCATCATTGTAAAGGATAACTTTTAAGTAATTTTTTGCTTTATACCTTAGTAGATACTAAAAAACTTTTAAAAGTAAATTGTTAGAAAATATTATGTATTAAGCAATTATAGTTAGTATTCATAATAATGTAATTTCTAATAAATATAATTTATTACATATAGCAATTTTAGCAAAAGTAGATAATAAGTTGGCATTTGCGAACTACCCAAAGCATGTTCATTTTTTTGTGCTAACTATTGTTGTTATAATTCAAGTAAACAGATTAGATATATTATGGTAGATAGAAAGGCCATAAAAAAGCCTGCTTAAGCAGGCTTCATTTGAAATAATTAAGTCGTCTTCGAACTACCTGCCATTGCTTTCAAGTTAATATAACTTTTTGCCAGGTCATTTAATAAAGTATCCGTTTTTTGCTCTTCAGCTAATGATTGTTCAAGTAGTTTAAAAACATCTTTTTTTTCTAAACGTTGAGCAAAATGAGCAGCAGTGCCATAACCTGAAATTTCATAATGTTCAATTCTTTGAGCACTTGCAATTAAACCAGCGTCTTTTGTTTCAGGAGTAGCATTTTCATCAATCATATCTTCTCCTTCCTCAATGAGGCCTTCCATAGCTTTGCATTTTAATCTTCCTGGTGATAGATTCAATATCCCAAAAATTTGATCCAGTCTTTCTTTCTGATTTTCAGTTTCCTGCAAATGTTTTTCAAATGCTTGTTTGAGCTGTGGGTCGTTGGCTTTTTTTGCCATTTTAGGAAGCGCTTCAATCAATTGTTTTTCAGCACTATACAAATCTTTTAATTCGTGCTCAAAAAGATCTTCAAGGTTTTTTAGTTTCGACATAGCGTATTGATTTAGAGTATAACTTGTATTTCTATACGCATGCAACTGAAAATGGTTAATCATTAAATGCTAAATCAGTTGCCCAAAAGGTAATAGATAATACCAATTTAGCATCATCTCTCTTAGATAAGAAGGCCGCATTAATCTTATAATTAGCTACTATTAAAGTCATAATTCTTTATTTCTGTGGAAAAATTGGTTTTAGGTATTTTTTGAAATAGTACCATTAATACTTTATAAGACTTTATATAGGTAAAAGCGGAATATTTGGACAAAGAAGATTCATAAATCAACTCATAATATACATACCGCTATATCTTAAAGTAAATTAAACTGAGGGACTACATTGTGTTTTACAAATGCCGAATTTCATGTTCCAAGCTAGCAGTACCGCAGGTAATTCCTAACTTGCCACATGTTTACATTTAAACAGACGACAGATTGTATTAAAGGTGCCGTTATGCAACAGCACAGCCCTTCCACAATACAATATTTATTGACCGACAGCCGCAAACTGATTACTCCGGCAGTTTCCTTATTTTTTGCCATCAAAGGCGGAAGGCATAATGGACATGCATTCATTCAGGAATTATATAATAGGGGCGTACGTCAGTTTGTGATTGAAAATGACCAGATCTTTGATCTAACGAAGTTTCCGGAAGCTAACCTGATTAAAGTTAATAATAGCGTTCAGGCTTTGCAGCAACTGGCTGCTTGCCATCGTACAGGTTTTTCGTTGCCGGT
This sequence comes from Rhodocytophaga rosea, assembly GCF_010119975.1. GTDB lineage: Bacteria > Bacteroidota > Bacteroidia > Cytophagales > 172606-1 > Rhodocytophaga > Rhodocytophaga rosea. The sequence goes on from NZ_CP048222.1 coordinate 6,243,587, forward strand.
GGTAGCTATTACCGGAAGTAATGGCAAAACTATTGTAAAAGAATGGCTGGCAACCCTGTTGGCGAAACAATTTAATGTAGTCAAAAGTCCCAAGAGTTATAATTCACAGATTGGAGTGCCTTTATCTGTGTGGCAAATCAATGAAACAAATACCCTTGGTATTTTTGAAGCTGGTATTTCTATGTCCGGAGAGATGGATAATCTGGAAAGAGTAATCCGGCCAACTATTGGTGTTTTTACTAATATTGGTACGGCTCACGACGAAAACTTTAAGGATAGGGAACAGAAAATCCGTGAAAAACTGCTTTTGTTTCAAAATTGCCTTGTTCTGATCTATTGCCAGGATCACGAACCTATACACCAGGAGATTTTGCTCATCTTAAAGCCAGAACAGCAAACTTTTACATGGAGCCGAACCAATTCACAAGCAAACATATGGTTAAAACAGCTTAGCAGGACAGACTCTAGCTCAGCGTTGCTTATTCAGCATAAACAATCTGATTTTCAGCTTACCATTCCTTTTGCAGACGATGCCGCAATAGAGAATATTATGCATTGTGTGAGCCTGATGCTGTATCTGGAAATGGAAATAACGGAGATTCAAAACAGACTGAATTTACTCCAGCCAGTTTCTATGCGGCTAGAACTTAAACAGGGCATAAATGGATGCTACTTGATCGATGATACCTACAATAATGACCTGGCTGGGTTAACAATGGCACTTGATTTTCTCAATTTACAGAAACAACGGCCGATCAAGACACTCATATTGTCAGATTTGCTGGAAACTGGTATGCCCGAAGCCGGTTTGTATCAACACATTGCTCAGTTGCTGGAAGATAAAGACATCAATCGCCTGATCGGAATTGGAGAAGTTATTTCAAGGAATAGAAAATATTTTCATCTGCCTGCTCAATTTTATCCTAGTACAGAAAGTTTTTTGCAGGACTCGTTGTACAGAAAATTCAGCAATGAACTGATTCTGCTTAAGGGCGCCCGTACCTTCCGGTTTGAAAATATAGTGCATAAACTTCAGCAAAAAACGCATGGAACTGTACTTGAGATCAACCTCGATGCACTGGCGCATAATCTGAATGAGCACCGCCGCCAGCTTAATAGCCAGACTAAAATTATGGTAATGGTAAAAGCATTTGCCTATGGCAGCGGAAGTGCAGAGGTAGCAAATTTCTTGCAATTCCAACGGATAGATTATTTAGCAGTTGCCTATGCAGATGAGGGCGTAATTTTACGTGAAAATGGAATCCATTTGCCAATTATGGTAATGAATCCATCGCCAGAAACTTTTGGGCTATTGCTCAACTATCGCCTGGAACCAGAATTATATAGCCTCACGATTCTGAGAGAATTCATTCATTTCCTGAAGGCCACTAACCAGTCTTCGGGGGCGCATCTCAAATTTGATACTGGCATGCACCGGCTAGGATTTGAAACAAAAGATCTGCCTGACTTGATTCACCTGTTACAACAGACTGATAAAATTAAAGTAACCACCGTGCTTAGCCACCTGTCTGCCGCTGACGAAGCTAAGTTTGATGATTTTACAAGACAACAGATTCAGGCTTTTGAATCGATGAGTGAAAGTATAGCTGCGGTGCTTGGATATATGCCCATCCGCCATATATTAAATTCAGCCGGTATTACCCGGTTTACCAAACAGCAACTGGATATGGTGCGCCTGGGTATTGGACTATATGGAGTGGCGGCCAGCGCATCAGATCATTTGGGATTACAGACAGTGGGCACACTTAAAACAACTATCTCCCAAATTAAACAGGTGAAGGCAGGTGAAACGGTAGGATATAGCCGCCGGGGTAAAATAGAGAAGGATTCAACGATTGCCACTATTGCTATAGGCTATGCCGATGGATTTGACAGGAGGCTAGGTAATGGTGTTGGAAAGGTATGGATTCATGGAAAACCTGCTTCTATAGTTGGCAGTGTGTGTATGGACATGACGATGGTAGATATTACCGGGATAGAAGCCACTGAAGGAGATGAGGTAATCATATTCGGACCGCAGCATTCCATTACGGAAATTGCAGCCAGCATTGGCACCATCCCTTACGAAATATTAACAGGCATCAGCGAAAGAGTAAAACGTATATTTTTTACTTCCTGAAGGAAGTTCTTTTCAGGATTAAGCATCTAATTAGGTATTCAGCTCATTTATTAAAAAATAACAGGCATTTTATCATCCATCAACATAAAAGCTCATCTAAAATAAAAATTAAAATCATTGGAGAAGAAATGCTTTGCGTGTAACTTGCATTGTTTATAATGAATCTAAATAAGCATTAGCCTATGTTCAACCCGGTAAAGAGTATAGCTGATCTGAAGATTGGCGAGAAGGCGACCATCTGTTGTTTTAAAGATGAAGAAATGTCTTTGAAATTGCTGGAGATGGGCTGTTTACCAGGTACTGAAATCAAAATGAGCTGTAAAGCGCCCTTTGGTGATCCGGTTTGTATCCGGGTTTCAGGATATGCGCTATCGCTTCGTAAAGAAGAAGCGGCTACCATTATGATCCAGCAATGATTTGCCTGCTATATTATCAGAATTCAATAGACTTTATATACTAAATTAGTAAGATTCATCTTTGAAAACATCGGCTAAAATTGCTCTTATCGGAAATCCTAATTCCGGTAAATCTTCTTTATTTAACCAGCTTACCGGGCTTAATCAGAAGATTGGTAATTTTCCTGGTGTAACAGTAGACAAAAAAACCGGCGTCTGCCGCCTCGATTCTTCTGCTTCCATACAAGTTATTGACCTGCCAGGCACCTATAGTTTATATCCTAAGTCTCCCGACGAAAAAGTAGTAATGGATATTATCACCAATCCGCTGGATGCTTCCTATCCGGATCTAGTTGTGGTGGTCGTAGATGCTTCCAGTCTTAACCGGAATCTACTGTTGTTTACAGAAATCAGGGATTTGGGACTTCCCTTGATTCTGGCCTTGAATATGCTCGATATTGCCAGCCGGGAGGGTATTTCTATTCAGACTTCGGTATTGCAAAATACATTACAGGTCCCTGTAGTGGGAATAAATGCCAGAACAGGAGAGGGTATCGAAGACTTAAAGGCAATTATACACACGAGTCTGCAAAAATTACCAAAACCTGCCTTACAACTGGAAAGCAGTTTTGTAAATACGCAGGCACTGGCGCCAGAAATTGTAAGTGGCATCAAGGAAAGGTTTGGTGTACATAACGATTATCTGGCCATGCATTATGCACATCAGGGAAAGAATCTGGCCTTTCTAAGCAATGATGATAAAAGCCATATTGAGCAGCTCAAGCAAAAATATAATTTTAAACACTCGCTCCTGCAGGCGAAAGAAACCATAGCCCGTTACGAACGGATCAATCTCATTCTAGACAATGCCGTAAAAAAGCCCGACTCTGAAGAAAAAGATAATATAGATACAAGAGTAGATAAGATATTGCTGCATCCGGTATGGGGCTATGCCTTGTTTTTGACCATTCTGTTCCTGATTTTTCAGGCCATTTTTGCATGGGCCAGTTATCCGATGGATCTCATTGATGCCGGAATTGCAGCCGTTAATGAGTTTCTAAAAACCAGTCTTCCCGAAAGTATGCTGGTAAGTTTGCTTACCGATGGATTGATTGCCGGGATAGGCGGCGTACTTATTTTTATTCCGCAGATTGCTATTTTATTTGCTTTTATTGCCATTCTGGAGGAATCCGGGTATATGTCCAGGGTAGTGCTGCTGATGGATAGAGTGATGCGTAAATTCGGGTTGAATGGAAAAAGTGTGGTTCCGCTTATTTCAGGCGTGGCTTGTGCTGTACCGGCTATTATGGCTACCCGAAATATCGATAACTGGAAAGAAAGGCTCATTACTATTCTGGTAACACCCCTAATGAGTTGTTCGGCACGTATTCCGATCTATACTATTCTGATTGCCCTAGTTGTACCCGATGAGCCAGTGCTGGGTATATTAAATTTACAGGGAGTTGCTTTAATGGGCTTATATCTCCTGGGCTTTGTAGCCGCCATCTTATCAGCCTGGCTGATGAAGCTGGTGCTAAACATCAAAGGCCGTAGTTATCTTATTATGGAGGTACCTGCTTACCGGATGCCCCGCTGGAAAAATGTAGGTCTGACCATTATTGAAAAAGTAAAAGCCTTTGTGCTGGAAGCCGGAAAGATCATTGTAGCTATTTCTATTGTCCTTTGGGTACTTGCTTCATATGGCCCATCTGATAAAATGGAAAAAGCTGAAACCACCGTTAAACTCGAAAATCCAACTTTATCCGGACAGGCACTGGAAGATAAAATAGGTTCGTATAAACTGGAGAATTCATATGCCGGACATTTTGGAAAGTTCATTGAGCCTGTAATCCGGCCATTGGGCTACGACTGGAAAATAGGAATTGCGCTGCTCACTTCTTTTGCAGCCCGGGAAGTATTTGTAGGAACCTTATCGACGATTTATAGTGTAGGCAGCGAAGCTGAAAATACGGATACTATTAAAGAACGGCTCAGAAAAGAAACTGATCCTAAAACCGGCCTGCCTTTATATACGCCTGCACTGGCTTTTTCTTTGCTCGTTTTTTATGCCTTTGCTATGCAATGTATGAGTACTTTGGCAATTGTATACCGGGAAACCAATGGCTGGAAATGGCCAATGATTCAGCTGATATATATGACTGGCCTGGCCTACTTATCTGCTTTAATTGTATATACCCTGCTGAAATAAACTTATAACAAGCAATCAACATTGTTGGAGATTCCAGAAGATTGATGCGTTTGTGTAAGTTCCTGTCCCCAAACTGTAGTATAATCCGTTGCTGATTCGGAATCTGTTTCTCAACAGGCTAACTATTGTCATAGCGATCCCATGAACAAATTTTGATTGTTTTACTTTTCATCCATAAATACCTGCTATACTTTTTATGCTTTTGTACATGTGTATAATAATAATGAACGATTATATACAATAAAATTTGATATGGCGTTTATTAAGGAAATATATATACAAATACAGTTAAAATTTGAAAAGATAGGGTAAATACAGTTAAAGTGCTGATAGTTAATATTTTATTAATTCTATTTGTATATAGAAAATTTAATTGCAATTTTTTATTGCATTTACTTTTCTAACGTAGTAATTTGCAGTAAGAAAATACTATACGGTTTGTAAAGAGGTAGTATATTCTGATGTATCAGTCTGCAATATATTGGGTATTTGTTTGAATGCTGTTTAAGTAATTATTGATAGTGAAGATTTGATTCTACAAAAAGGCCATTTCTTGAACTTATTTTGGGGTGAAAACATGAAAATTGTCACCTTCGCTACTTCCGCCTCTTTAATCTAAAATTAAAGGGGTTTTTTTGTGACCTGTACGATTTTTAATTAAGTATTAACAGACAACCTATGAACAGAGAAAAAGAATTAGAAGAACGACCGCACGAAATTGCCCGTTTGGTGAACCGCAAAGGAGATCTCAACAAGCGTTGGTATGTAGAATTTTATACACGTTCCGAGGAGCAGAATAATGCCCAACGCAAGCAGGTATTTGTACCGGCTACCCTGAAAACTGCCGAAGCCAGAGAAGGATGGGCCAAAGCAACGATAAAGGAATTGCATGAAATGGCTACTTCCGGGTATGATTTTAAACCTCTGGCGGTAAAACCCAAACCTGCCGCTCAGCCGCAGTATACATTTCCTCAAGCCATAGAGCTGGCCATTTCTACGAAGTTGAATAGCGATCGCCGCCGTACCACCCAAACCTACCGTAGTTTTCTGAACATTTTTAATGCCTGGATTGACAAGTCCGGGTATGAGAATGTGGAAATTAGCCAGGTTACTGATCTGCATATTGGCCACTTTCTCAACTGGTTGCAGGTAGAAAAGAAAATAGGAAATACTACCTATAATAATTACCTGCAACGGCTCACTACCGCTTTTAATACACTGGTGAAACAGGAAATTGTCGCGAAAAACCCATGCCATCAGGTAGAAGCTTTGCAGGAAGAAGCCAGCAAAAACGTTCCGCTTAATTTTCACCAGCGGCTCACTATTGAAAAGTATCTACAGGAAAACGACCGCCCTTTGTTCAAATTTACCCGTTTTCTGTACTTTACATTTCTGCGTCCCAGTGAGCTGGTTCAATTAAAAATTAAAGATATTGACCTGAAAAACCGGCAGATTATTGTGCCTGCTTCTGTAAGCAAAAACAAAAAAGAAGAGTTTGTAGCGATACCTAAAATTTTACTGGCAGAAATGGCTCCTATGCGTCTGGATAAATATGATGCAGAAGATTATGTATTTTCTAAAAATCTGTTGCCTGGCCCCACTAAAATCTATCCCACGCATGTGAGTGAAATGCACCGGCTCATGTTACAAGCTTGTGGAATTAAGCAAAAGGATATCTCATTATATTCCTGGCGGCACACTGGTTTTGCCAATGCCTATAAAGCAGGTATTGATATTAAAACGCTGCAAATCCATCTCCGCCACCAGAATATGGAAATGACCAACAGCTATCTGGAAAGATTAGGGCTTGGCTTAAAAATGGAGCTTGAACAAAGAGAGTGGTAACAAACATTCATCCTCAAAGGCATTATACACTGGCTTTTGAGGATGATTCCTTTGTTGATTGGGAATCCAGTCATTCTACTTTTTACAAGCATAGCCAGGAACTGCAATAGGTAAATTCACTGCAAAATTTGCAGAATAAGACTGTATGCGCTTACTCAAACAGGTTCTTCTTCAGATTTATAAGTAAATGCAATAAGCCTGTTTTCTATAAACAAGACAAAAAGCTTTTTGCAAATTATTAGGAAAAATAAACCGTTAACTGATACCAATCTACCAATAACGATCAACTTTAACCATTAATCACTATACCCTTTCCAGAATCAATTGCTTGATCTTTTTGGCATCGGCTTTGGTAAAGCCTTCAATAATAATTTCTGGTCTGGCTCTGGGAATAATGTGAATGGTGGCAAACAGCAATCCGCTTTCGATTTCCACACCGGAGATATCGCCATAAAAAACGAAATTTTCCGTACCGCCAATCATTTTATTTACCTTTAGCGTTACGCCTTTTTCGCTGAACATCACTTCATCGGGAGCCACCATATCTTTAAACCGGCTCGCTGTAAATACTTCATTCATAGCAGTTCATTTGTTTGACATCAAATTTGGGGTAAGTAGCGGAGATTTACAAATGATTTCATGGGCGGAATGCAACTTCCTGATCTAGTTAAAAACCAAAGAAAAAGCAGGATACATACACAAATAATCCTAACAATTGCGAAATTTGCCGCAAACAAATTGGCTATTGTAAGGAAGTCAACTTAATACTCTAAAAAAATTGGCAATTCTTTTACATAAAGCCAGCGTTTCTATAATTAACTATACAATATGAAAATATCCCTGAACTGGCTAAAACAATATATTTCATTACCTGAATCTCCTGAACAAATTTCTGCCTTGCTTACCCGCTCCGGACTGGAAGTGGAACATCTGGAAAAAATAGAATCTGTTCCTGGTGGTATGGAAGGTATTGTGATTGGAGAAGTACTTACCTGTGCCCGGCATCCGGATGCTGATAAACTCAGCATTACTACCGTTGACATTGGCAATAATACCATTGTACCAATTGTATGTGGGGCCTCCAATGTAGCTGCCGGACAAAAAGTAATTGTAGCCACGGTTGGTGCTACCTTATATCCGACTGGTAGCGAGCCTTTCAAAATCAAAAAAGCCAAGATCCGGGGTGAAGTTTCTGAAGGAATGATTTGTGCCGAAGACGAAATTGGTGTGGGTACTTCTCATGCTGGTATCATTGTAGCCGACACTGATCTGCCGAATGGTACACCTGCTTCCATATATTTTAATTTAGAACCTGATTATATTTTTGAAATCGGTTTAACGCCTAACCGGGCCGATGCTGCCTCACACATTGGGGTTATTCGTGATCTGAAAGCGCTTTTAAATCGTCCCTATCAGTTGCCTCCGGTAGAGAATTTTAGAATTGCTACCGCAGGTAAACCGTTTGATGTAAGGGTGGAAGAACCGGCGGGTTGTCCCAGGTATTCCGGACTTACGATTTCAGGGATTATGGTGAAAGAATCGCCGGAGTGGCTCAAAAAGCGCCTGCAATCCATCGGGCTTTCGCCCATTAATAATGTGGTAGATGTAACCAACTTTGTATTGCACGAACTGGGTCAGCCTTTGCATGCATTTGATGCGGCTCACATTACGGGTAATCAGGTGCTGGTGAAAACACTTCCACAGGATACGCCTTTCGTGACTTTAGATAAACAAACCAGAAAATTGCAATCATTCGACCTGATGATTTGTAATGCAGAAGAAGGAATGTGTATTGCCGGTGTATTTGGTGGGATTACATCTGGTGTTACCAGTGAAACCAAAGCCATCTTTCTGGAAAGCGCCTGTTTTTCGCCAGCCTATATCCGCAGAACCAGCCAGTATCATGGATTAAAAACAGATGCTTCTTTCCGGTTTGAACGGGGAACAGATCCCAATAATACCGTGTATGCACTCAAACGGGCGGCTTTACTCATTCAGGAAGTAGCTGGCGGCGAAATTACTTCTGATATAGTAGACATTTATCCGCAGCCGGTAGGAGAAAGGGAGATACCCATGCTATACAAACACATTGACCGATTGATCGGAAAATCCATAGAGCGGCCGGCTATTCAAACCATATTAGCAAATCTGGATATACAAATACAAAATGAAGATGAAACCGGATTTACAGCTATTGTGCCTGCTTACCGGGTAGATGTGCTCCGGGAAGCCGATGTGATTGAAGAAATCCTGCGCATATACGGCTATGATAATATAGAATTGCCACCTTACCAATACTCTTCTTTTCTGGCTGAATTCCCGGTTACGGATAAAAATAAGTTACAGGCCAAAATTTCTTCGCTGCTGGCCGATAATGGGTTTTATGAGATCATTACTAATTCGCTGACCAAACAGGCATATACACAGAAATTCAATGCAGTGGCCAGCGGACAGGATATAGAGATTTTGAATAAGCTAAGTGAAGATTTAGGTGTTTTACGGCAAACGCTGTTGTTCTCCGGGATGGAAGTACTGGCCTATAATCTGAATCGCCGCCAGAAAGAGCTGAAATTATTTGAGTTTGGTACGATCTATTATAAACAGGAAGGAAAATACATAGAAAAACAGCGTCTTGCCTTAGTTCTTGCCGGCGATAAACAGGCAGAAAGCTGGCTGGAAAAAACCAAACCAGTAGATTTTCATGTTCTGGCCAGTGCTGTGCAGAAGATATTGCACCGTATGAATGTAAAGAAATTTGATAGCAGCGAAACTAAACATCCGGTTTTCAGCTATGGCCTTACCTTTACGCTAAACGGAAAAGAACTGGTGAACTTCGGTCTGGTACAGTCCAATGCTTCTAAATTCATGGAAATTAAGTCTCCGGTATGGTACGCTGATTTCGACTGGGAATACCTTCTGAAACAATACAATGCCAGCCTCGCAGCTGAGGAAATCGCTAAATTCCCTGAAGTACGCCGGGATTTATCGCTGGTGATCGACAAAAATGTAAGCTTTAAACAGATCAGGCAACTGGCCACTGCTCAGGAACGCCGTTTGCTAAAATCGGTGAATGTATTTGATGTATATGAAGGCGAAAATATCGGCAAAGACAAAAAATCGTATTCAGTCAGCTTTATCCTGCAAGACGAACAAGCTACCCTTACCGACCAGATTATCGACCGGACCATGCAAAAACTGATTGGCACTTTCGAGAAAGAGTTGAATGCCGTCATCAGAAAATAAAGCTAAGCTATTATACTTCCTAAGAAATCCTTTATTCCCCTCTTAAGAGGGGCTAGGGGTGTGTTTTATTATAGACTACCTCAAATGTAAATCTACCACATACCTAAAACTATAATATTAAAAAATTTTACTCATCAATTTTGATGGGTCGAATCTCCAGAGAAATATATCAGCTTTCTCCTTCTCACTTTTTAAAAAGTCAAGCACTAATTTAGTCATTAGTTGCTTTGATTGTTCTCGTACTGGGGTATCTTCTAATGTCTCTTTAAAGTTTCCGCCATAAATAAAGTTATCACCTCGAACAGCACAAACCAAAATAAATCCGTTCACAAACTTTTTAATTCTGATCTTGAGAGTTGTTAGATTATTTTCCTTAACGTAAATCCTGCATGCTTTTATTAGCCCTTCAAGTATACCTTCAACTAGTGAGCCGCCACAAATAGTATGTACATCATTAGCAAAACTGATTACATTCGGTGTAGGATACCAGTCAGTACGATAAGCGAGTCCGATCTGGTATTTGTTTGAACCAATTTCACCATCAAATGTGATTTTAAATTCAGGATTTCCTAAAGCTTCTGTTATAGCTCTATCAAATAAATAAAAGACGCCTTGTGGAAAGTGATAATAGTTCTGATTTACATACTTCCCCCTTTTGTCTATTATTAAAATCTCTGCTTTTCTGTTTAACAATGCAAGTTGATGCATTTTCTCTGACAATTTGAAATAATCGATAGTAAGGTCATTGATCACATTCTTGTCAAATGAGAAAAGAATCTCGGTTTTTGCGGGATTAGTAGCAATTTCAAATTCTTCTGAAATGATTTTAAGAACTTTTAACAAATAAATTCTGAATTGAGTATTTTCAAGTAAGAGTGAGTCTAAAAAAGGCTTCAGATTATGCGGTGATGATAAACCAAGAGAAAATTTGTTCTCACGAATAATGTTGATTTCAAACATAATCTCTTCGATTTGGCAAAGTTCAATACATTCGATAAACAGACCTTCAAAAAGCCTGATATGATCATCACCAATATACATCTTCGGCCGTTTCCTAACCGATTCCTCAAATGCCGTTCTATTTGGGAGGTCTGTCATTACTAGAGGCTCTTTATGCTTCTAAAAAGTTATTTGATGCCTAATTATTCCAAATCTAAAAATCTTAATCAAATTAATGTGCTTCCAGCCAGTTATTGCCGGTTCCTATACCAATTTCCATAGGTACACCAAGCGGAAGGGCATGTTTCATAATATCTTCTACCTGTGTTTTCAACGTTTCTACTTCATCTTTATGGGCATCAAATACTAGTTCGTCGTGTACCTGCAAAATCATTCTGGACTGCAACTTTTCCTGTTCGATATATTCGTGAATGCGAATCATGGCAATTTTGATCATGTCAGCGGCTGTGCCTTGGATGGGCGCATTGATGGCATTGCGTTCGGCAAAGTTGCGGTCGGTCATATTGCGGGAATTGATATCACGCAGGTAACGTCTTCTGCCAAGCAGGGTTTCGGCATACTCGCAATCACGGGCTTTCTGGATAGAGCTATCCATGTATTTTTTTACAGCCGGAAATTCCTGGAAATAGGCATCAATAATTTCTCCGGCTTCTTTACGGGGAATATTCAGGCGGCTGCCTAATCCAAAGGCCGAAATGCCGTAAATAATACCAAAATTGATGGTTTTCGCCTTGCGCCGCATATCTGAGGTAACTTCTTTTAAATCTACTTTAAACACCTTACTTGCTGTAGATGTGTGAATATCTATGCCCTTTTGAAAAGCGTCCAGCATCGTCTGGTCCTGGCTGAAAGCAGCCATAATACGCAATTCAATCTGGGAATAATCTGCAGAAAGAATGGTAAACGATTCATTATGTGGCACAAATGCTTTCCGGATCTCCCGGCCTCTTTCCGTACGGATGGGAATATTCTGCAAATTGGGATTGGTAGAACTCAAGCGTCCGGTAGCAGTTACCGCCTGATTGTAAGAAGTATGAATACGGCCATCTTTGGGGCTCATCAAAATAGGCAGGGCATCTATATAGGTAGATTTAAGCTTCTGTAATTCGCGGTAATCCAGAATATGGCGGATAATTTCATGGTCGCCTTCTAGTTTGGATAAAATATCTTCTCCGGTGGCATACTGGCCGGTTTTGGTTTTTTTGGCTTTAGGGTCTAGTTTCATCTGGTCGAACAAGACCTCACCAAGCTGTTTGGGAGAACCAATGTTGAATGGTGTACCGGACAACGTAAAAATTTTATCTTCCAGTCCTTTTAAGTCACCTTCCAAAATTTTGGAAAGTTCGCCCAATGCTACTGTATCTACTTTTACGCCAGTACGTTCCATTTCTGCCAGTACCGGAACCAGCGGGTTTTCTATCTCATAAAATAACTTTTCCATCTTGTTTTCTCTGAGTTTAGGCAGGAAAACTTCTTTCAATTGCAGGGTAATGTCCGCATCTTCACCTGCATACTCCGCGATTTTTTCGATTTCCACCTTATCCATCGTAATCTGGTCTTTTCCCTTCTTTCCAATGAGCGATTCAATAGAAACTGTCTGGTAGTGGAGATACGTTTCAGCCAGAATATCCATATTATGGCGCATATCCGGCTCCAGCAGATAATGGGCAAGCATGGTATCGAAGATTTTACCCCGGACCTGTACCCCATAATTTTTTAGTACAATAATATCATACTTCAAATTCTGGCCTATTTTGCCAATGGCCGGATTTTCCAGTACCGGCTTAAATTCATTTACAATCGCCTGAGCCTCTTTCTGGTCAGCTGGGATGGGTACATAATAGGCTTCATTTTTATAATAGCTGAAAGCCAGCCCAACCAGTTCTGCTGCCACTGCATCGATACTATTGGTTTCAGAATCGAAACAAAACTCATCCTGACGGCTCAGGTGTTCGATCAATAATTTGCGTAGCTCTGGCGTATCGATCACATGGTACTGATGCAAAACTGTATGAATGCTTGCCTTATCCGAAGGAGGCAGTTCAGCCGTTTCGGTAAGTAAAGCCGGATTAAAATCCAGTTCAAAGGAAAACTCCGGCTGGTTGGTTTTTTTAGCCGCAGCTTTTGGTGCCGCACTTGCGCCTGGAACAGGTTCTTCTCCAAACAAACGCTTTTTAATCGTGCGGAACTCAAGCTCATCGAGTAACTCTGATAACACTACTTTATCGGCTTCCCTGCATTTGAGTTCATCAGCTTCAAATGGAACAGGTACATTAATATCAATGGTGGCTAATTGTTTGGATAAAAGTGCCTGCTGGGCATATTGTTCGACATTATCTTTTTGTTTGCCTTTTAATTGTGTAGCATTAGCAATCAGGTTTTCTACGGTATCAAATTCCTCAATTAGTTTTTGTGCCGTTTTTTCACCCACACCTGGAATGCCAGGAATGTTATCTACGGCATCGCCCTGCAAACCCAGCATATCTATTACCTGGTCAATCCGTTTAATGCCCCATTTTTGCAATATTTCCTTTTCTCCTAAAATTTCTACCCCTTTTCCCATAAAAGCCGGTTTATACAGGTATACATGTTCTTCTACCAACTGTCCGTAATCTTTATCCGGGGTCATCATAAACACTTCAAAACCTTCCCTGGCTGCCCTTTTGGCAATGGTTCCGATTACATCATCCGCCTCAAAGCCATCCATGGCCAGTACCGGAATGCCGAATGCTTTTACCAGTTTTTTTACATAAGGTACCGCAATGGTAATATCTTCAGGCTGTGCTTGCCGCTGGCTTTTATACTCCGTATAAGTAGTATGGCGGAAAGTGGGCGCAGCCGTATCAAAAGCTACGCCAATATGGGTTGGTTTTTCTTTTTGTAACACTTCCAGCAGGGTATTGGTAAAGCCGAAAATGGCACTGGTATTCATTCCTTTAGATGTAATTCTGGGTGCTTTGCTAAAGGCAAAATGTGCCCGGTAAATCAGGGCATAGGCATCTAAGAGAAATAGTTTATGAATGGGTTTAGACATAAAAACGTAGTCAAGGGTTTGGTGGTTTTTGCGGTTAAATATAGCAATAAGTAATCAAGTATGCTGTATAATTGAAAATAGGCAATGGATAATTTATATAGCAGGATGAGTTCAAATACCATTGAATTTTATTGGATTTAGCACTATACGGCTACAATTTTGCTATGTTTGGCCCATACTTAAAGCCAATGTTGTGAACTGTCTTTTATGCATTATGCTTTAGAATATATGTGCCTATACAACGAACGGAAAAGAAAACAATTGAGTTAGAAAGTTTGAGTAAGCATGATTTCCTTTCTCTGGCAGGAAGACAAAACAAAATTTTGGGATGGCTTGTGGGTTTTCTGCCTGAAAGACCTGAATATGAGATATAATTAAAGAGCATACCTTGAAAACACTAATTGCAAGGCATACACCTAACCGCCTGTCAAAAGAGAGTTTCCGGATACTGCATCTGTTACAGATAGCCCAATGGATGAGTCTGGATGTGGCTGTAGGAGCCATGTGCAGTGCTGCTCTGGTATGCCGGTTGCTGGATATATGGCCTTTGCCCTGGGAGCCTATTTGTATTCTGGGTGCCGTAGTACTGCTTATTTACACTGTAGATCATTTGTTTGATGCGCAGCATATACCCGGAAAGCCTGTAACTGGCCGGCACCTTTTTCACTGGCAGCACCAACGTGAACTTCTGGTTTTCACAGCAATATTAACACTATTCACTGCATTTGCTGCGTTATTATTTCTACCCAGTCGCCTGATTGTGTTTGGAACTGTATTAGGGACTTTGGTGCTTCTATACCTATGGCTGGTCAATACACTCAAATCCGGACAAGCCAGACGATGGTTTCATAAGGAAGTGTGTGTAGCGTTTGTATATACAGCCGGCATATGGGGGGTAGGTTTTGTCCAGGCAAAATCGCTGTCGGCTATTCACTGGTTGCTTGCTTTTGCCTTTGGATTAGTGGTATTACAGAATCTGTTCTTATTTTCTTGGTATGAACTGGCTGAGGATATTCAGCAACAGCAACGGTCGGCAGTAGAAATCTGGGGACAAGAATCAAGCAGGAAAGTATTGTGGAGCCTGTTTATTGTTTTTGCAGGAAATGCCTGGCTACTCTACTCAATGACTGATGACTCTTTTATATATAGGGTGTTGCTTGGCTTTGGAATGATGTCGGGGATACTGGCGATGCTTTTCGCTTTTCCAAAGCTATTCAGAAAGAATTACCGGTACAGACTGATAGGGGATGGGGTGTTTTTTATACCTGGCTTCCTGCTTTTGATTCATTTATTATTTACATAACTTTACTAATCAGCTCTTTTATAAAGAACAGATTTTCAACCAACACTGGTTATTCATGGCAAATCCGGAAAGCAAATTGCAGGAAAAATTAAACATGGCTATCGATGAGGTAATGGCTACACACGAAGCTGCGTTTTTGCAAAAGAGGGCGCAACGGGATTTGCTGGAAGAAGTGATGCAAACCCAGCAAGCCTTACAACTGGCGCTGGAAGCAGCCCGAATGGGAAGCTGGGAATGGGATCTGGTTACTAGTAAGATTACCTGGTCAAAAGCCCTTGAACCCCTGCATGGGTTGAAACCTGGTGAGTTTGCAACCCTGTATGGCGGAAACTTTGAGGGCTTTAAGAAGCTGGTTCATCCGCAGGATATTATAATATTACAGGAAGCTATTGCCCAGGCACTAGAAGAAAAGACGTTTTATTCGGTTGAGTTCCGGGTAATATGGCCTGATGGAAGTATACACTGGTTAAGTGGCCAGGGCAGTGCCTTGTATAATGAAGAAGGTACTCCATTGAGAATGGTGGGGATTGGAATGGATATTACGGAGCGGAAAGAGAATGAAGCCAAATTGCGCCAGAGCGAAGAGCGTTTCCAGGTTGCGATTAAAAATTCTCCCATCCTGGTATTCAATCACGACAAAAACCTGGTGTATACCTGGCTGTACAATAATCCCAGGGCAGGCCGCTCCGATGAATGGGTAGTAGGAAAAACAGATGCTGATATATTGCCTCCACATGAAGCTGAGCCTATTATGGCCATCAAGCGGCGTGTACTGGAAACTGGCGCTGGTACGCAGGCAGAGATCCAATTAACCCTGGGTGGAAAGTTAAACTATTTTGTGCTGACGGTTGAACCTTTGTATGATACACAGGGAGAGATCATGGGAATTACGGGTGCTGCTTTTAATATTACTGAGCGTAAACAATATGAAGAGCAACTCCGCAAAAGTGAAAGGCTCAAACAGGAAATTTTTGAAGGTTCCGCAGATGCGCTTTTCCTGGTAAATGCCCGTACTAATTGTATTGAAGATTATAATCAGCAGGCAGTGAATTTGTTTGGTTATAAAGACAAACAGGAGCTTATTGGGAAACAGGCACATTCTTTACATAAACAAGCTTTCACCAAAACTGAAATACGAAAAATTCTCCGGGAAATTCAGGCCAATCATTACTGGACTTCTGAGGTAGAATATGTAAGCAAAACTGGTAGGGAATTCTGGGGAAATGCGGCTATTACCCTGATTCAGGTAGATGGTTCGGCTTATTTTCTGGTACGGGTACGCGATATTACCGAGCGGAAAAAAGCGGAAGAAGAAATTATCCGCAGTCAGCAGGCACTCCTTATCGAGAAGCAGCGCACAGAAGAGGCATTAGCCATTATTGCTAAGGATAATGAGCGTAAGACTAAAGAACTCGAAGAAGCCCGGGCTTTACAACTGTCTATGTTGCCGCAATCTCCGCCCGAACTCAAATATCTGGATATTGCCATGTATATGAAAACCTGTGTGGAAGTAGGAGGCGATTATTATGATTATAAAGTAGATGAGGAAGGCAACCTCACAGTAATTTTAGGCGATGCCACCGGACATGGATTAAAAGCAGGAATTGTAGTAGCTACGGTAAAGAGCTATTTCCAGACTCTGGCCAATCAGTGTACCGTAAGTGAGTTGCTGGCACGTATTTCAGAAGGTATACAAAATCTACAGATCCGGGGAATGTACATGGGCGTAACAGTAATTAAGATCAGAGAATGCCACCTCACCATTGCCTCGTCTGGTATGCCTCCCTTGTATCTATATAATAAAGTTAAAAATTCGATTGAGCAAATTACACTAAAAGGATTGTTTCTGGGGTCTACCATACCATTTCCCTACCAGTATACATACATACCCCTTAACCCTGGCGATACACTGCTTGCCTTGTCGGATGGACTTCCAGAATTATTTAACGCTGACCGGGAAATGCTGGGCTATGAACGTATTCAATCCTGCTTTAAAGCAGCAGCCAATCTACCTGCCGAACAAATTATCAAATGCCTGAACCAGACCTGCGAAGAATGGGCAGCCGGCCATGACAATGAAGACGATATGTCGGTGATTGTAATTAAGGCGAAAGAGTAAAGTCTGTGGTTATTTGTCTTTAGTATTTCGTTAAAATCCATGAATTGATTTTAACGAAAGTCTTAGCTTGTAGCCTCAATGACTAACCAAACACAATTCTCAGCAGATGCTGTGTTATTACGATTGGCGGTGCAGTTGCCGATTTTGTGTGGTGATAGATGGTATTTTCACCTTTTGTTCTATTTTCTCTAATGTACGCTTGTTTCTCCCAAAGGAAAATGGGAAACGCCCTTTAATGCCGGCAGCTAATCGTATGTTCACTAAAACTTCTCTTTCTCTGAAGAGGATAATAATTTCTTGGCCTGTTATAAATACCTTTGGATAACCTGCTACAGCATAATCCTGATTGTTTTTCAATGAAATCCATCCCTGTTGCTCTATTAAATCGTTAATGCACTGCCTGCTTTCCTTTTTGGATAAATTGGTTTTGATAGATATAAACCTTTTATTCAAATATATTTTAACTATAGTATATAAGGTTATTAGGATAGAGAGGATGAATAGAGCAAAGAAAATTACTTCTTTTGTATGGTTTATACTTGAGTTGGACCAATAAGTATTTGCTTTCGCACCAATAATAAAGGTTGCTCCTATTGGAAGCATCAAAAAGGTATGATCAGTAATCCAATTGCCCCAGCTCTCAATCAGGCGGCCTTTTGTTTTAGTCTCCTTAAAGTTGATTCCTATCAAATCTATTCCTGTCATATCTTTATACCATCTAGCACCCGGATAACACTACCACCCACTTGCCAACACATCGGCAATATGCATTACTTTAATGGACATCTTGTTTTTGTTAATATAGCCATTCAGGTGCATCAGGCAGGAATAATCGGTGGAAATGATGTAATCAGCTTTGGTTTCGATGGCATGTAATACTTTCTGTTCGGCCATTCCCACGGAAATAGACTCAAATTTTACAGCAAACGTGCCCCCAAAACCACAGCAGGTTTCATTGTCAATCATTTCCCTTAGTTCCAATCCTTCTACGCCAGCTAGCAATCGCCTGGGACCTTCTTTAATCTGACATTCGCGTAAGGCACTGCAGGAATCATGGTAAGTAGCAATTCCCGGAAGTCTGGCTCCTTCAATATATTCAATGCCTAATACATCGGTGAGAAATTCAGTAAACTCGTAGGTGTTTTTCTGTACCCGCAGGCAATCGTTAAAATGTGGTGAATTTTTGTTGAACAGATCTTCATAGGCATTTCTTACCATACCTACACAGGAAGCAGAGGGACTTACGGTATACCGGTCGGCATGCGGAAAATCTTTTAGGAATTTTTTGGCTACTTCGGCCGATTCTTCAAAGTACCCTGCATTGAAAGCTGGTTGGCCGCAGCAGGTTTGTTCGGGATTGTAATTGACAATGCACCCTACTTTTTCCAGCACTTTTACCATATTGAACCCAGTTTCGGGTGCCAGCTGGTCTACAAAACAAGGAATAAATATATCAACAATAAGCGGTTTTTGCATGGAAACAAAAGCATGAATTACACAGAAAACACTTGACTGGCATACTGGTATGCCTCACCAAATATAGCTTTATCCAGATGTAAATCTATGTGCTGTTGCTCAAAAAAGTCAATCATTTTTTCGGTAGCCATATTTCCGGTAAGTTCGTCGGCCGCCATCGGGCATCCGCCAAATCCTCTGATCGCACCATCAAACCGGCGGCAACCAGCATTGAACGCCGCCTGAAGTTTTTCGGAAATAGTATCTGGTGTAGAATGCAAATGTGCGCCAAACTCTACCTTTGGAAATGCCAGTAAAAGAGTAGTAAATAGCGCTTCAATTGTTTCTGGAGTAGCACAACCGATGGTATCAGAAGGAGCAATGATTGAGATTCCCAGGTTAATTAATTTCTCTGTTAGTTCTCCGGCAATGACTGGGTTATAAATATCGCCATAGGGATTGCCAAAGCCCATCGACAAATATACAACAAGCTGTTTACTATGCTTCAAACACAGGTTTTGAATGAGTGCGACTTCTTCCAGTGCCTGCGAAATAGATTTGTTGGTATTCCGCTGTTGAAAGGTTTCAGATAAAGAAAGTGGAAATCCAAGATAGGTAATTTCTTCAAAAATAGTGGCCTGTTCTGCACCACGCAGATTAGCTATAATAGCCAGTAATTTACTTTTGGCACCCGATAAATCCAGCTTTGTAAGTACTTCTGCGGTATCCCGCATTTGTGGAACGGCTTTCGAGGAGACGAAACTTCCAAAGTCAATCGTATCAAAACCTACCCGGAGCAATGTATTGATATAGGCCGCTTTTATCGTAGTATCAATAAACCCATGCAGCCCCTGCATAGCATCTCTCGGACATTCGATAAGTTTAATCGTTTGCAAAATAGTTAGATGGTTATAGTGTCGAATTGTTGAATAGCTGGATGATTCAAGACTTCCTCAGCAATTAAACCATCCAGCCATTTAACTATTAAAACAAGGCTGAGGCTATTTTCTTTACCGTGTCGGATTTGCCCATGGAATAATAATGCAGCACTGGCACACCAAATTTCATGAGTTCTTTGGATTGCTGAATGCACCATTCTATACCTACTTGCTTGGCTTCTGCGTCTGTTTTACAGTTTTCAACAGCTTCGGCCAATGCATCCGGAATATCGATATGGAAAATACGGGGCAGTACGGTTATCTGCTTTTTAGTAGTAATCGGCTTTAAACCCGGAATGATCGGGATGGTAATGCCTTCTTCCCGGCATTTATTTACCCAGTCACAGTATTTTTCATTATCGAAAAACATCTGGGTTACTACATAATCGGCTCCCAGTTCCTGTTTCTTTTTCAGGTACTTAATATCAGTACGTAAGTTGGGCGCTTCAAAATGTTTTTCCGGATACCCTGCTACGCCAATACAAAACTCAGTGGCAATAGGCGTTTTCATTTCTTCATCCAGATACATTCCTTTATTCATGTTGCATACCTGCTTGAGCAGATCTGTTGCATAATGATGTCCATCCGGCTCGGGGCTAAAAGTAGGCTCCGTTTTAATAGGATCACCCCGGAGTACCAGTACATTCTCAATTCCTAAAAAGCTTAAATCAATTAAGGCATTTTCTGTTTCTTCCTTGGTAAAACCACCACAGATAATGTGTGGGACAGCATCTACATGGAAACGATTCATAATAGCTGCACAAATCCCCACTGTTCCAGGACGTTTACGGGTAGAAATTTTTTCCAGTAGCCCATTTTCCCGTTTTTTATAGATGTATTCTTCCCGGTGATAGGTTACATCAATGAACGGAGGTTTAAATTCCATTAAAGGCTCAATCGCCTCAAATAAGCTGTGGATACTTTCGCCTTTTAAAGGAGGCAGGATTTCAAAAGAGAAAAGTGTTTTGTTCTGTGCGTCTTTAATGACTTGGGTTACTTTGGTCATTTCTGTTTTAGAAAACTTCTTTAGATGAATTGATATTTTAAAGTAGATTATACTATTTAGTCATAATTCAGATTAGGAGCCAGCCATCTTTCGGCATCTTCCACAGACATCCCTTTGCGCCTGGCATATTCTTCTACCTGGTCTTTAGCAATTTTGCCCAATCCGAAATATTTAGATTCCGGATGTGAAAAATACCATCCACTCACAGAAGAAGCCGGATACATCGCAAAACTTTCAGTGAGTTTTATATCAACCTGGTTTTCAGCATCCAATAGATCGAATAAGATACGTTTTTCGGTATGATCCGGGCAGGCTGGATAACCGGGGGCCGGACGAATGCCCTGGTATTTTTCCTCAATCAGGTCTTCGTTGCTCAAACTTTCCTTACGGTCGTAGCCCCAGAATTCTTTTCTTACCCTTGCATGCATGAGTTCAGCAAAAGCTTCAGCTAACCTATCTGCAATGGCTTTGATCATGATGCTGTTGTAATCGTCATGGTCTTTTTCAAATCGCTCAATCAGCTTTTCTATGCCAATACCAGCTGTTACCGCAAAAGCGCCAATATAGTCGGCTTTGCCTGTTTCGATAGGTGCTACAAAGTCAGATAGGGAAATATTGGGAAGATTAGCCCCTTTTTGCCCTTGCTGACGCAGGAAATGAATTTTATTGCCTATTTCAAACTTAGCATGTTTTGTAATTTCCGGCGCATATTTCGCCGCTGAACCATTCATCGCTTTTAATTGATAATTGAGAGAGGTATGGCTTCCATGTTTGTCGCAGGCAACTTCTACTTCTTTCTCTTCAAAATCATACAAAATAACATCATCATCTACAGCATTAGCCGGATAAAAACCAATTACCGCTTTGGCTGTAAGTAATTTCTTTTCAATTACTTCCTGCAAAAGCGCATTTGCATCCTCAAACAGCTTTTTGGCTTCAACTCCTACCGTTGGGTTATCGAAAATTTTGGGATATTTGCCCTGCAACTGCCAGGTCTGGAAGAAAGGAGTCCAGTCTATATACCTGGCGATTTCGGCCAGGTCATAGTCATGAAAATACTTATTACCTAAAAAAGCAGGCTTGGTAATTTTAGTAGATTCCCAGTCAATTTTTGTCCGGTTCTCCCTGGCTTTTTCAATCGGAATATAATTTTTATCCTTCTGGCGGGAGGCATGGTCCAGACGTAGTTTTTCATATTCTGCTTTAATTTCAGCCGAAAACTCGCCGATAGATTTCATATTCGCTAGTTTGCCGGCTACCGGTACGCTCCGGCTGGCATCCAGTACGTGAACTACTGCCCCAGAGTAATTAGGCGCAATTTTTACGGCGGTATGAATCCGGGAAGTAGTGGCTCCGCCAATGAGCAACGGTATCTTAAAACCCTGGCGTTCCATTTCTTTGGCTACATGCACCATTTCATCCAGAGAAGGTGTAATTAATCCGCTCAGACCAATAATATCTACATTGTGTTCTCTGGCCGTTTGCAGGATTTTTTCGGCAGGCACCATCACACCCAGATCAATTACTTCATAATTGTTGCAGCCCAGTACGACGCCTACAATGTTTTTTCCAATATCATGTACATCCCCTTTTACAGTAGCCATCAGAATTTTGCCGGCTGTATCGCCTTTGCTATCTGATTTTTCATTGGGGTTGGCTGCTGCATACCTCACTTTCTCAGCTTCGATATAAGGCAATAAGTAGGCTACGGCTTTTTTCATCACCCGGGCGCTTTTTACGACCTGTGGCAGAAACATTTTTCCTTCGCCAAACAGATCACCCACTACGTTCATACCATCCATTAAGGGGCCTTCAATCACCTGCAAAGGTTTGTCATATTGCTGACGGGCTTCTTCTATGTCCTGATCAATGTAGTCTACTACTCCTTTTACAAGAGAGTGTGTTAATCGCTGCTGTACGG
The DNA here is from genome assembly GCF_010119975.1 of Rhodocytophaga rosea. Lineage (GTDB taxonomy): Bacteria > Bacteroidota > Bacteroidia > Cytophagales > 172606-1 > Rhodocytophaga > Rhodocytophaga rosea. Next base: position 6,266,155 of record NZ_CP048222.1, read on the forward strand.
TTCCTTGCCGCCAGCTTTCGTCTTTTATCTGCTCTTTACCTTTGGATTTGATGCTTTCTGCAAAATTTACCAGTCTCTCCGTACTATCCGCACGGCGGTTCCACAATACATCTTCTACCAGTTCTAATAGGTCTTTGGGAATATCCTCATACACCGCAATCATCCCGGCGTTGACAATCCCCATATCCATACCTGCTTTAATAGCCCGGTAGAGGAAAGCAGAGTGCATGGCCTCCCGGACTACATCATTGCCCCGGAAACTAAAGGAAATATTGCTTACTCCACCGCTTACTTTCGCATAAGGCAGGTTTTTCTTGATCCACTCGGTCGCTTTTATAAAATCAACGGCATAGTTATTATGCTCTTCAATACCGGTAGCTACCGTGAGAATATTGGGGTCGAAAATGATGTCTTCGGGCGGGAAGTTGAGTTCTTTGGTCAGAATAGTATACGCACGTTCGCAAATTTCTATTCTACGCTCATAGGAATCAGCCTGGCCTTGTTCATCGAAGGCCATAATAACCGCAGCAGCTCCATAGCGTTTTACTTTAGTGGCATATTCTTTAAATTTCTCTTCTCCTTCTTTGAGAGAAATAGAATTGACAATGGCTTTCCCCTGTACACATTTTAAGCCTGCTTCAATTACCGACCATTTGGAAGAGTCGATCATGATAGGCAGTTTGGCAATATCCGGCTCAGAAGCGATCAGGTTGAGGAAAGTGACCATAGCGGCTTCAGAATCGAGCATGCCTTCATCCATATTTACGTCGATCACCTGTGCACCGCCTTCTACCTGATTGCGGGCTACAGACAGAGCGGCTTCAAAATCTCCGGCTTTAATCAGACGGGCAAACGCTTTTGAACCAGTTACATTGGTACGTTCACCGATATTGACAAAGTTGGCTCCGGGAAATATCTTTAATGGTTCCAGTCCGCTGAATTTGGGTAAGTGGTCATCTGTAGGAACCTGGCGTGGAGGATATTTAGCAGCTACATCAGCAATAGCCTTGATATGATCGGGTGTGGTGCCACAACAACCACCAATTACATTGATAAAGTTGTGTTGTAAAAAGTCTTCAATCACAGTGGCCATGTGTTCTGGTGATTCATCGTATTCACCAAACTCATTCGGTAATCCGGCATTGGGGTGGGCTGAAGTGAAGAAAGGCGCTTTGTTGGCTAATTCTTCCACATAAGGGCGAAGCAAATCTGCACCCAGGGCACAATTGAAGCCCACGCTCATGAGCGGAATATGCGAAACGGAATATAAAAATGCCTCTAGGGTTTGTCCGGAAAGGGTACGTCCGCTGGCATCGGTAATGGTGCCGGATACCATTACCGGAATCCGTTTTCCTATTGCATCAAAATACTGCTCAATGGCAAATAAAGCGGCTTTGGCATTTAATGTGTCAAAAATAGTTTCAACCAGCAGTAAATCTGCGCCACCATCCATCAGGCCTTTTACCTGCTCAGTATAGGCGGTAACCAGTTCGTCGAAGGAAACAGCCCGGTAGCCAGGGTTATTTACATCCGGCGAAAGAGAAGCCGTACGGTTTGTTGGGCCAATAGAACCAGCCACAAAACGGGGTTTATCCGGATTGGCTTTGGTAAATTCCTGGGCGACTTCCTTTGCAATTCTGGCTGACTCATAATTCAACTCATATACCAGATGCTCCATATGATAATCGGCCATGGCAATAGAAGTGCCGCTGAAAGTATTGGTTTCGGCAATATCGGCTCCGGCTTCAAAGTACTGACGGTGAATTTGCCTGATAATCTGCGGCTGGGTTAAAGAAAGCAGATCATTATTGCCCTTCAGATCATGAGGGAAATCTTTAAAACGTGCGCCCCGGTAATCAGCTTCTTCCAGCTTGTAGCGTTGAATCATGGTTCCCATGGCTCCATCGAGCACCAGGATACGTTTGTTGAGCAGTTCTGTAATATTCATCTAACCTATATATTTTCTTTGTGAACACATGTACAAACAAACGGCCGTAGCCATAGGGCTTGCACACAGTATCATTACAGAGCTTATTCAGTAAGGGGGAGGGCTATAGGGTAGCATCTTCCTTATCTTCCTTAAGAGTTATGGCTCTTAAGTGGAAAGTAGCACCGTAATTCAATGATAAATTGATAATGAGAATGAATATTTTATTATCTTTTTTCTTTCTTCATTGTCACTGAAAAGGTTGCTAAGACATCATCGGGTCCATTCCCTCCGTCTTTCTGGATAAGTTGTATTGAAATTGATGTAAAAATAAACAAACAATTATTAATAAAAAAATAATAATTGTATTGGCATAGTTTACTTAAATTTTATCCTTAATTATTCCTGTTTGAGGTTAGGAAGTGTGATTTTTATCTCCGTTCCTACGCCTGGTTCACTTAACAAAGTAAGCGTACCATTGAGTTTCTCCACACAATTTTTTACTATATATAAACCTAAGCCTGAACCTTTTGCCTGCATGTTGTGCCGGAAAAACATATCAAATACTTTGGATTGTACCTCCTTTTCTATGCCCTGTCCATTATCCATTATCGTAATTTCCATGTTATTTTCTTTAGAACTGATGTCTATGGTAATAAAAGCACTTGTATCATCAGATCGATAGTTAATCGAGTTATCAATCAGGTTATTCAACAAAGTACTGATTAAGAAAGGATCGCTGAAAAATGATTTTGGTTGCTGAACAGACAATTTGAGTGTTACCTGTGCTTCTTCCATTCTTTTCTGCAAGGGAGCCGTAACCTGTTCGAGTAAACCCTGAAAGTTCACTTCCTTTATTTCAGCATCCATGTATTTAATCTTGGTCACTTCCAGTAAGTTAGCCAGGGTAGAGTTAAGTTTCTGGGCACTGTCACTGATCATAGCAAGGTATTTTACTGATAATGGATCAGTTAAATCTATCCTGGCAATATTGGTAACCCCTATCAGAGAGGCAAGAGGACCTTTTAAGTCATGAGACGCTTTATAGACGAAGGTATCGAGTTCTTTATTACGGGAAGTGAGTTGTTCTTCAATATGTTTACGCAAGGTCATTTCTTCCACCAGCTGTTCATAAGAATCTTTCAGTTCGGCAGTGCGGCTCATCACACGCATTTCCAGGTATTTTTTATACTCGCTCAGTTCCTTGTTTTTATTGAGCAATAATTTGCGTTGTTCCTTGAGCTGTTCGATAAACCGGCTGTTTTTTACAAGCCGCACAATGGTGCTCACCATCAATTCAGTGGAAAGTTCACTTGTAATAAGTACATCCTGAACTCCCATTTTAATAGACCTGGAAATGGCTTTGGCGTCATTCACCGCTGTAATCCAGATGACCGGATACCGCCTGTATGATTTGCTATGCTTAAGCTCCTGTAGAAATTGAATAGTAGCCTCTGCCTGGATATCGGCGTCCATCAATATACAGTGCGGCCGGTATTTTTCGATTTCAGCAGGTGCCAGTGCAATAGATGTAAAATGATGCAAATCAAAGGAATAGGCTACCTCTGCTGCTAATAAAGCCGCATACTGCTCAAAGGCAGCTGTGTCTTCAGTCAGAACCAGGATTTTATAGCTGGAAGCCTTTTTCATACAAACAGGGATAACACCACACGCAATAAATACCATGTGTATCCGGTGTGCAGTATACTATAATTCCTTTTGTCAGAAATGGTGTAAATGCTCAGATTTTGTACATGTACCAATCTAATTGATTTTAAGCAGCAAAATGAAGATCTGATTTATGTTGAAACAGGTTCTGTAAAAAATAAGACACCTTCTAATAGGTACTTTGCGAGAAAAAGTATTATACTGCCTTGATTCCCAGAAACTAGAATAAGGGCCGTTTAGGTAACCGCAAACAGTATGTAACCGTGAAAGGTGGACATAATATTTTGGTAATTTTATTAAATTGTCACGTCTTATTTTACAATTTTAATTTTCTAACACATACTAACTCTCTTCTATTGAAACTTGCAGCCATTGACATCGGCTCTAATGCCGCCCGACTACAAATCACCAAAGTACTGCACGATGGGATGCAGGTGAATTTTAAAAAAGTTGAATATGTGCGTTTCCCGCTCCGCCTGGGCCATGATGTGTTTACTATTCGTGTGATTGGCCCGGACCGGGAGGAAAAGCTTATGAAGCTATTGCATTCTTTTAAACTGTTGATGGAATTGCATGAAGTGAAAGATTATTTTATATGTGCGACTTCTGCCATGCGGGAGGCTGATAATTCTGCCGAAATTACGTCCAGAGTCCATGCAAAGCTGGGGATGCGCATTCATGTAATTGAAGGAAGCCGGGAGGCAGAACTTACCAATAGGGCGATTGTGAGTTACCTGATGGCGGATAAAGATTATATTCACATAGATGTGGGCGGAGGCAGCACTGAACTGAATCTGTATAAAAATAAGGTAAAAGTGGCAGCTAAATCGTTTAAAATCGGTTCGGTACGCCACCTGGAACACAGCGAATCACCGCTGACCTGGCGTAAAATGAAAGAGTGGATAGAAGATCATATTCATGGGATGCAAATGCCATTAACCGCCATTGGGACTGGAGGTAACATCAGTAAGATTTTTGAAATGGCCGTTAAAAAAACTGAAACCTCCATCACCCGTACCGAAGCGGCCAGGGTGCAATCCTACATAGCCGGATTTTCGCTCGATGAACGTATCAATCACCTCCAGCTCAACCCTGACCGGGCAGATGTAATTGTGCCGGCTACGGATATCTACCTGTCGGCGATGAAGTGGGCGCATGCCGAAGAAATTATTGTGCCGGATGTAGGGCTAAAAGATGGTATTATTCAGATGTTGTACGAAAAGCATAATAAGCCCAAAAGCGGATGAATCTTTAAAATCCTAAACTGGAAAAGATTTAAAAAATCGGGTGGATTATTTTAAATTTTCTGATGATATGATAAACAAAGTGTTTGAAAACGCAGACCAGGCTATAGCCGATATACCAGATGGTGTTACCCTGATGCTGGGCGGTTTTGGTTTGTGCGGCATTCCTGAAAATTGCATCAGTGCTTTACTGAGGAAGAATATCAAAAACCTCACCTGTATTTCCAACAATGCTGGGGTAGACGATTTTGGAATTGGTCTTATGTTGAAAGGGCGGCAGATAAAAAAAATGATATCTTCTTATGTAGGAGAGAACGCAGAATTTGAACGCCAGTTGCTCTCTGGCGAGCTGGAAGTAGAACTTATTCCGCAGGGTACACTGGCAGAAAGAATACGTGCCGGCGGAGCTGGAATTCCTGCTTTTTTCACCCCAGCTGGCTATGGTACCGAAGTTGCCGAAGGCAAAGAAACCAGGGAGTTCGACGGAAAAATGTACCTGATGGAAAAGTGGCTGAGGGCTGATTTTTCACTGGTAAAAGCCTGGAAAGGGGATACAGCCGGAAATCTGATTTACCGGGGTACTGCCCGGAATTTTAACCCGATGATGGCTACTGCCGGAAAGATAACTATTGCAGAGGTAGAGGAACTCGTTCCTGTAGGCACGCTGGACCCCAATCAAGTGCATACACCTGGAATTTTTGTGCAGCGTATTTTTCAGGGACAACAGTATGAAAAGCGCATCGAACAAAGAACGGTGAGGGGATAAATTAGGAAATGTGAGAATGTGAAAATGAGCAGGGAATATGTAGTGGAATTAAGTGTTGTCTGATATGTCAGTGGGATAGAAGTAAATACATAAGTTGAGTGCGGTATGGAGGAAAAAAAAGAAAATATTATTATCAGGTTGAGTTTTGAATTTGCCTTAAATATTGTTGAATATGCAGAGATGCTGGAGGAAAAAAGAAAATTTGTTATAGCAAATCAATTGCTAAAAAGTGGAACATCTATTGGTGCCAACATCCGGGAAGCACAAAACGCAGAGAGTAAAAATGATTTTATACACAAATTTAAGATAGCAGCCAAGGAAGCAGATGAAACAGAGTATTGGCTGTTGCTATGTAAATTTGCAAAAAACTATCCCGACTCACAACTTCTACTCGATAAGCTGTATGAAATGAAAAAGATCATTTCTAAAATCATTATTACTTCCAAAATAAAATAACATTTTCACATTTTCACATTTTCACATTTTCACATTTTCACATTTTCACATTTTCTTATGTTAGATAAACACGGAATCGCCAAACGAATTGCCAGAGAAATAAAAGATGGAATGTATGTGAACCTGGGAATAGGTATTCCAACACTGGTGGCTAATTATATTCCTCAGGGAATTAATGTGGTATTACAATCAGAAAATGGATTGCTGGGGATTGGGCCTTTTCCTCAGGAGCACGAAGTAGATCCGGATCTGATCAATGCCGGAAAACAAACCATAACCATGCTGCCAGGATCATCTATATTCAGTTCTGCGGATAGTTTTGCGATGATACGGGGAGGACATGTTCAGTTAACGATTCTGGGAGCGATGGAGGTATCGGAAAATGGGGATATTGCTAACTGGAAGATTCCTGGCAAACTGGTAAAAGGAATGGGAGGTGCCATGGATCTGGTAGCTTCTGCTGAGAATATTATCGTAGCCATGCAGCATGTGAGTAAAAATGGCGCTTCTAAATTACTCAAAGAATGTTCATTGCCACTTACCGGTTTAAAATGTGTAAAAAAGATTGTAACCGAACTGGCTGTTCTAGATGTGTTACCGGAAGGTGGATTTAAACTCATCGAACGGGCACCAGGGATTACAGTAGAGCAGATCAAACAAGCCACTGAAGGTAGACTGGTAATAGGAGGGGAGATACCGGAAATGGTGATTTAGTACCTTTTTAGGCAAACAAACATATACTTGTGAAGCCATTCAATAGTGAGAATAAAAGATACTATAAGCACTACTTATTACTTGCATTAATCATTTGTCAGGCTGATCTCGTCTTTCTGAGAATCGAGCAGTTTGCCATTCTGGCATTTGAGCACCCTGGCCGGATGTGCCTGTAAAAAAGTATGGTTGTGGGTGGCCATCAATACGGCGGTTCCGCTCCGGTTAATTTCCAGAAATAATTGCAGAATACCTTCAGCTACCTCAGGGTCCAGGTTTCCGGTAGGCTCATCGGCAAAAAGAATCTGTGGCTCGTTAATGAGGGCACGTGCAATTACTACCCGCTGCTGTTCACCACCTGAAAGCTGATGGGGCATTTTATTTCCCACTGAGCCTAATCCTACCCGCATAAGTACTTCAGCCAGGCGGTTTTTCATTTTACCGCTGTCATGCCAGCCGGTGGCTTTCATTACAAAGAGTAGGTTTTCTGCCACATTGCGGTCAGGGAAAAGCTGGAAGTCCTGAAATACAATTCCCACTTTACGCCGCAAAAAAGGAATTTCGCTCCGCTTGATCTTGTGAATATGAAAACCAGCCACATTCATTTCACCGGAACGCAGGGGCAGATCGGCATATAAGGTTTTCAGTAAAGAACTTTTTCCGCCGCCGGTCCGGCCGATCAGGTATACAAATTCGCCCTTATGGATTTCAAAACTGGCTTTGCTGATCACCGTCTGGTATTCCTGTAAGATATAGGCATTTTTGGCTTCAACAATAGGGGCTTCAGAAAATGGATTCATGGTTAAAGTTCTAATTTCTGCAATTTTCCGAATGGTAAATCAAGTATTAATTTTTCCAGTGCCGTTTCTTTTCCTTCCAGGCCATATTTTATCATATCTTTTTCTTTTAAAGGCCTGTCGGCACGAAAATAGGCAATAAGTACAAAATTTTCATCCCGGAGCTGAATATAATCAGGAATTTTGGCTTTGCCTTTTACTTTAATAATGTACATCGGATGCAATGGCTTTGCTTTATATTGTACTAGTTTAAATATACGATAAAGCTATTTGTTAATGATTATGCAAAAGTCTTAACAAAAACCCAGAATAAAAATGCCTTGCCTGTGAATTATCCAGCCCTGCTATTACTAATCCTTTAGCTGATAATACTAAGTATATTAAAGTTCAGTTAAATTTTGCCAGTTCCTTGAAAGACACAATTTTATTTGTAATATTGCTGTAAATTTTTTAACTATTCTAGGAATAGCAAAAAAATACGAAATATTGGCTATGAAAGCATATAGTTCAGGAATTACTTTATACAGTTTAATAACCGCTTGCCATCGCCTTATTCCCATTTAAAATAAAAGTTTATCCTCATATACTTTTTTACCATAAGATGTATTGTAGAAATAATAAGCCCTCGATAAATTAATTCTTATAACCTCGCATGTAAACTCATAGAGTATTAGAAAAAGACTAATTTTACACCAAATTTTATTTTGTTCATTATATGACTACAGCCATTAAACTCGACCAGACTGATCGGAAAATTTTGGAAATTTTGCAAAACAATGCAAAAATTACAAATGCCTTGCTATCCAAAGAAATTGGATTATCTCCAGCGCCCACCCTGGAAAGAGTAAAGAAATTAGAAAATGCCGGCCTGATCCGGAGCTACCATGCCCAGTTAGACACTGAAAAAGTTGGCTTAGGTGTAACTACCTTTGTACAGGTTTCCCTCATCGGACATAAGAAGGCCTATATTGATGCTTTCGTAGAGAAAATAAAGAGTATTGAAGAAATTATTGAGTGCCATCATATTACCGGAAGCGGCGATTTCCTGCTAAAAATTATTTCTAAAGACATTGCCTCGTATCAGAAACTAATGCTGGAGCGGGTAAGTGATATTGAAGAAATAGACAGTATGCAGTCGATGGTGATTCTTTCGACATTCAAAAACAGCAAAGTATTGCCTATTCCATCCCAGCAATAATCCTGTCACTCTGCTGGGTAGAAGTAAAGCTTTCTGCAGCCACAAAATAAAAAACCTTTCCAGCTAACTACTGGAAAGGTTTTTTATTTTGGAATGAATGGCTTATTGATCCCACCACACTTTATTATTGATATCATTCACACCCCCTTGCCGGGCAATGGCTGCTTCTACGTTTTCTTTGTTAAGCGAAAATTCAAAGCTAGGGTATATAAAACGTACCGGAATACGGTTGCCATTTACATTGGATGCGCCAGGCGTAAGTGCCGGAACATTGGTTCTTCTCCAGTCAAACCAGGCTTCCAGACCTGTATAAAACAAGGCGATCCATTTTTGCGTCCCGATCAATTCCAGTGCTGTTGCCGGATTAAAGGCGACACCGGTTTGTTCCAGGTAGCCTACTGGTACAGTTAACCCGTAATAATTGAATGAACCTGTTACACCGGCTTCATAATAATCTTTTGCGGTACCAGTAATCAGGCCTTTCTGGGCGGCTTCGGCCAGAATAAACTGCAATTCCGGATAGGTCATAATAATGCCTTTGGCAATGGACAGATCTTTTGGAGTAGGGGTAAGAAAGCCATCTATATAGTAAGAAGGCCCGATACGGGATAAGAAATTAGCGCCTCCATTGTATTGCAAAGCGGCTACATCATCGAGTCCGTTGGGTACGCCAACATATACCGGATTGGCTGTGCCAGCAGAGGCAGGGGTAGGACGGGCAAAAACCTGTAATCGGGGATCACTGAGCTGCTGTAATTTGTCGCCCATTGTTTTGCTCAGGCGGAATTCATTCACTGAACCTATCCGTGACGTGTATAAAGGAAACTGGTTGGGTACCGTAGGCAGATATTGAAGGGCCGCATTGTCGTCGTTGGACGTAAATATAGGCGTAGCCGTTGGATTTGTCAGAATAGCCTGCATCTCAGCACCTACATTGCGCCGGTTAGAAATGCGCATCAGATACCGCAAACGCAGGGAATTGGCCAGTTTTTTCCATTTGGAAACATTTCCCCCAAATAAAATATCTCCACTTACAATCTCAGCCGTAGAACCCAGTAAATCGTTAGCTGTTGCCAGGTCGGCGAGAATGCCATTGTAAATCTCTTCCTGGGTATCAAACTTAGGGTATACTACTTTTTCTTTGCCTTTTGCTGCTTCGGAGTATGGCGCATCTCCATAGCAGTCGGTTACCAGCGACATCATCCAGGACTTCATTACCAGAGAAATACCCATATAATTGCTCTGTCCGGCTTTTTCGGCAATCGCATATATATTATTTACATCCCTCAGGTTGGTATACATGGTACTCCAGATCCCGTTAATTTCTCCCCATTGATACCGGTCTTCGTTTACAAACTGGATTTTTGCTGTTTGCTGAATAACAATATTGCCAATACCCCAGGAGGTTCCCATTACTTCATTCACCGTAGAGCGGATCACATTCGGCAGCAACAGGTCTGGAGTAACGGAATTAGGAACGTTTGGATTGGTATTGATTTCTTCAAAATCCTTATCGCAGGCATTGAACACTAGCAGTGCCAGGCATAGGAATACGGGCTTTAGATTTATATATCGTTTCATAATTTAGTCAATTGTCATTGGTGAATTATTCATTTGTTCATGGAAATTGAGCTGTACTACAGGCGGAAGCTTAAGTTAAAGCCTATACTTTTGGTAGAAGGAATGGCTACAGATTCAGCGCCCGGAATTACGGTTCCACCAGAGACTGAGGAGGTTTCAGGATCAATGTGTGGTACATCGGTCCAAAGCATCAGATTGCGGCCTACCAGGGAAAGATTTACACCCCGGAAAGGCAGTTTGCCTAAGAATTTGTCAGGAATAGTATAGCCTAATTTCAGTTCACGGAGCTTCACAAACGTAGCATCAAAAATAGCTCCTTCCAGTACACTTCTTCCTAAGGTAAAGGCTGTATTCCATTCCCGGGCACTCAGTTCACGGTCGGTAGATTGGGTTCCATTGGTGTGAAAGTTATTGGTGCCATCTGCATTTTTAGTCATGACCACACCAGGAGCAAACACGCCATTTCCTTCTACAGACAAATCATAGCCATTGGCCCTTCCTTCCAGGGTTTCTACCAGTTGCCCGCCTTCCCGGCCTACTACCATCGTGTGAGAATATACTTCACCGCCATACCGGATATCGAACAGGAAGCCTAAGTTGATGCCTTTATAAGAGAAAGTATTATAGATACCACCCAGCCAGTCAGGATTATAGTTACCCAGTTTAACCGTATTAGCGGTACGTACGGGTCTGCCATCTGAGTTCACAATCTGTCCTACAAACTGGCCGGTTGGATCGAAATAAGGGCTGGTTGGATCGCTGCTTACCCGCTGAAAACCAAACCCATACATATCACCCATACGTTCACCAACTATGGCATTTACGGCAAAATACCGGTCTGCCAGTGTATAATTGGTAATGCCATCAGCGAGTTCTCTTACCTCACTGCGGTTTCGGGAGAAGTTTATGTCTATATTCCAGCGGAATCCGTTATTAGCCGCTTCTATCGGCACCAGATTCAACATCAACTCGATGCCCTGATTCCGGATCAGACCAGCATTCTGTACAATTCTGGAATAGCCAGTTTCCGGAGCAAGGGGAATAAATATAATCTGGTTACGGCTATCATTGAGGTAATAGGTAAAGTCTACACCCACCCGGTTATTCAGGAATCTCAGGTCAATGCCATATTCCTGAGAAGTACTGATTTCTGGTTTTAAATTCAGGTTAGGAATCTGGCTGTTTTCACTGAAAGTTGGTGTAGTACCCCAGGGCGTTTGTGGATTGTAAGGTTGAGAAAACTGATAAGGGTCCGTATCGTTACCTACCTGGGCAATGCCTGCTCTTACTTTAGCAAAAGAGATAAATTTAGGAAGCGGAACAAAATCGCTTACTACAGCGCTCAACGAAGCAGAAGGGTAAAAATAGGAGTTATCCGCATTTCCCTGAACCCCTTTTGGTAAAGTAAGCGTACTTGCCCAGTCGTTACGGGCAGTTAAATCCAGGAAGAGATAATTCCGGAAGCCTACCTGTGCTTGTGCAAAAATACTGTTTACTTTGCGCTCAGATTGGTTTGTTCCATATTCCAGCGGAACCCTTGCATTATTTAAGGTATATACCCCAGGCACGGTTAATTGAGAAGCAAATACATCCAGGTAGTCAAAAGTATTTACCCGCTGGTTTCCCCCAAGGGTTGCATTCAATGTTATGTCTGAGCCTAAACTTTTATTGAATTGCAGTAATAAGTCTGAGTTGCGTTCGAGAGATTTCACCGTTTCGCGGCGGAAAGAACCAAATGGATAGCGCTGGGTACTGAAGGCCCGGCGGCGGTCCCGGATTTCATCTGAATAATCCACTTGTGTACGGGCTTGCAGGCTCAGCCAGTCGGTGAACTGGTAACTCAGCGTGATATTACCAATAATACGGTTCACCTGCTGGCCATTGGTATTTTCGTACACATTGAAATACGGATTGTCGTGGTAATTGTAATTGAAGTTGTATTGCTGAATATCTTCAAAGCCCGGCTGCCAGTAGTTACGGAGGTTTTTGGTATCGATCTGGCGGCCATACCAGCAATTAAACAAGTACATAATATTCTCGGTACCATAACTCAAGTTTGGCCGGTTATCGCTGTTGCTGCGGATATAGCTTACATTGGCACGGGCCGTAAACTTTTTAGTCAGCTTATAACCCCCATTCAAAGAAAAAGTATTGCGGTTGAGATCTGTATTAGGTACAATACCTGTCTGGGTCAGGTTGGTATAGGAAAGGCGGAAGTCGCCGAACTCATTGCTACCTGTTAAAGCAACGTTGTTGGTTAAGGTTTTACCGGTTTCAAAGAAATCCTTTATGTTATCCGGGTGTGGACTGAAAGGAGTAGGCTGGCCATCTCCCGGACCACCAGGAACTCTGGCATCTCCTGCCCGTAACCCTTTATTGGTTGGAGAATCATGTTGTACAATGAGTTGCCCTTCCATTTTTGGTCCCCAGTTTTCATCCACCCCATCCTGCAAACCACCACCAGAACCATCTTTAAAACTAAATTCACCTCCCAGACCCTGGCCGTACACATTCTGGTAATCTGGCAGCCGGAGTGGCGTATCGAAAGTGATATTTGAATTTACACTGATGCCCAGCCCTTTGGTATTTTTCCCACTTTTAGTAGTAATTACAATTACGCCATTGGCTGCCCTGGAACCATATAGAGCCGAAGCATTAGCACCTTTCAGCACGGTAATAGATTCTATATCATCCGGATTAATAAAACCTGCGCCGTTTCCATAATCCGCATCCTGGTTATTGCGGCCTGAAGAACCCACAAAGTTATTGCTGATCGGCATACCATCTACCACAAAAAGCGGCTGATTGGCATTAATATTCAGCGACCGTTCACCCCGGATGGTAATGCGTGAAGAAGCACCCACGCCTGACGGGCTGCTTACGACTGTAACCCCGGCAATTTTACCAGCCAGCTGGTTTACCACATTCGTTTCCCTGGCTTGTGTAATACTTTCTGCCGAAATTTTCTGGGTAACATACCCAAGTTCCCGTTGTTGTTTTTCAATACCTAAAGCTGTTACTACCACTTCAGACAAGGCTTTTACATCTACGGCCATCCGTACATTTAACACCGTACGACTACCAATGCTTAATTCCTGGGAAATAAAGCCAATGAACGAGAATACCAGATTATCCGACTGGGCCGGAACATTCAGGGTATAACTGCCGTCGCTGTTGGTAGTGGTTCCTACATTTGTACCTTTCACCAGAATGGTTACCCCTGGTAAAGCCGTAGAATCTTCCGCAGACATAACTTTCCCGGAAACCTGCCGGGTTTGCTGGGCAAAACCAGATACAGAAAGACCCATCCCCAACAGGAGTAAAATACAGGTTCGGATTGCGGTTATACTCCGCTTTTTTTTAGGTGGCGCTCCTGCGCATTGTAAATGATTTTTCATAAATTTGGTTGTTTTTAATGAGACTTAGGATTTTGTTAAGACACAATAAGGCCACATGCTACTTGTTGAAGTAGTTATTTAGCGGTAACACAAGAAACAAACATGCGCCTTTGATGAAACCGGGATCGTTGCCGCGATTCCGGTTTTTGTATTATAGGGCTATTGTCTGGTTACTAATGAATTAAGAATTGTTTTGTAATGGTGTTGATGCATCCTGTTTATTTACATACTTTCTAAGTATAGAAACTTAATGCTGGTTGTCATACAGATGATCAAAAACAATGGGTGTTCCGTTTACAAATGGCGGCATGAACTGCGGAATGAAAAGTCATTCACCTATATCCAACACCATTTATCCAAACACTAATTGTATACTGTTTAAGCAGATTACTATAAACATATTAATGTGCCAAAAATATAAGAATAAAGTTTACAAATATTAAACTTTATTTTAAGGATTTGTTAAGAATTTGGATTTAAACAGTAGTTTTAGTTTAATATAAAGAAACCTTAACAGTGCCTTAACACAAGATATAACTGAAAGGCTTATTTTGAGCGACTACTGATGCCTGGGACGAATGAAGCAAAATAACACCCTAATATAAGCTATAGGATTTTAAAAAGCCAGCGACGATGCATGATGATATTTTAATTAAGATCGGAAAAAAAATACGGGAAACCCGGCAAAAACAGCAGATAAAGCTACATGAACTGGCCGAAGAAGCCCAGATCAGTAAGGGATTGTTGTCTAAAATTGAAACCGGGAGAACCATTCCCTCTTTGCCTGTACTGATCTCCGTTATTCAGACGCTGAAAGTAGATATGAGCGCTTTTTTCGAAGGGATAGAAATGCAGCAAAATAGTCCTTTTATTCATAAAAAATCAGGGCAATATACACCTTTTGAAAAAGAAGAAGCCTTAGGCTTTTTGTATCAGTTTATCCTGAGTCATAATATTGCCAATATTGCATTTGAAGCCGTAATTTTAGAGTTGAAACCGCATTCGAAACGGGAAAAGGTAGTTACTGATGGCTTTGAATTTAAATATGTGATCAGCGGCCAGGTAGAATATCAGTTGGGCGATGAAATTGTAGTATTGCAAACGGGTGATTCCTTATTTTTCAACGGAAAAATACCTCATGTACCGGTGAACAAAACCAGCCTGCCAGCCTCTATGCTGGTAATTTACCTGTTACTGCCGCCACAGTTGTGAATCAGGTACACATCTTGTCATACAAGCGAATAACCCAGGACTTAATATATCAACTATGCATACGCAAACATCCCTCAATCAAAAGTAAATGAAATATTTTCTTTGTATGAAAGATTTGGTGCCAACGATTACATTGGTGAGCCAGTTTCACAAATCGAACATATGGCGCAAAGTGCCCAGCTGGCTGAAAAAGAAGGCTATGATGAGGAAGTAATTCTGGCCGCGTTTTTCCACGACATTGGTCATTTGTGTGCTTCCTCGGCTAGTGAGAGTATGAATGGATTTGGCGTAAAAAGCCACGAAAAAATAGGTGCTAATTTTCTGCGGAGCAAGGGATTTTCAGAACGATTGGCCAGACTGGTAGAAAGCCATGTGCAGGCCAAACGGTATTTAACTTTTGCCCAGCCAGATTATTATGCCCGATTATCGGAAGCAAGTAAACAGACGCTCCAGTTTCAGGGTGGACCTATGACAGCCAGGGAAGCAGAAGCATTTGCCAACGATAGTTTATTTGAGCTAAGTATCCGGATGCGCCAATGGGACGAAATGGCTAAGGAAGAACATATTCCTGTTCCTGACCTGAATAAGTACAAGCAAATGAGTTTAAAGCTGTTGACTTTAAATCAATGACCAATGCTTACTGAATAACTATTGCATTTGGTTGTAAGAGAAGTGCATCCTACATTTGCTGACTTTTTACAATACAAACAACACATGGAAAATCCTGTCATTATAATTGGTTCTGCCACCGGACTGGGCATTGTCGCCCTCGATATTTTTCAAAGCAACCAGGTCATTGTATACTGCTTTCTGGACGACAATAAAGAATTACACGGCAAAGAAGTGCACGAAATATCCGTAATGGGCAGCACCGACGATGATGGTTATTTGAAGCTGATCGGAAAAAAATGCGAGGCGTTTATTGCTACCGACGATACCAAATTCCATAAACACCTGACTGAAATGCTCAATGAGCGCCGTAAAATGATGCCGGTAAATGCCATTCACAACCGGGCTACTATTTCAGGAATGGCTTCCATTGGGCATGGTAATCTGATCAGTTCCAACGTGATCATCAATACCGGTGCAAAAGTTGGGAATCATTGTATTTTACATGCCGGTGCTATTGTAGATTACCAGGCACAGGTGGGAGATTTTGTTCAGATCGGCGCAGGCAGTATTATCAACTCCAATGTAAATCTGGCCAATGATGTATTTGTGGGTTCAGGCGTAACTATCGTTTCCGGAATAAAAGTAGGCAAAGGTGCCCGTATTGGGGCTGGTTCGGTAGTGATAGAAGATGTAAAAGCAGGAGCTACCGTTTTCGGGAATCCGGCAAAGGCGATTGGGAAGTAATAGTTTCAAGAGTGTTTAGAAATAGAAAATTTAGTTCAGAGGATAAACATGAGTATGTTACTAGCCTTAAAGGCAATTTCAGAAGATGAATTAGAAGCATTAAAATTAGATAGCTCTCCTCTCACAGAAGATTATTTTTCAGGACAAGACAGTGAGGATGAATTATGGCTTGATAAGTTTTGGGATATTCTGCAATTCTTGATTGCTCATGACCGTTTCGATTTTTCCTCTATCCCAGGAAAAGTAGTTCAAGGTGGAGAGCCTATTGATGAAGAATTGGATTTAGGATATGGCCCAGCATTATATGTTACAGCTGATGAGGTAAAAAATATTAAAGAATACCTTTCAAGTTTGAAGTATGAAGAGCTTGTCCGTAAATTCGATGCTGAGGTAATTTCACAAGAAGAGATTTATCCCTATTATCAAGAATTTAGAAAGGCTTCAGCAGAAGAAATTCAAGAGGAGATTTCTTATTGCTTGGCTTATGTTGATAAGTTAAAAGAATTTTACAGAAAAGCTGCCGATAAAAATTTTGCGGTAATTAAAGAATTATGTTAAAAAATACTGCCTGCCCTTAACTAATATTGATAGTGATTTTTAATATACCAAGTTAAGGCACGGCCTCATTGCCACCTAGTAATACTCTTACAGACTAAGTTTGAGTTATTATGTATTTTACCATTATAATCACTACCTAATATGTCTTTCCTGCCATTGCCAGAAATTGCTCATGTAGAGCGAGTATTTGTGGAATGAGCAAGCGGCTTTCGTCATTATATAAAATAAAATCTGCTCTTTGTAATTTCTCTTCCTCTGATAATTGCTTGTCCATAATCGCTTGTATATCAGTAAGGGTACGGTGGGGATCACGGTTTCGAATGCGCTCTATCCGGACAGTAATGGGAGCAGATACGGTAATAATTTTGTCTAAAAACTGATAAGAGCCTGCTTCATAGAGTAGGGCGGCTTCTTTCAACAGATAGGGATATTTTGAATGAGCTTGCACCCAATCTGCATAATCTTCGGCTACTCTGGGGTGTACGATGCTGTTGAGTAAAGCTACTTTCTCCGCATTATTAAATACCTGTGCCGCCAGATAAGAACGGTTCAACTGTTGGGTATCCGCATTATAAGCAGAAGTTCCGAAAGCAGTTATAATATCTTGTATCAAAACCGGGTTATACTGCATCACCCATCTGGCCCTGGTATCGGCATCATATACCGGAACACCCAGCGCATAGAAAATTTTACTGGCCAGGCTTTTACCAGAACCAATACCTCCGGTAATTCCGATCTGTAAAGGAGCATTATTTGATTTCATACACCCGGATGGAACCTTTGTTTACCCTGACATCGCTTACAAAAGGAGGCTTATGTTCGAGCTGAATAGTGATGGTAGAATCAGTTTTATTGAGGTGCGTATAATCGGCAATGAGTCTGAAATCTTCCGGACGCACCGGATTGGTTTCTTCTTTTTTGAGCCAGTAGCTTACTTCCAGTACCGGATTAGCCAATACTACACTATCTTTTTTGGGAAAGTTCACCCTGGCTACTGGCACCAGTTGCGTTTCTTTGCGGAAGGAGGCAACATTAAAATTGACTTTTACTCTGTTATTATCAGACTCGATTAAGGAGCTTTGTACATAATTTACCGGAATATCTTCCTCAAAATTTTCGTCTATGCTTTTTAAAGGAATATTTACAAAAATGGAATCTGGTAAGGCTTTCAATAAAGAAGAAGGCCCTTCAAAATTTATGTAGGCAGGATTAAGCCTGATCGGACTGGTAATACGGTATCCTTCCGCCAGATTTACTGCCAGGCTGTCTACTAATAAGGCTACTTTTTTAGTAGTAATCCGGTCAAAATCGAAAAATATGGTGTCTTCCACAATATAATTGATCCGGATATCCCGTATTTGTTCGGTAATAAACGGAAGCAGATTGGTGCCGGTAATATATCTGGCTTGTAAAGGACTGGAAATCCTGTAGATGAGGGGCTCTACATTTACCTGCAGCGTCTTTTTGAGCAGGTTCCAGCCATAGCCGGATACATTCAAACGCACTTTTTTGGGCAGAGGAGTGACCGACACATAGGTAGAATCGTCATACTCAAACTCAATAGGATACGATAGCCGGGTAGAATAATCTTTGTTGAGGGCATTCAAAAACCAAAAAGTAGTAGCGGCCATCAGGCACATCACTACTACTTTTACATCGTTGCGTCGAATCGTGAGCGATTCTAAAATCCAGGATAATATGTTTCCGGTTTGTTTCAAAAACGATTTATTATTAAGGCTGCTGCACAGGTTTTTTCACAGTAGGAGCCGTTTCATATTTTTTGCTGGCTTCCTGAGAAACAGAACTTTTCTCAAACACCAGTTTAGTGCCTTTATCTACATCCAGGGTAATGGTATCTGCTTCTACTGAATAAATTCTTCCATGTAGGCCACCAATTGTTACCACCATGTCGCCTTTCTTGAGTTCTTCTCTGAACTTCTTCTGGTCTTTCTGCTTTTTCTGCTGTGGCCGGATCATAAAAAAATAAAATACAAGGCCCATCGCAGCAAATAGAATCAGACTGGAATAATCGAACCCGCCAGGTGTTTGAGTGGCCTGTAATAAAATAGTTAATAGCATAGGTATATAGGAATTCTTTAGGTTTAGTGGTGAGGGTAATTTTCTGCCGGATTTCAGGCAAGGCAGAGAGTTGATCCTGCTTTATTCAAGATCAACTCTCTGTAATTACCCGGTTAATTAGTTTTATAAGGTCCTTTCATGCTGGCTACACCAGATTCTACGATCCCTTTCAGAATTACCTGATCGCTGCCATTCGCGGTATTGGAAGTAACAGTTACAGCCTTGCTTTGTACACCGGCTTTGCCTTTGCTGTTAAATTCAACTTTAATTTCGCCTTTGGCACCTGGGGCAATAGGTTCACGAGGCCAGTCGGGAACAGTACATCCGCATTGTGCAGAAGCATTCTGAATGATCAGCGGAGATTTACCAGTATTGGTGAAAGCAAAAGTATGTTTTACCACATCGCCATCCTGGATAGTTCCGAAATCATAGGAAGTTTCTTCGAAAGAAATCACAGGGGCATCAGCAGGATTGGTAGCAGCGGCCTGTGCGCCATCAGCCGGTTGTTCCTGGCTGGTTGTTTTTACTTCTGCCGCTGTGGTAGAAGCACCTTCTTCAGAAGTGCGTTTGGCTTCGGTATTGCAGCTAAACAATATACCAGCGGTTGCCAGAGTCAGCAGATAATTCATGAATATTTTTTTCATTGCTTTGTTGTGTTATTGTCAGGGGATAAAATTTGCTTGGTTAAAAACTATAAACAGGAAATAAGGCTATTTAGTGCCTTTAATCTGGCTCATTAAATCTTCTACATCTCCTAATAAACGCTCTGCTTTTACTTTGGCATCATTAATTACCCGTTGACCTTCAGATTTAGCAGTGTTTATGGGTTCTTGTTTGCCTTCTACCAGTTCATCTATCAATTCTTTTAATTTATCGCGGTATTTGGCCAGCTGGTAGTTCAGCCTGTCACGGGTGCTTTCTCCCTTTTCGGGTGCATATAAGATACCAAAAAAAGCTCCGGTAGCAGCTCCGGCCGCAAAAATTAACATAGTGCCTGTGATTCTACGCATGATTGCAATTATTTATAATCAATGTTCCTGAATTTTTGTAAAATTATCTGAAAAAAGCCTTTTTCACAAGCTAAATTTGTGAGTACTGTCTTAAAAATAGTATAATTTACCTACTTATATTCAAATAATGCATGCTCTGTTTTGGACCTTTAAAAACGAATATTCTCCAATATAAACTGAATTTGGTCTTATTTATTATCAATTAAGCCCCGGCCACTCTTTTTCACCAGGCCCTTGGCGGTGAGTTCGGCAGAAATGGCATCCAGCATTCCGTTTACAAACTGTTTGCTTTTGGGTGTACTGTATACTTTAGATAACTCGATATATTCATTAATGGTTACTTTTACCGGGATACTCGGAAAATGCATGATCTCAGCGATAGCCATTTTGAGCAAGATTTTATCCAGCGCCGCTACTCTTTCTACATCCCAGTTTTTGGTTTTACCTGAAACCATTTCCTCATATTGCTCATCGTTTTCAATGGTATATTTATACAGATCCGCAAAAAAATCCCGGTCATCCTCCCAGTTAATGGCCAAATCAAGCAGTTCCAGGGAATCAGGCTTACTTTCCTCTATATTTTTGATGGTTTTGGTCACCATACTTTTTAAAACATCTTTATTTTCAGGCCAGCTTAAGTCCAGCATCTGAAAGAAGTTGTTAGATAGTTCATGTTTAAAAATGATATTTTTAGCGATATGGTTCACTATCTTTTTATCCTCTTCAAAGCTTGCATCTGCCAGTTGTGTATATTCGGTATAAGCCGGGTCTTTCTTTATCACTTCCTTATACAATTCCTTCACAAAAGCCCGCTCAGCTCCCCAGTTTAATCCCCGGCGAATGGCTTCTTTCTCCAGAGGCTGGTGTTCTTTCAGCAGTTTGATTACCTGGTTATAATGAAATTTAAGTTCTTTCCTGGATGAAGGCTGTGGCCGTATCTGCCGGTGCTGGCGTTCCTCTTCTTCCCGTTGCACATAGTCTGCCAGTTCAATTAATAATAACAGGAGCCATATATAGCGGTCATAAATTTTTTCGGCTTCGCTGATCATTTGTTTTCCCAGAAAAGCCTGATCTTTCCGGGTCTGATTCTGATAAAACCCAATGGCTTTGGTTACGGCTTCATGTACCGGTTTTGGCATTTCTTCTTCTGCGGAAATCTGCCCTTTTTGTACACTTTCTTCAAAAAGAATACTTCCGAGTTTACGGTATCCTTCCAGTTTTTTCAGGTCTTGTGGGGTAGGGCTGTTCAGGTCTGGTGCGAAAGTTTCATGGATCAGATCAAGGGCCAACTGATAATCCGACCGTTCTGCCTGCCTGAATGCATAAATCGATTGCATGGCTTTAATTCTGAGTATTCTCCTGTTCAGCATGGCGAAGGTGTAAAAGAACGTTTGTTATAAAAAATCTATGTGTGAACCAGATACTTAAATTTATACTGCTTCAAACACCGGCAAAATTAACGTAAAAAATCGCCATTCTATAATGCCGCTCTTTATTTTAACTGTACTTTTTGACGATGAGTTTCCTAAACATATGTACATTTTTTATCCGGATAGGGGAATAAAACCTCTGCTATAGCGGATACTGTATAAATAGTTATCTTTACAGCACACTTTTAAAACTGGTTTATCGGTACGAAATACCACGCTGATTTTTTTATAAAACTAGTTTGGATCTGACGAACCAGTTGATCACATGCAGAGTTATCAGTATATAATAAATTTTACCGGTGAAGCATTTAGCCTATCTCAACAAATACCTGTACAAATACAAATACCACCTGATTCTGGGGACTTTATTTGTTATTATTTCTAACATTTTTGCCATTGTACCAGCCCAGGTGGTGCGCTATTCTTTCGATCTGGTAAAGGAAACGATAGACTTATATTTCCTCTACGATAGTTATGAAGCACAGCAGGATCTGTATGGAGTATTTGCAAAAAGTATACTTTTTTATGGCCTATTCATTCTGTTGATGGCTTTTTTGAAAGGAATATTTCTGTTTTTAATGCGGCAAACACTTATTGTAATGTCCCGCCTGATTGAGTTTGACCTGAAAAGTGAAGTATATGAGCATTACCAGGCATTGCCGCTGAGTTTTTACCGCCGCAACAATACCGGCGATCTAATGGCCAGAATTTCGGAAGATGTGAGCCGGGTGCGGATGTATTTGGGGCCTGCTATTATGTATGGATTAAACCTGGTAGTAATGTTTATCCTGGTGATTTCCTATATGCTCACCGTAAATGTGAAACTGACTTTATTTGTATTACTCCCACTGCCCTTTCTGTCGATTGGTATTTATTTTGTGAATACCATTATCAATAAACGTTCGGAAGAAATTCAGCGCAGTTTGTCAGGCCTTTCCACTTTTGTGCAGGAAGCTTTTTCCGGAATCCGGGTACTGAAATCTTTTGTACAGGAAGAACGCTCTGCCCAGAAATTTGCCGTGGAAAGTAATAACTATAAAGATAAATCGCTGAAACTTACCTTTGTCAACTCCCTGTTTTTTCCGCTGATTATGGCTCTGGTTGGGCTTAGCACTATTCTTACGGTGTATATTGGCGGCCTGGAAGTAATTGCAGGCACCCTGTCGGCAGGAAATATTGCAGAGTTTATTATTTATGTATACCTGCTTACCTGGCCGGTAGCTTCTTTAGGCTGGACTACCAGTATGGTGCAAAGGGCGGCAGCTTCCCAGGAGCGGATCAATGAGTTTCTCAACACCAAAACAGATATTGTTTCTACCGAAGACATTAAAAAGCCAATTGATGGCCAGATCCGTTTTGAGCAGGTGCGTTTTGTATATCCGGATTCAGGTATTGTCGGCTTGCATGATATTACTTTCGAGGTGAACAGCGGTGAATCGGTTGCTATTCTGGGAACGACTGGTTCCGGTAAAAGTACGGTGGCTAATCTGCTCTGCCGCATGTACGATACTACTTCCGGCCAGATTCTCATTGATAGTACCGATATTAAAGCCTACAACATATCCTCTCTTCGCAGCCAGATAGGCTATGTACCGCAGGATGTATTTTTATTCTCCGACAGCATCCGCAATAATATCACTTTCGGCCTCACTGGGGTGCCGGATGAAAGAATGATACAAGCAGCCAAAGACGCAGATTTGTATGAAAATGTGATGGCTTTTCCGGAAAAGTTCGATACCAAGCTGGGCGAAAGAGGCATTACTTTATCTGGTGGCCAGAAACAGCGGGTTTCTATTGCCAGGGCTATCGTTCGTGACCCCAGGATATTGATTCTGGACGATTCGCTTTCTGCTGTAGATACCAAAACAGAGAATGCCATTCTTAACAGCCTGAAGCGGATCATGCAAAACCGTACTTCCATTATTATATCCCACCGGGTATCTTCTGCCAAACTTGCCGACCGTATTATTGTACTCGACGATGGCCGGATTGTAGAACAAGGCACCCATGAATCGCTGCTGGCAAATAATGGGGTATATAAAGAATTGTACGAAAAACAACTTCAGACGGAAGAAGTATAGAAAAAGTCTGTAGTCTTTTGTCTTTAGCGAAACTTAGAAATTGTAAATACATCAGCCTGAAATATCTCAAGCCGGAGATATTTCAGGCTGATGTATTTGTGTCTATCATCCCAAGCAGCCTAAGAAATAAAAAATGATTTTATCTTTTCTGAGATATTTTTATATTTATACTGGTCGATTCGCCTTATTTTTACTTTTCACCTAAACTTATTCGCTTTTTATGAATACTGGTCTCCGCATTCAGCTTTCCCTGATGATGTTTCTGCAATATTTTATCTGGGGCTCCTGGTATGTTACCTTAGGCACTTATTTATTGCAGACTTTAAAATTTACTGGTGAACAAAATGGCCTGGCCTATGGTGCTTTTGCCATTGCAGCTATTGTAGCTCCGTTCTTCGTAGGAATGATTGCCGACCGGTTTTTTGCTACACAAAAAGTATTAGGTATACTTCATATCATTGGGGCTGGCTTTATGTTTTTGCTTACGCTGATCAACGACTTTCCTACCTTCTATATTTGTTTATTTGTATATACCCTGTGCTATACACCTACGATGGCCTTAACTAACTCTATCTGCTTCAGGCAGCTGGAGAAGCCGGGTGAACAAATGCCTGGTATTCGTGTACTAGGCACGGTAGGCTGGATCGCTGCCGGATTATTTATTGATTTTCTGGGGGTAGGTACACAGGCTACGCCTATGCTGATCGCTTCGGTAGCCTCTCTGGTACTGGGCTTTTACTGTTTTTCTTTGCCTCATACGCCTCCGGTAAAAAAAGAGGGCCCTGTTACGATCCGGGAGGTATTGGGTCTGGATGCACTGGCACTGATGAAAAATCCTTCATTTGCTATCCTGGTGATTGCTTCGGTGCTGGTATGTATTCCGCTCTCCTTTTATTATAGTTCAGCCAATGTGTTCCTGGTGGAAGCAGGTGTAGAAAATGTGACAAGCAAAATGGCACTAGGACAAGCATCAGAACTGATTTTTATGCTGCTCATGCCGTTGTTTTTTGTCAGGTTAGGTGTAAAGAAAATGATGCTGCTGGGAATGGCCGCCTGGATTGCCCGCTATCTGTTGTTTGCTTACGGAAATAATGAAACAGCCGTCTGGATGTTTTATGGAGGGATTTTACTGCATGGTATCTGCTACGATTTCTTCTTCCTGATGGGACAGATTTATGTAGATAATAAAGCGCCAGTTCACCTGAAAAGCGCTGCCCAGGGAATGATTACCCTGGCGACCTATGGCATAGGGATGCTGATTGGAACCTGGCTTTCCGGAAAAGTGGTAGATGCCTATTCTGTAACCACCAATGAAGTTGTAAGCCATCAATGGCAGCAAATATGGATGGTACCGGCTTTCTTATCTGTGGGCGTATTGATTTTGTTTGCATTATTTTTCAGGGAAAAAGAAGAAAAGAAAAAAGTATCGGTTCAGGCATAATGCAGTAATGCGTATCAAGATAAAATTATTCAATACTGATTTTTTAAATAATTCGGAATGTATACTGTGTGATTTATATTGATATAACCATTCGATTACAAATAGAAAATAACAAAAAAGCTTCAGAATTTCTGAAGCTTTTTTGTTAGACTGCTGTTAATAGCTAATGATTACCCAATTCATTACTACTACTAGCTACCCTATACTTTCTCCTTAGAATTTGTGTTACTTTTTTACATTTCATTATGCGAAATATTACACCTATCGCATATTATGCGAGTATGAAAATGAATTAATTCTATGTTAAGAAATTGTAATTTGTGAGGGTAAGTGATGAAGTTATACACATAAAAGGCTCAAATGTGGATAATTAAGTCAACTTATCCACATTTGAGCCAGGCTTCCAATTGGAATTAGCCAATATAACTATTAGCAAAATCAACGAATTGTTAAGAAAACTTACCTGAGTTAGAGTGGAGATACAGGTATATTTTATGGATTTTGCTGTTTTTTGCTAGTTGATTTTCGCCTGCTTAATTTATAACATTTTACCTCGCTGTCCTTTACTTCCCGGATGTCATAAATAATGGTTTCGCTTTTGTAGTCAACTCCCAGTTCATCCAAAACGTGCTTGATTTTTATATAATAATAAGGACCGGCTTTATTGGTTACAAACGTATCCTTATCAGATTCTTTTGCCAGTACTAAATATAAATTTGTATCATTTTCATCATCCTCATTTAATGCCAGTTTGAAGTACTTATTTTTATCCAGACTGAGTACTTTAATAGCGCCTGTCGAAAATCCCATCTTACCTGTTTTGTGCACAGTTGCCTTTACAATACCAACATTATCCTTCGGAGTTAGAAATTTAAATTTCATCGTGCAGTAAATATAAAAAATGTAGCAAATGGCAAGCAAATTTATTACATGTTTTTATAAGATTTCTATAATAATTTGTTACATATTTATACAAAGGTCTGTAAAATACTTTCTTTTCTAAACTTTCATCACTTTATATTGGTATTATTTTCAGTTGGCCGGCACTTGCCTAACGCTTCGCATTTATAAGTTTGCAGCTTTTCAGGTTCAGAAAATAAATAACAAAGACACCTTTTTCTGATACAAACAGGCATTCCCTTTCTGCCGGGACGGCAGAAAGGGAAAAATGTATCCGTAAATTTATAGGGTAATCTCTACTATAAGCAGGTCTGAAGCACCAGAATCATTATCAGTAACGGCAATAGCAATCAGGCTGTGATTATTTACTTTTTGTTGAATGGCAATAGATTCTACTTTGCCGGTAAACAGCTCACCATTTTCTGTAAAAGGAGCGTAATCAATGGAATGGCTTTCCAGATCAATAATTCCGGCATAACTACCCAGTACGGCACCATCGTCTATTTCATTGTCTGTATCTTCTACAGAGGCAGTTACCAGCAAGGCATGCAGGCCAGGAATATGAGTAGCACCTGAAAATCCGGATTGCCTGCCGGATAACACCGGTAAAGTATAGGTATAGATTTCCGGAGAGGGAATAAGGAGGCTTTTTCCGGTTATATATTCATAAAATACAGGCAAGTCGTAGCTGATGAGTACATTCAGGCCGGAGATATTGCCACGTTGTAATAAAAAAAGCTGCTGATGGGTAGCTGCCATTCCTTCAATATTCAGTTTGCCGGTATGCACAATTTCTGGCCTGCTGCGTAAATCGTTGTACACACTTGTTAGGGAAAACTGAGTATGATTGTAAGGAGGTTTGGTATCAATAATAAACGCAACATCCCGCTGGGGAGATAAGGAACCCGAACCAGCAATCAATAATTGTTGAGGCCCATGAACTGGCAGTACAGTCATGCTCTCGAAATCAGGTTTACTTATCTTCGGAATTCTGCCCGAAATAAAAGATTCTCCGGTGAACAGGGGTATTTTTTCAGCCAGTTCAAATTGATTATTCAATATATACAGCCAGGCAGAGTCGTCACCAATAATGAAAATAGAGTCGTTTACTATCTCCATTCCGGAAGCGGAAGGAATATCCGGAAAAGTAAAAGTACGTAGGATGGTGGCCTGCAAAATGTAAATAAATAATTATGGAAAGCAAATATACAAATGCATCTGGAAGCTGCAATACAACTAATATTGCAATAGCTATAGGAGTGTAAACAGGAGAGGTGAATGCTGAATCAAGTTGATAACTTAGGTGATATATTTTTTTTTGCCTTTGATAAAATGCCAATACCGCATAAATTAATGTATGAGTGGTTGCTGAGAAGTTTACTTTGTAAATTTACAATAGGTGTGTTTTTTCTGCATGGTCGCCCTGGATCAGTTGATTTGTAAGTAGATCCGTATAAGTTATGGTGAGCAGGGGTTTATAGGGAACGAAAAAGGTTATTGGTGAAAACTTTTGAAGAGGAATAGCTACCCTTTTTACATTCTCTATTTACATTGTACCTGAAGTTTTAACACACCTACAGGAGAAGGTTTGTGAGCCGGAAGTATTCAGTAATCGGCTGTATGGCAGATTAGTAATAAATTAATCTTACTACAGGAATTTTAAACCAAAGTGTGCTAAAGCGAACTTATATTTTTTATGGAAGAAATAAATAACTCCTCTTCTAACGGCAAGGCTTATACGCCCCAATCCCCTGTTGAGAAAGAAAAAGACCTGACCAGACCCAAAAACAAACCACTTACTATTGTAGGGATGGGTGGATCGGCAGGCTCTCTGGATGCGATCGAAACCTTTCTGGAATCTATTCCGGCAGACAGTGGAATTGCCTTTGTGCTGGTACAGCACCAGGCGCCCAACCAGCAAAGTATATTACCCGACCTGCTCAGGCAAAGTACACAAATGCCAGTACACCGCATTGAGGACGGTATGTCCGTAGAACCCGATCAGATATATGTAATTCCCGAAAATAAAGAGCTGATTATTCGCGAAGGTAAACTCTGGTTGCTGGAGCCTGAAAAACCTCTGGGTTATCGTATGCCCATTGATACATTCCTGCAAAGCCTGGCCGAAGACTGGGGAGAAAAAGCGGTTTGTATTATTTTTTCAGGCATGGGCGCTGATGGAGAACTGGGAGCCAGATTTATTAAAGAAGGTTTTGGGCTGGTCATTGTACAAGACCCTTTAACCGCCATTTATGATAGTATGCCCCGCAGTACCATGCAGACCGGCCTGGTAGACTTTATAGAAACACCAGATAAAATCGCCGACAGGCTTATGCATTTTATAAATTCTCCTTTGTATGAGTCAGTCCCCCGCGACAAATCTCCTGATAAGAAGCTGGCCGCTGCCATGCAGAAAATTTTTGCGCTGCTGCGTAATAAAACCGGACACGACTTTTCACTCTATAAAAAAAATACCCTGAGCCGCCGCATCGAACGGCGTATGAACCTGCACCAGCTGGAAGACATTGAAGCGTATATAAGCTACTTACAGGAGAACAGCCAGGAAGTGAATACACTGTTTAAAGAACTCCTGATCGGCGTTACCAAATTTTTTCGCGATTCCCAAGCCTTTGAACTGCTGGGCGAGAAACTGATTCCTGAATTGCTGAAGAGAAAAAACCGCAATGATCCGTTCAGGGTATGGGTAGCAGGTTGTTCTACGGGCGAAGAGGCCTATTCCATTGCTATTCTCCTCCGTGAAGCCATGGGAAGGCTCAAAACCAGACATACAGTTAAAACACAGATCTATGCCACAGACCTCGATCCGGACGCTATCCGGAGGGCAAGAGCTGGCTTGTATCTTGAAAATATTTCAGGAGATATGTCGGTAGAACGCCTGCAAAAGTGGTTTATTAAAAAAGACGATCATTACCAGATTGTACAGGAAATTCGGGAAATGGTGGTGTTTGCCGAACATAATCTGGTAAAAGATGCCAGCTTTATTAAACTGGATTTGCTCACCTGCCGCAATGTATTGATCTATTTTACCCCTGAACTGCAGAAAAAGCTGCTGCCGGTCTTTCATTATACGTTACTTAATAATGGCGTATTATTTCTGGGGCCTTCCGAAACCATCAACGGCTATGAAGAATTGTTTTTGCCCATTGATGTGAAGTGGAAATTGTTCAAAAAAAGTGAGAACAGCATAAATATTTCCAGGGTTATCGACTTTCCGACGAATGCTTCAACAGTGCCCAGGCTTAATTTTTCGCCGCCAATCGACAGAACGCTGCACATAAAGCCTCCATTGCCTCTGGCCGAGATTGTAAAAAAGGTGGTGATTGAAAAGTATGCACCAGCCGCTGTCGTCATTAACGAACGGGGGGAAATCCTTTACATCAGCGGACATACCGGTAAGTACCTAGAACCTGCGCCAGGACATCCTTCCATCATTATATATGATATGGCCAGAGAAGGGCTGGCGTATGAACTGCGCACCGCTGTATTGAAAGCCGTTTCCCAGCAAGAGGCTGTAACCATGAATGAAGTAAAGGTGAAAAATAACGGATATTACATCTGCATAAGATTAACGGTTGAGCCCCTTCAACGGATTGAGATAAAAGGACTACTGCTGGTGGTTTTTGAACCCCTGCCAGAGCCAAAAAGAAAGCCCCGTCTTTCAAAACTATCCAAGGATAACAGCACTCCTTCTGAGAAAGACCTCATCATTGCCAACCTGGAAAAAGAACTGCGTTATATCAGGGAAAACTTGCAGCAAACCATGGAAGAGATGGATACTTCTTATGAAGAACTTAAATCTACCAACGAAGAATTGCAATCGGCCAACGAAGAATTGCAAAGCACCAATGAAGAAGCCAATACAGCTAAAGAAGAAATGCAGGCCCTCAACGAAGAACTGATGACCGTGAACATGGAATTCAGGGTAAAAACCGAAGAACTGACCGAAGTAAACAACGATATGACCAATCTACTCAACAGTTCAGATGTGGCTACCATCTTTGTAAATAATAAAATGGAAATTAAACGGTTTACCAACCGGGCAACCAAAATTGTAAATCTGATCCAGTCGGATGTGGGGCGCTCGATCACTCATATCAGTTCTAATTTAAAGTACGATCGCCTGGCCGAAGATACCAAGGAAGTAATGGAACAACTCACAGGAAAAGAACTGCGGGTAGAATCCCGAAACGGGCAATGGTACCTGATGAAGATTCTGCCTTACCGTACGCTAAATAATTTTATTGATGGGGCGGTGATCACCTTTTTAGAAATAACAGCCCTGCACAAAGCGGAAGAAGAACTCGAACTCAACCGGCTATTCCTGCAACAAATTATGGGCCTGATGAAAGAAGCTATTCTGATACTGGATAAATCTTTACGCATCATTGCTGTAAATAAAGCTTTTTTAACTATTTTCCGGGTGGGAGAAGAACAGGTAGCAGGCCGGTATGTATATGAGCTTGGCACTGGTCAGTGGCAGATTGCGCCCCTGCGAAAATTGCTTGAGGAAGTATTGCCGAATAAAACTCCTGTTTGATAATTATATCATCAAACAGGAGTTTCAGGAGATAGGTGTTAAACAGCTTAATTTCCGGGGCAGCCGTTTTATGCAGCCTAACAATAACCAGGAAATGATTTTACTGGTGATAGAAGAGATAACATAGCAAGCAACGATCAGTAGTTAGTGGTTATTTGTAATCATTCTCCCAAACCAGGTATGGTTTAAATGCTAAAGGACTATTAGCTACTACCAATGTCTATTGCCTAATGCCCATTAACCTTATGATTGACCAGGACGAGAAAAATAAACGATTGGAAGCACTCCGGAGCCGGGCAGAGAAAAGACTCAAGCTTGTTGAAGGGGGCGATACAGAAGCTGCCAAGGAAAAAAAACTCAACCGCCTCGTACACGAATTACAGGTGCACCAGGTAGAACTGGAAATGCAGAACGAAGAGTTGCAGTATTCCAGGGTCGAAATAGAAAAATCACGCGATCAGTATGCTGACCTGTACAATTTTGCTCCCATTCCCTACCTCACTTTAGACACTGAGGGGCATATTATTCAACATAACCTGATGGCTGCCCAACTCCTGGGATACGAACGTAAGCATTTACAGCATAAACGCCTGATCAATTTTGTAGCTCCGGAAGATAGCCATACTTTTTATAGTTTTTTCAAAACGATACATGATGCCTCCGCCAGACAAATTATTCAGGTAGAATTAATTACTAAAAACGGAGAACGCCGGGTCGTTCAATTACAGGCAATTCCTTCCAGGCACACATCTGCTGGATCTGGAAAAGATTCTGAAATCCTGCTAACGGCTACTGATATTACAGATCTTAAAAAGGCAGAAGCGGAAATACGCAATACAGAGCGTTTTAAACATATTATCGAAGGTATACCTGGCATGTATCTGTTTCTGGCACCTGATCATATAGTCATGGAAGCCAGCAATGATTATCTGCAAATGTTTCATCTGGAACGGGAAAGGGTGGTTGGCTATACGATTTTAGAACTGTTTACTCAAACAGCATCGCACAATGGGTTTACAACTGCCCTGCAACAGTCGCTGTTGCAGGTAACTTATCACCAGAAGCCACATACTACCCCTGTATTGCGGTATGATATCACCTTGCCAGATGGCAACCTGGAGCAGCGGTACTGGCGGGTTACTCATTCTCCGGTGCTCAACAAACATAACCAGGTAGATTATATAATTCAGCAGATGATGGATGTAACCAGGGAATACCTGGCACAGCAGGAGATAGAAAGCAGCCGGCAGCGTTTTGAAATGTTAGCCCTGGCTAGTAATGATATTGTGTGGGAGTGGAACATGATTACAGGTTTGTGGTGGTGGAACCAGAACCTGGAAAGCCATTTTGGCTATAACCGGGCAACACTGGAACCTGGCATGGAAGCCTGGACTAATCGCATTCATCCCGAAGACAAAGACCGGGCGATAACCCAGTTAATGGATACGGTAATAAACGGCAAAACCGAATGCCGGCAGGAATACAGGTTTAGGCGCATTAATGGCACGTATGCCTACGTTCTCGACCGTGCCTATGCTTTACAGGAAGGGGGCGGAAAAACCATCCGGATGCTGGGAACAATGGTAGATATTACCGAACAGAAGGAAGCTGAATTTTCACTCCGCAAGATTAATGAACGGTTTAGACTTTTACTTGATACCATACCTCAACTGGCTTGGATTACCGAACCAGATGGAAACGCTATTTTTTATAACCACAAATGGAATGAGTACACCGGAACAGATGTCCATATATTGAAAGGGTGGGAATGGCAACAACACGTTCATCCGGAAGATGCCGCTCGAATATATGATGTCTGGGAAACTGCCCTGCATACCGGACAGACTGCTTTGCTGCAAGGCCGCTGGCGGCGAGCCTCTACCGGGCAATACCGCTGGCATACCGGGCAAATTATTCCGGTGCACAATGAGAATGGCCAGATCTCCAACTGGGTAGGAAGCCTCATAGATATTCACGACCAGAAACTAGTAGAAGAAGCCCTGCGGGATAACGCAGAGTTGCGTGAAACAAAGCGAAAGCTGCAAACAGAACGTGATTTTTCCCGCAGCCTCATTGATAATACCATCGATGGTATTTTTACCTTCGATCATACGCCCTGCTAAACTTCCTGGAATCCAGTGCTGGAAAACAGGTATGCCATTAGCCGGAAGGAAGTGGTAGGGAAGAAAATTTTTGATGTATTTCCTGAATACCAGGATACTGAAGAAGGGCAGGCTATTTTGCAGGTACTTAAAGGAGAAAAAATCACTTTATACAAACAGCCCTACGAAAACAAAGAAGGATTCTATGAATTGAACCTGATTCCTCTACGGAATAACAGCGGAGACATTATCGGCGGACTAGGTATCATGCACGATGTAACAGAACACATCAAGATGGAGGAAGAACGTACCAGATCAAAGCTAAAACGACAGAAAGACTTACTCAATGCCATTCTGGAAGCCCAGGAAGGCGAAAGAAAACGTATAGCAGAAGCGCTGCACAATAGTCTGGCACAAACTTTATATGCGGCCAAACTGAAACTGGAACAAATGCCGGTTGAACAGGCTAACCGTAAACAACTTATAGAAATAAAGGAAAATGCCAATGAATTGCTGGCGAATGCCATTCAGGAAACCCGGCGAATTTCCCACGAACTGATACCTGGTATTCTGGAAGATTTTGGCTTGAAAGGAGCCATCAACGATTTTTGTAAGAAATATGCCCATACCCAGCTGGTGATAAAAACAGAAATCTATGGCCTGGATGACCGGATCGATAAACACCTGGAAATTGCCATTTTCCGCATTGCACAGGAACTGGTAAATAATGTTATTAAACATGCACAGGCCAACCGGTTACACCTGCATCTGGTGAAAGGGGAACTAGGGATATTATTAAAAGTAGCCGATAATGGAAAAGGTTTCACTGTAAATACGGTAATGCAATCTATTAAAGGCATAGGCTTAAAAACAATTCAGGATCGGGTGAAACTGCTGAACGGCACACTAACCATAGACTCACTGCCTG
This sequence comes from Rhodocytophaga rosea, assembly GCF_010119975.1. Taxonomy (GTDB): domain Bacteria; phylum Bacteroidota; class Bacteroidia; order Cytophagales; family 172606-1; genus Rhodocytophaga; species Rhodocytophaga rosea. The sequence goes on from NZ_CP048222.1 coordinate 6,299,556, forward strand.
CTATAGGAACTACCATCACCATCAAAATTCCACTGGCATAGATGGTGATTGGTATGTTCAATTTCCTGGAGGTTATGAATACAAACGCTCTTTAGCAACCCATTTATTAAAAGAGATACACATTTGCACGTTATCTTACGTATTCTGTAGAAGTTTCCGGCATGAATTGCAAAGGAAGCATTAACTTGCGCATTTGTTGATCAACAGCTATTGGCTTTATTGCGCTATGTACCGGATTTGTTATTTTATTTTCCTGCTCTGCACTTTTTCTTCGTTGGCTCAGAACAATTCAACCCTGATTCCTTTCCAGCATTCAGATGGCAGCTATGGCTACAAAGATGAAAGCGGAAGTATTGTAATTGAACCGCAGTATGAGTCAGCAAAAGCCTTCAGAGGAGCCTATGCCGGTGCAAAAGCCAACGGTTCCTGGGGATTGGTTACCAGCCGTGGTAAATGGGCTATTCCTGCCAAGTATGAAGACATAGGCTGGACTGTAGAGAAAGAAGCTGTACCGGCAGTGAGCGGAGAGGTTACAGGCTATAAGCAACAGGGGAAATGGGGTTTAATTTCAGTCAGAAACAAAGTAATTACTCCACCAACTTATGAAATGCTGGCATATTTCTCCCCAGATTATATCAAAGCAGGCAAAATTGTTACACAGTTTCAGCAGACAGATACTTTATTTGGCCTGATTGATACAAAAGGCAATGAGATCATTCCAATTGTGTATCATTCCCTGGCTGTTATGCCTCAGGCTGGTATAATTCTAGCCGGTATCAATCGTATTTACAACGCAGATAATAGCTCAGTACAGGCATATGGGCTACTCAGCACAAGCCATCAGGTATTACTTCCGCTGGAATATGCAAATATTTCTCAGGGCAAACCTGGCACAGTGGAAGTTACCTCTTTTCCTGCCTTCCACTGGACAGATGCCAAAGGACAGATAAAAAGTAAAGTGGCTGCAGATAGCCTGTACGAAATTAGTCAGCATATTTTTGCTTTCACCTGGCAGGGTAAGACAGGAATTTATACGGCCCCTACTTCCACTATACGTTCCTCTTTTGATCAGGTATTTCCATCAACACAAGGCTATGTTCTGTATCGTTCAAAGAATAAATATGGGGCACTGACCAGAAATGGTGATACCTTGCAAACGTACTTGCCAGCCAGGTATGATAGTCTGGTTATTCTTTCCGGCCAATATATAAAAGCCGGAATAAGGCAGCAAGATAATTGGGAGTGGGAACTGGTTTCTGCAAATGCCGCCAACGCACAGCCTATAAAAAGTAAGGCGTATCATTTTATTGATGCCATTAACGATAGCAGTTATATCCGGGTGAGGAAAGACAAATTATATGGCTTTATCAATTCATCCGATGAACAAAGTATACCCCTTCAATTTGATTCGCTGGGTAATTTTATAGATAGTGTATGCGTAGCCGTTCAAAATGGAAAGGCTGGAATTTTAAAAAAAGATGGCAGCTGGTATTTGCCGCCTACCGCCGAAAGGTATCAGATCAGTACTTTCGGGTATTTTATCCGGCAGGAAAAAGGCAGATGGGATGTGCTGGATAAGGCAGGCAAGAAGCAATATACCAGCCCTATTCCGTTGAATTTTGTGGACGATGGCAGTATAGCGTTCAGGCAAAAAGGCAAAGTTGGCAGGTTAAATCCGGGTGGGGTATTATGCGTACCGGCTGTATATGACAGCGTTTCTGTGATGTCTGGAGAAGGCACATTCTGGGCTTTTGAAAAATCAAATATTTTCCTCTACGACAGGGAAGGTACTATGCTGGTGAAAGAACCAAAAAAGATAGAGCAACTAAAGTATGTACCTCATCAATACTCGCTGGTCAGAACGGGCGGGAGGTATGGATATGTAGATGAAAGGGGGCGGCTCCGCATTTCAAACCGGTATGATGGAGGGCAGCCTTTTGCTGAAGGCCTGGCAGCAGTGAGGCTTTCCGGAAAGTGGGGTTTTGTTAATAATGCCGATAAAATAGCCATTCAACCCTATTACGAGGAAGTTACACCTTTTCAGGGTGGTTTTAGTATTGCGAAAAAAGGGAAAAAATGGGGCCTGCTTGATAAGAATGGCAAAGAGACAGCAGGTTTTACCTATGACCGCATCATCCGGGATACAACCGGCGTTTTTATTACAGAAAAAGGGGGTAAACAAGGCTTGCTCGGAAAGAATGGGGTAGAAAGCATATACGTAAAATATGAGAAGTTAACCCCACTTCCAGATGGGAATGTACGCATGGAAGTCCAGGGAAAATACGGCTTGCTGACTAGTAAAGGAATTGTATTGTTGCCAGCTACCTATGATGGTATTTTATATAACAGGTATTCACAAACGTACCTGTTGCTGCACAAGCCCATATCTTTTGAATTAACCATCCAGCAAATCTTATCCGGCGAACTGGCAAGGCAGAAATAAGCTGAGTATATATTTCTGTGGTAGTTTAAAGCACAGCAGGTGTACTACGCCATTTTTGATCTGAATTAATACAATGCTCGCTTATAACTATCCCTGTAGTACCTGGTTTCACCTTTGCTTCAGTAAATGTTTTATGCTAGTTATAATATTTCATTTATCAGTTTATTAATATCTGAACAAACTTGGCTAAACATATTCTTTCCCGGATAGTTAATGTTACTAAGCGTGAAATGTAACTAAAACAAAATCATCCTGAATAGCGGATAATTAGCGGAATATTCTGTCAGAATATATATTTATAAAATAAAAATCCAGATATATCAGGTTTGCGTAAATTTTTTTGTTCCGGTGATTTTGCGCTTAAATAAATATGACTAACTTATGTGATTGAAAAATAATGTATATATGATATATGAAAACCACTACGATTCCTTCCATTTTCCTGTTAACCTTTATTGTATTTTCTGCTTGCATGCGCCAGGACCGTTATCTGGTCGAAACTGATTACAGTTACCGGGCAGATTTTAGAAAATACAAGTCCTTCTGCATGGCTAATAACATGCAGCTGGATGGCGATTCAAGCATGAATAACCCTATTATTGAACGTGAAATTAAAAACCGGCTCGAACTGCATGGGTATAAAATGACCCAGAAAAAACCTAGTTTGCTGGTATTTCATAAAATCTATTATAAGGATTTTAAATTTCAGGGCTACAACCAGCCTGAAATAAATAAAGAAAACTGGATTCCCAAGGAAGATTTGGATGAGGAAGAAGGATATGATCCGGTTAAGTATAGCTTAAAAGAAGGTACGCTGCTGATTCAACTCGTTGATACCAAACGTGATATTACCATCTGGCAGGGATATGCTTCCGGTGTATTCGATGAAAAAGCCTTAAATAACGAAAGATTTCTCAGAAGAGCCGTCCGTTCTATTTTTGATAAATATGGTTTCTTTGCTGATGGCTTCCTGGTAAATGAACGTGGGAATAATTAATATAGCATCGTTGATAGGTATTCGTTGGTAGATTGTTGTATATCTAATACTTATAATTAACAATCATTTAATTTTCAAATCATATCAACTCTATCTTTATTATATAAAACAAAAAACAGGCTCAAAGCCTGTTTTTTGTTTTATATGTATTTGCAAATTATCACATATATCGTTTTATAAACACTAAATAGCCAATAACCATTAACAACGGTTTGCTATTATTTGCTTGCTCTCAGCACACTCATGGGCATCCGGATTGGGTTATTGAGGTCAGGATATTGTTTGCGGTCAGTATCGTTGGAAACTTTGATGCGCACATATTCAAATACTTCTCTTACATCTACAATCCCGTTTTTGTTTTCATCGGCAGCCCCTTTCAGGCCTTCTACCAGGTAATGCGTGAACACACCATGTCCACCTCCCCAACGTGCGCCTTCCTGAGAGGGTTCACTGGAAGAAGACGCCGTAAGAACAACCATTCCATTCTGGGCAGTTGCCACATTTTTCAGCAGCCGGTTCACCATACTTGCCTGCGCCGCTTCCTGTGTGCCCCGTAATCCGGCGATCGCATTATCCATGCGGACAGCACCAGAGTGACAGGCATCGGCTATCCATATTTTCTTTTGTGCCCGGCATTTACGGATGGCATCTATAATGTCGCTTTGTGCAATACCTGTTCCTTCCAGGTTGTGTTTATCTGTATCTGAACCCAGGAAATATAACTTGTCGGTTTCGGCAGAAGGCATTCCATGACTGGCAATATAGACGATCACCAGATCATCGTCGAAAGAATTTTTAAACTGAGTATTGAGCGCTTTGATAATATTGGCACGGGTTGCTTTTTCATTCAGCAGCAGCGTAATCCGGTCGTCGGGCAGAGAACCTCCCTGCGGACTTTTCAGGAATTCATAATACATTTTTGCATCGTCATCTGCATATTGCAGGTTCATCTCCGGCTGCTGATATTCAGACACACCAATGACAACGGCATAAATTTTAGGGAGTTTAGGTTCTATAGATGGCAGTTCATCTTCGCCAATTTCTACATAAATGGGCGCACTTTTTCCTTTTACGGTTTGTGCCTGCAAAGCAAAACTTCCGGAAATCAGAAACAGAATTAAAGTTAATATTTTTATTTTCATAGTAGTAGGGTTAGGAATAACCGGTATTGTTTTAATAGATCATCGAGCCTATAGTAACCTTCAGAAATTAAATAGTATACCATCATCAGTTTGTTGTATAAAACCTGTCAGGAAACCAGCAGGATTTAGAATAAAGATAATTGATTTTACTGCTAACTCCTTATTAACAGCAGTTTAAATTATTTTGATCTCCTTGCTGGCTCGATATATTTTCAAATATTGCTTGGCTATTGAATAATCAAGCGTAGGAACATATCCTTGTTTTGTTTTTCTCCTGCTACTGTTAGCCTGGCAATGTACAAACCAGCCGGAAGTGGTTTTCCTTGTATGTCCTTTCCATTCCATTTCAACAGATGGAAACCTGGCTGGTACTTGCCACTTGCTAATTCTGCTACCTTAGCGCCAGTCGTATTGTAAATGCTTACTTCTACCATATATTCGTTTCTGGAATCAGGTAAACTAAACGGAATCAGGGTTTCTCCCCGGAAAGGATTGGGAACATTCTGATTAAGCTTGATGCGTTGCGGGCGCAGGTGTTTGCTGATATATAGGGGCGAGCCATAATATACCCTGAAACGAGCCGAGGTCGCTGGGTTAAACTTGTAAATATTCTGTTCAACCATATTTACAATCACTTCCTGCTGTACATCATAGAGATATAATTGTTTGCCATTTGGCTCAGAAAAGTAATTTTCCCACTTTAGTTCTGCCAGTTCTGTTGTCAGGTTGGTTTCAACCGTAAATTCCCAGGTATATTCATCGGATACCGGCACCATTTGTTTGGTGAAGCCAGGTGTTTTCTTTATCTCTGAGGCAAAGCGGATTTCCAGATAATCTGTAAAACGGGGCAACAGATACCTGTCGTAGCGGTCTTTTCCAGTAGATGCCGATGGATGCATGCCTAGGCCACTAAGGTGGTAACGCATGGATTTGCTTTCAAGGGTAAAATTTACTTCAAACGCTGAGTTTTTATCATACAAAGGATGTTCTGCTGAAAGTCTTGCATTTCTGTTGTGGAGTACAGGAATTTTGAGATCAGTAGCATTGTCTGCCCATACAAAACCGCCCGAATATTGTTTAAGATCTCCAAAATCATAGTTACCATTGCCATTATAAATATAAAGCTCTCCTAAGTCTGGTGCATGGGTGGCATTGGCTGTTTTTACATCTTCCCAGAAAACTTCCATATCATATGGGTTGCCAATTAAATTCCACCCTGGCTGGAGATGGATGGTATAGGGTTTCGCTTGCCGAACTTTTAAGGTAGTTCCCTGGCCTGAAGTAAAGTTATTCCCATCTCTGGCGAGAATCCAGTAGGCCCTGCCGGTTTCAATAGTTGTAAAACTTGTAGAACTGTTTTTATATTCCTCATAATCAGCCAAACTGCCATTGTTATTATACCGGTACAAGCGCCACTTTTCAATGTCCTGTCCGCCTAGTTTATTTACGAATAACCCATTTACAGTACTATCTGCAAGAGTAAGCGGAATAGAAATCAGCCGGTAATCCCTTTGAGAACTGCCTTTTGCTAAAGGGATTTCTAAACCGCTTTCGTAATTGATGTACACTATGCCTGTATCGCTGGTAAATGCCGGACCATACTGAGCAGGCGGGGTAATTTCAAAATAATATTCTAATCCAATTTGATCGATGCTATCTGTTGGAGCCGGAACAGTATAAGTATTCTCAGTAGGTGCAACTGATTGTTTTTTCCAGCCTGTTTCGGCTCTGCTAATACCTCTGGTGTAAAGCATAACCTGGGTTTCGGAGGGATTCGGATTAAGCTGAATTGATAAATTGGGTATACTGGTAGGATCAAATTCCTGCCCATTATGGGTAATAGAGACAGGTTCAAAAGTTGCTGGCGTAATTATAAGTTGCGGAAGTGTGCTGAATTGCCATGCACCGGCAGCAAGGCCTGCAAAATAGTTTCCGGCTATATCTTTAAAAGCTGTATTGCTGATTTCAATAGTTACTACTGATCCTAATTTGAATGCAGGTAATGCAATCGTTACTTTGTTGACATCGGTAGTAATACCTAAGTCATTTAGTGGAGAGCCATTTTGTTTGATCGTAATTTCGCCTGTGGCCCGAATTACAGGTTCATTGAACAGTATTTCTACCTTAGTATCTACCGCTACATTCGTAGCTTCATTGAGAGGAGATGTACTCGTGATCAGAGGTGCTTCCTGATCTGGGTTTATGGTAAATTGCCATTCTCCAGTTGGAATACCTGCAAAATAATTCCCTACCGGATCTTTAAAAGCCAGCGCATCTATCTGAACAGAAATTGTTGAATTGTATTCAAGCAGAGGTAGAGTAATTGTAACCTTATCTTTGTTGATGGTGACGGCATCGCTATTAGCCGGAATGATTGTTGGGGTTCCATTTATTAAAACAGTAATTGAACCTGTTCCTGCAGATACATCTTCGTCAAATTGTAATTCAAGTTTTGCATCTCTTCCGGCATTACCCCCGGCAGCAGGAACTTTAGTTAAAATATGCGGTGGAGTGAGATCCGGCGCAGTAGTAAACTTCCATTTTTCCGCTGGTATTCCCTCATAAGGATTTCCTGCAATATCTGTAAAAGCTGTATTCCCAATTTGTATTTCAACCAATGTATTGGAATCGAAATTAGAAGCATTAATGATTGCTTTATTGCCTTCAATAATTACAGAAGCATCTGTACTGGGAATGACTGTATTTTTAGCTCCCTGTTTAATATTGATATTGCCTGTGCCCTTGGCTATAGGTTCAGAAAACGTAATTTCCAGTGTAGCATTGGTTGGTACAGCCACCGATTCATGTGCAGGAGACAGCAGATTAGCTGCAGGATTTACATCGTCTATTTGCGCAATAAATATATCTTTTGTTGATTTCTTTTCTGCTCTTGTTGTTTGAGCAGGCATAGTGATGTTAGATTTTGTAGTGCCGGCAATATATATTTTACCTTCTGTATTTATTGAGCCTCCCCAGGCTAGTTCTTCCTGATTATCGCCGTAATAGGCACCCCATATTCTTTTCCCAGCGGTGTCGAGTTTGGCTATAAACAGGTCTTTTGCACCACCATAGTCATTTCTCAAGCCATTGGCTACTTTATTTGTTGTGGTCGCAATATAGTTTTTACTTCCATTGCTGCTCTCTGCAACGCCTATAATATAAAGTCCTCCCTTTTTATCACTAAGAATATGTATGGCACTTTCGTAAGCAGTACCTCCATAGAAAGTAGCCCATATTTTTTTGCCTGAACTATTGAATTTTACTACGAATACATCACTGCTGCCTGCTCTTGAGGTTTGATGAGTACCCCGGCTGATATCATTGCTATTGGTAATAAAATCAGAACCTTGAGTATCTCCTATAATATAGATATTATCAGGCCCATCGGTTAGTACCTTTAGGGCATTGTCATACCCGTTGTTGCCATAATAAGTACCCCATATCGGTTGTCCTTCATCAGTGAACTTAGCCAGATAGCCACTGCTTACATTTGAACCATTGGTAGTGCCTGCTCTGAATGCCTGATGCGGATTGCTGCCGATTGCGATTCCATCTGTACTTATCGTTCTGCCGCATATATATATGTTTGACTGGCCATCTGAAGCAACACCGGAGCTGTAATCTCTGTGTGTGCCTCCAAAATAGGTGCCCCAGATACGCTGGCCATTTTGTGAATTAAATTTTGCTATAAAAGCATCCTGGTCACAATCAGTATCTGAATTGCAACCCGGATTGTACGCAGTGGTCCGGTACGCACCTGCAGTAGCTATTCCATTTTCGCTATTGGTCTGGCCAACCATATAAATATTCCCATCCGGTCCAATAGCCAGCTCTTCCCCTTTATCGATTTTGGTACCGCCATAATACGTTGCCCAAATGGGTACGCCATTAGAGCCAAATTTTACCAGAAATCCATCAATACTTCCACCGTGAAGAGGCTGGTGAGCATTGGTACTATACACAGCGAGAGAGATATCTTCAGCGGATATCTCCCCACATAGGTAAAGGCTTCCGGTAGCATCGATGATCAGGTCTTTTGCCGAACTTCCATCGGCAATGTAAGTAGCCCACTGTAGCTGATGATCTTTGTTAAATTTTAATAAATAACTAATGGTTGGCTGGGAGAAACTATTGGAAAATACATTGTTATATAAGATACTGGTTTTGCTTTCGGTAAGTCCTGTTACATATACATTGTTATCAGCATCAGTTTTAATATAGGCGGTATGATCATCTTTTTCTCCGCCATAATAGGTTGCCCAGCTTACGGCCGGATCAATAACAATGGCTTGAGTGGGGTCATAGGGATCTATTTTAAAAGAGACAATCCCTTTACTCAATTGGTACGCAGATTTTACCTCAGTTGTATCTCCTTTACTTGTCTGATAGGTAAAAGGCATTCCCTCAATGAGCTTACCCATTGGATTGGTGATGAGCAGTGAGCCTTTTTTATGTAGTTTGAGGGTTTGATTGCCTGTATAAGTAAAGCGAATATGTTCAGTTTTTCCGCCTGGTCTCACCAAAAAGTCATATTTGAGTTCGGAGCCATGTGTATAAATTACAAAATCTATGTGTGGATATACTTCTTTATAAATAATCTTCTGGTAGCTCCGCACCTGGCTGATTCCTTTTGGATAGGCAGAATGAAAGTAATTATCTACGCCGGGCACCTGACTCTCGGCCTGTACCTCTACATTTGTGCTGGCACCAATCAGTTCCATATGTACTTGCTGTATGGTGCGTTTGCCTTTTTGATTTTTATTCCAGGTATAAATGATCCCTTTCTTCGTAAGATAAAAACTCACCCCTCTGCCAGTACCTGTAAATAGTATATCTGTGCGCGTTTTACCCTGTTCGTTGAGTATCTGGCCTTTATTTTCGGTGAACTTAAGTGGAGATTGAAATAATGCGGCAGAAGGGGTATCAGTAGATGCATAACTAAAACTAGCCGCTGGATAAATAGCCAGCCAGAGTATATAAGCAATTGGGAATAAGTGTTTCATACTCATACAAAGACAATTAGAAAAGACTCCGTTGAAATCAATATTATTGTTCTTTTGGTAATCCGGGAGGCCCGGGAAGGGTCCTGTCAGGTACCCAGGGCTGTTCAATCAATAGATACGCAATACCTGCAGCTGCTACAGGAATCAGTTTAACCGGCCAGCTAAATCTTCTTTTCACGCTAAAAGTATTACTGAGCGTATAATTATCCGGATGGTTAACCGTCGTCACTTTCAAACGGTATTTGTCTCCCGGCCTGGCATGAGCGGGTATGGTTAATTTGTATTGCTTTTTGTTGGCAATATCTTCGGTTTGTGCTACCCTGGTATTGCCATTAAAAAGCTCCAGACGGATTTTTTCATTTACTACGCCTCCTCTCCAGGAAAATGTATGTGCTTTGGCCCGTTTATATGTCTTGCTGACTTGCGAAGCAGACATAGCCAGGGGAGAATAAACCAGGGTAGCCTGTACTTCAAATGAAATCTCTCCATTATAGCGCGAAAGCTCATTTTTTGCCTGCCATTCAATTCTTTTGTCGTTGCCAGCCGTAATGGTATCTCCAATATTTCCACTGACCAGGGCAACTGGTTCTTCGAGCTGGTTGTGTGAGCTGTATAATGAAATTTTATACTTCTGGTTATCCATAGAACCCTTCAGGTCGTAGAATACATAAATAACATCTCCTTTAGACTCAGCCCGTACATTACTCACTTGCTGGGCAATACTACAGGTGAGCGGAAAGAATAACAATAATAGAAAGTAGCGTTTGAGCATATACCTTTTGTAGAAGAGTAGCAGATGTATATTTGTTAAAGGCTGGCTGCGTAGTAATTAACCTGGATTAGGTATCTGAAAACTATTTATCACTAAAAGTTAAAGAACGTATAATTTATTACACTTGCCAGTAAGTATGAGCGCTTTGCCATTGGTCTTACAAAAAAGTGCAAGTCTTAAAATTAAGCACATTCCTACCCAAAAGCAATACCTTTTTTCGGGTATTTTTGGTAATTTTCAGCTAAAAGACTTACATCTGTTTTTATATCCAAATCAAACCTTCTGAGATAACAGATAGCAGGAACAGGCAACACTCACCATTTTGAGGGTAAAGATCAAAATAGAGTATTAATCCGCTTGTAAAATACGTGTGCCAGTATAACTTTTTTGTTGAGAGGGCAACCAGGGCTTCTGTTATAATTGCCAAAAAAATGTCCTACATTTAAATAAAATAATTATACTTGAAGTAAGAATTACCGGCTTGGCTTTTTCAAAATAGCCTTTTTGAAAACAAATAGTCAAAATCATTTTATCACCTTTTACTTAAAATTTTTTTCGAATGGCAAAAATTGCAATGTTAGGAACAGGCTTTATCGGTGAGTTTTATACCACAGCTTTACATGGACAACGTAATCCTGACCGGGTGGTGAGTGTATACTCCCGCAGTGAAGAAAATGGCAAACGGTTCGCCCAGAAATGGAATATTCCCAAATGGACCACCTCTATGGAAGAAGCTGTAAATGATTCCAATATTGATGCTGTCATCATTTCTCTGCCCAATCATCTGCACCTGGAGGCAGTTCAACTTTCTGCTAAGGCCGGGAAAGCCGTATTGTGTACCAAACCTCTGGGAAGAACCGCAGCAGAAGCTAAAGCGATGCTGGAGGCAGTAGAAAAAGCAGGTGTGATGGGCGGATATCTGGAAGATCTGGTATATACCCCCAAAACCCTCAAAGCCATAGATTATGTAAAAAAAGGGGCACTGGGTAAAGTATTATGGGCACGCTCCCGGGAAGCACATCCTGGTCCGCACAGCGACTGGTTCTGGAATTTCCAGATGTCCGGGGGAGGAGCGCTGGTAGATCTGGGGTGTCACTGTATTGAAATCGCCAGAAGTTTCATTGGCAAAGATGTCCGGCCGGTAGAAGTGATGTGCTGGGCAGAAACCCAGGTAAAACCTATTGATGCCGAAGATCATGCCATTGGCCTGGTAAAATATGCCAATGGAGCCATCGGACAGTTTGAAGTGAGCTGGTGTTTCCGGGGAGGTATGGATCTGCGGGACGAAGTATCGGGCACGGAAGGAACCATACGTACTGACCATTTTCTGCGGACTGGATTTGAAGTGTTTACGGCTGCTGAACAAGGGGCTATGTAGCCGAAAAAGCCGAGAGCGAAACTGGATGGCTGTTTCCGGTTGGCGACGAAGTGCATGAATTAGGCTATACCCATATGTTTACCGACATGTTTAATTCCCTGGAGAAAGGGACGCAGCCAGTAGAATCTTTTTATGATGGATATGTGGTGAATGCGATCATGGACGCCTGTTATAAATCTGCCAAAACGAAAAAATGGGAACCGGTGGAACTTGAAATATGGCGTGGCGGGGAAGAACAGAATAATGGCAAGGCCGTTAAAGAATATGATGCTCAGTATCTGTTGATTAAAGAAGAGAAATTACCCAATGGCAGCAAAAAAATTATTCTGAAAGACAAGCAGAGCGGCGAAATTATCCAGCGGGAAGTATAATCTGGTAGCCAGATTTAGAAGCACTTCAATACATATATCTTCCGCTATCAACGATTGACTATTGGCTAATGACTTTAAGTGAATGAACTTCTAAATGAATTATACCTATGGACTACAAACAATTTACATCTGCCGACAAAGAAGCTTTTGACCGGGATGGGTATGTAATTCTCAAAAAATTTTTTTCTGCTGAAGAAGTGGAAGCTATATATGGCACTTCCAGAAACGACAATATCATAAGCCAGAAATCCTTTGACTTTAATGACAGCAAGGGGATGCGTACCAAACTGGCTTTGTGGTATACGCCGCAGGATGACGTATATGGCATGTATAGCCGCTGTCAGCGAATGGTACGTGCCGTGGAAATGATTTTAGGCGGAACAGTGGCACATTATCATTCCAAACTGATGCAGAAGGAACCTAAAGTGGGCGGCGCCTGGGAGTGGCACCAGGATTATGGATACTGGTATAACAATGGATTTTTATTTCCGGATATGGTAAGTGTAATGCTGGCTTTAACGTCGGCTACGGTAGAAAACGGATGTTTGCAGGTACTGAAAGGTTCACATAAAATGGGCCGCATAGAACATGGGATTACCGGTCAGCAGGTGGGAGCGAGTATGGAGAAAGTGAATGAGGCGCTCAAACGGATGGAACTGGTGTATGTCGAATTAGAACCTGGAGATACGCTGTTCTTTCATTGTAATGTATTACACCGCTCGGAAGCCAACCTGAGCGAACATTCCAGATGGTCGTTGATTTCGGCCTATAATCTGGTAAGCAATCGTTCTTACAAAGATGAACCTGCTTCGCATTACACACCGGTTTCTATGGTATCTGATGAAGCCATTTTACAAGTTAAAACACAGGGTATTGCTGCCAGCGCCGATTTTCTGACTCCTGAAGTGGATAATAAGTTTAAAGAAACCATTACGCAGTAAAGGCACGGTTATTTTATATGTACTAACCTTTAAAACAAAACCCGTAAGCTGTAGCCGTCTTACGGGTTTTGTATGAATAAACTTATAGTATTGCCATACTAAATTAAGTTTAATACCAAATAGGGCGAAGGCTATTCCATAGAGGTTGTAATCTTGCTGATGGCTTCTAAAATGTAAGGGTATCCGGTTAGAGAGGCGATCTGTCTTTGCCCATAACTTTTAGCCGTATTAGTGATCCAGGCTTCCAGTTCTTGTTCATGGCTGAAGTTGTGAAAAGCTACTTTGTTTTTCATATCCCCCCACAGCCTTTCGACCGGATTGAGTTCAGGGTTGGAAGAAGGTAAATACACCAGGCGGATATTTTGGGGCACTTGCAAGGCTTTTGCCCGGTGATAGCCTGCTTTGTCTACAAAGATAAACTTGAACACTTGCGGTTGATGGCGGCTAAACTCCTCAAGCATATACTCAAAGTAAAGCGTGTTAACCTGTGGGGCAGTAATAAAGAAGTGATCTCCTGTCAGCGGTTCTACCAATCCATAGCAGTAGCGGTAGATGAAGCGGTGCTGATAGGCTCCTACCGGTTTTATGCCGGCAAGGGTGATGGCTCTTCTCAAAACAGTCATCAAACCAAAGCGGCTCTCATCCTGATAGTACACCTTCCAATGGCTGACTACCCCTTTGGCAGCCAAAGGAGCATAGTAGCGCTGTAAGAGGAAAGTGAGCACCAAGTTTAGTTTTTTTATACTTCTGCTCATAGGCTAGATCCTTTTTCAGGTTGCTCTTTCTAACCACTTTCAGCTTTGCCCCCAGCTGTCGGTGGACAAACCAATGTACATGCTCATAGCTCAGATCAATGCCATGCGCCGTGTGCAACCACTCATGGATTTGCTTATAAGAAGTAAAATAGTTGTTTGGATCAGCAAGCTTTGCCTTCAACTGCTCAAGTACTTTACCTGCAATCTGTGATGCCCTTTTGTGGCCGCCCGGATCTATCTGAAGACAGGCTTGCAGCCCTTTCTGTTTGTAAAGCCGGAACCACTGGCCCACTGCATGACGCTCATAGCCTACGGCAGCAGCTATTTGTCCATACGCTTTAGCCTGCCCACTCTTGTAGAGGTAAAAAGCCCGCAGTCTGGCTCCGGCTAGCGGATGGGCTATTTTTTTGCTCATCTTCAGCAACTGCTCGGCACTCTCGATGAGCTCAGTTTTGGTTACTCTTCCCATACTTGATCAACATATAACATCTATGGAAGGTTCTTTATACTATTCGGTATAATATGATGTTTTTTGAGTAAATTGCTGATTTACAAATATGTTACGAACAGCAAACGAAGTTCAGCAAAGCCAAACAACGATTTGGTATTATAGTATCATTTTGTCAATACTAGTTTATAATTCCTGCTGTACCGCTGGGTAACAAGTTTTACTACATATACTCCACTTTTGAGCATACCAGCTTCATAAACTACTGAATACCATTTGCCTGCCTCTAGGTCGGCTTGATAAGGGCTGCTGATAAACAAGCCCTTGGCATCATAGATTTCGAGACGTGCATATCCTTTATCTGGGGTGCTAAATGAAATGAGCGTGCGATCGTGAAATGGGTTGGGAAAAGCAGCAACCTTACCAGATATACCTTCGTTGTCGGCATAATTTATTCTGGCAGCCGGATTAGTATTTACCACACTAAAACTAACGGTATGTGCGGCTCCCTTCTTACCACCAGAACCCATATACTGATAAGGAGTAGCTGTAAGTGTATGGTTGCCTGCAGGTAAAGTCCAGGAACGGAAATCTCCGTTTATATCGCCGCCAATGGCATAGGGAAAATGGTTTTCCCGGATTGAAAGTTCATTAAGTTTGAATACCACACTTCCCAGCCTTTCCGGGTTTGTAATGGCCCGTATGTTCAGATTTTCAGCAGGAAAATTAGCCAGGTCAATCACATCTCCATTCTTCAACGCCAGGATATCTTCATTTGTATCGGCATTGAGCAGCACTAAGCTGTTTACGGACGTGCCAGTTATTGTAAAGTGTATGGTGAGTTCCTTACCCTTCAATCCATTTCCGGTGGTAGCTGTGTAAGCCGTCCGTTCCGAATAAGGAGTTGCCGTAAGTGTATGATTTCCTACCGGCAGGGTGATAGCATTATAATTCGTGCCGGCACCTCCACCGTAGGCATACGGAAGCTGGTTCTCTACCACTAGCTTTCCATCCAAATCAATCAGTACACTTCCCACCACACCCGGATTGGTAATTACCTGTATATTCAGGTTCTGGGTGGGAAGTTTGGAGAGGTCAATTACATCACCTTCTTCGAGCGGCATCAGAGGGCGGTCAGTATCGGCATTTACCAGGATGAATTTTACCACAGATTGCTCAGGCTGGGATACGGTGGTAAAGCTCCATTCACCAGGCACAATACCAGCGAATTCATACCCTATGGAATCTACAAATACACTGGAAGGAATACTTACTGTAATACTTGTACTATATGGAAAATCATCCGGGTTGATGGTAACTGTATTCCCGGCAATGCTTATCCTTTCGTCGGTGAGGGGAAGTATTTGGGTACTACTGCCTTGTGTAAGAGTAATCTCCCCCGACCCTACAAACACCTCTTCGTTAAATGAAATGGTTAGGCTGGCATTTACTGGTACATTCCCTGCCGTATTTTCCGGAGAAAAACTGGTGATAACCGGAGGTGTATCTGCCTGGCCTACCGTTGTAAAACTCCATTCACCATCCGTAATTCCTGCAAACTCATAACCAGTGACATCTACAAAAGCACTGGAAGGAATACTTACTGTAATTAAGGTATTACCAGGGAAATTATCTGGGTTAATAGTAACAGTAGTACCCGCAATGCTTACTCTTTCGTCGGAAAGTTCAATGATCTGGGTAGTGTTGCCCTGCTTAATAGTGATCTCTCCCGACCCTACAAATACCTCTTCATTAAAAGTAATACTCAGGGTTGCGTCTACCGATACATTATTTTCGTCATTCATGGGAGAGAAGGAAATTAGGGCAGAAGGTATATCTGCCTGGCCCACCGTTGTAAAAATCCATTCCCCTTCAGCTAATCCAGCAAACTCATTTCCTGCCAGATCCTTGAAAGTTCCTGCTGTGATACTTATTGAAATAGTGGAATTGTTAGTAAAACTATCCGGAACGATGGTAACCTGATTGCCAGCCACACTTATCACTGCATTATTCACGGGAATAACCTGTGTAATTCCCCCCTGGCTAACGATTATATTTCCCGTTCCTTTTATTATTTCTTCACTGAAGACAAGTACAAGGTACGTGTTTGTGGCTATTTCGGTGGCACCGTTATCTGGCGAGAAAGAGGTTAGCACCGGTGCTAGTGTATCTTCAGACAGGTACACTTTAATAGGTTCAATACCTGTGTTTGCAGTTATATACGTTTCTTCTCCTGAAAGATAAGCTGTAGCCATATCTGTTTTATTAAAAAAACTGCCTGTAAACACGTTTTGGCCAGATTGTTCAACAAGATTTACAGTACCAATGGTTTTAATAAATTGAGTGTCTGATTGCCGTCCGAATGCCTTTGTAAAAAGAGTGCATGTGAGTAGTATCAGTTGCAGGTGGTAAAGTTTTAAGCTCATCATATGTTAGTTGTTGAAGTGGGTATTATACTGACAAATCCATTGAATAAACGCTGCATAACAAGGCTAATTCATTAGGTAGACAGCCTTTCAGAATCCTGAATCATGGAGTAATCAGCTAAATAGTAAAATCAGGAATCAGAAATTGAAAATCAGCTAGTTTGCTGTTGCTGCAGAGAAGAAAATATCCGTAAATATTATCGTTTATTGTATGATAGTCAATACTTTATGCCAGGTATATTTATGAGTATAAGCTGATATGCTATTTTCTGATACAAAGCCGGTTTGCTTGTGAAAGCTATTCCTGCCAAGCGGTATTTTCCGGTTCAGTAAAAGAATAAGGTGATAGCTGGAAGTTAATCATACAACTATAATTATATCAATCCTGCCAACTTCTCCTAAGGTCTAAAGGATAAGAGAACCTGATAATTGAGATCAGGAATATGTACCGTTTTTATAAATAAAAATCAGGTAGAATTTAGGACGTGGGTCTGTATTTAAAACGATAAAGGAGAGAACGGCGTGAGCAACATAAAGAAAATGACGCAAGAAAAAGCCTGCTCATTCAGCAGGCTTTCTAGATGATTCAGTTAATAAATGTTACTTAGTTATTGAATCGAAACCGGAAACACAGGTTCAGCATCGGTTGAGCCTACATTTATATCATCTCCCGCTTGTTTGAGTCCATCGGGTTTGTGTTTGAGCGTAATGGTTAGCGTACCGCTGCTGGTAGTAGCGGCAGTAAAAGTAGTTGTCAATCCAAGAGGAAAGCCTTTGTTATCTGCATCTGTTTTGTTTACATTCATGGCAGCACCAGTTACAGTATAAAATATCTCGTGGGCATCACCTTCCTTTTCAATTTCATCTGTAATATCTTTCACATTCGCCGGATTCGACTCATCCAGAAATTCAATCCTGCCGTCATATGTCGTTCCAGGCTTCAGTGTCAGGCCGGTTATGATGGGTGAACCATCTCCTTCCGGATCTTTCCAGGTAGCTGTAACCGTTTCTGAGGCATTGGATTTATTTGTTAGCGTTAGTTTAACGGTGGTGATCAGTTCTTCTTCATTTTCCTCAATTGGGTTTTCTTCGTCTTTGTCGCAACTGGTTACAAGAAATGAAAACAGTACTAAAAGCAGGAAATGTTTGGTGATTCTTAACATAGCATGTGAAATTTAGGTGGTTATCAGTTAGTTAATTATTAATTGCTGGTATAGATTAATTAAAATTTGAATTTCAGCCGTACCGTAAAGTTTCTTCCCATTTCGTCGGTGAAATACCGGAAGCGGTTTAGATAATCTTTATAACTGGTATTAAAAATATTGCTCACACCCAGGCCAATTTCTGCCTGATGCAAGGCCGGTAACGAAAAACTGGTTTCGGCATTAAAAAGCGTATATCCTTCCGGCGCTGGTGCATAATCACTATTGGCTGGTGTACGTCGCTGTTTGGAAACATGCACACTACTTAAGGCAATCTGCAGGTGTAAATGATTGAGTTTATCTATATGTGGAATATCAAACTTAACTGTATTTTCGAGGCGGTCTGCCGGTATAAAAGGCAAAGGCTGATCTGTACTGCGGTTGATGGCCCGGATTAAAGATAGTTTAGATTGGAGAGTGGCAAAAGTAAGAACTTTATAACTCACCATCGCATCTACGCCTCTGAAAACCGCATCTACCTGAGTATAGCGAAAGGAAGGAAAAGCACCCCGTATAGTAAGTACCGGCGGAAAAACCGGCATCAGGTAAATATACTGGTCAATATAATTCTGATACACACCAATTTCTGCATTCCACTTTTCATGCTCATACCGGGTACTTACAGTGAAATTATATGCCGTTTCAGGAACCAAAGAAGTATCGCCTTTCTCATAGGCAGCTGCTCCATGATGTACACCATCGCTGAACAGTTCGTTAATGGCAGGCGGACGCCAGGCGGTTCCCAGGTTGGCTGAAAAAGAAAGGTTAGAATTGAGTTTGTAAGAAGCTCCTACAGAACCCGCGAAATTGCTGAAATGAAAAGTAGGTTCATAGCGGACACCATTCCGGAGCCTGAATACTTCCAGCAGGCGGTAATCATAGCGGATGCCTACTTCTGCTTCCCACTTTTTCTGGGTTATCCTTTCAATTACAAATACCCCAATACCCCGGTTCCGGAAATTAGGAATCAGGTAACGCCCACCAATTACATTGCTTTGCCAGAAGGTAGTAATGCCTGCACTGCCGGTAATGAACTGCTTGATGGGTTTATGTTCCCAGATCAGATCCGCAGTATGGGTACGTAGGGTATATTCAAGTTCAGGCGTATTTTCGTTGCTGCCTCTGGGACGGTGCAGGTCATACTCGCCCCGGTAATTATGCTGCCTGGCATAGGTAAGGGTAAACTTTCCGAGATGAGCGGAAGTAAGAAATGCTTTTGCCTTCAAAAGCTGATGGGTTACCTGCTGGTAAGGCCTTCCGATTTTATAAGAAAACCCCGACTCATATTCTGGCAGAGGTGCTCCATATTCGATGGCTCTCTCCAGATCGGTTATATTGCCAATATGTGCGCCAGCAAAAATTCCATTCTTCGTCTGGAAACGGCTATAAAAGATTTCTCCACCCACATTTTTTTTGCGGTAGCCTACAGCTGAAGAGAAATTAAATTCCTGTACGCCAGAGTTTTTCAGGTAATATCCGGGAGCTTTGGCATTTCCTGCCCGTTTAGCGGTACCCTGCAATCGCCAGCTCCAGGCACTGGCCTTTTTTAAATTTCCTTCCAGAATTCCCGATGCAACACCCTGCCTGTTATTCGACCAGCCCACCAGATTTAATTCACCTCCCAAGCCAGGTGTTATAGGAAGCGGAGCAGGTTCCACGAGAATAACTCCCCCAATGGCATCAGGCCCATAACGTACACCAGCTGCCCCTTTTACCACCGAAAGACTCGAAGCTACAAACGGATCAATTTCAGGGGCATGTTCCGAGCCCCACTGCTGGCCTTCCTGCCGGATACCGGCATTTAAAATTAAAATACGGTTGCTGTGCAGGCCATGAATCACGGGTTTGGAAATAGAAGGGCCGGTCTGGATGGTGGTAACGCCGGTAATACTTTTCAGAGATTCGCCCAGTGATTTTCCCCGGGTACTCTCCAGCTCTAATCCCTGCAATTGTTCTGTGGGTTGTAAGGCCGGTATTGGCAATTTCTGTTCTACAATCGTAATCGTTTGGAGTTCAATATCCCTTTCATTAAGCCGGAAATTCTGCGTGAGATATTTGTTGCTCTCCGACAATTGGATGATCACAGTGTCTGGCTCGTACCCAATATAACTGCACACCATCGTATACGATCCCGCGCAGATATCTTCAATTTTATACTCGCCGTTGATTTTAGTTGCATCTCCTTTAGCAAGCTCCTTTATAATAATGGTAGCGCCAGCAATCGGTTTTCTGGCCTGATCTACTACTATTCCATGAATATGATAGTGGCAATCTTCTCTCGTATGCTGGGCTGACTGGGCATAAAGAAAGCCAGGCAGTATCCATACCAGAAAAAATAAACCTTTGTTAAATATGAATTGCAGCGTTTCTCCCAAGCCCGTCATTATTGAACATTTCTTAGATGAGCGTACAAAAATACACATTTGCAATAATGTTGCAAATACGATAGGTAAATAAAGATAACATTTTTGAAAAAAGAAGCCTTTATCAGATATATAGAGTTTCAGGCCATCTTTTATCCGTTCATCCCGGCGTAATGCATTTGATCAATAAAATAAGCTGTAGCCGGTTTACAAAAACAATATCCTTCCATAAAGTCACAAAATCACGAAAACAACACATACACATATATGCTTTAGCTGCAAGCCTGGCAGCCCCCGAAAATCTATACACATCCATGAAAACAAGTACACCTATTAAAAAAGCATTCGTATTCTTAATTTGTATCGCCTCATTCTGGGCTTGTAAAAAAGACGATCAGCCCAACCCTGTAAACCCGGGTAAAGATCCGGAACCACAACCACCTACCGAAATAGTAACAGAAATTGGTGCACCCCAAGGAACTCCGGTAAGTGTGCTTATTGGAAAAGAAGGAGGTTCAATATCGTCTGCTGATGGAAGAATTAAAATAGATATACCTGCCGGTGCTTTAGCAGGCAGCACAAACGTTAGCATTCAGCCAGTCTCCAACAAAATGTTCAATGGCATAGGGGTTGCCTATCGTTTAACGCCAGCGGGATTGCAATTAGAAAAGTCTGCTACCTATACCATTAATTATACCGATGCTGAGGTAGAGGGTACTAATCCGGAAGCGTTGAGAATGGCATACCAGAATACCAATGGTGCCTGGAAGTTTAAAGAGGATGTAACGGTAGATGCAGCCCAGAAAAAAGTAACTGGCAACCTGAAAGAACTCAAAGACCAGGCTTTATTCACAAAATATATACTGATTCCTGGTAAGGCTTCCGTTCAGATTAATGAAGGGGTTGAATTACAGGTGCGGCTGGTGAGTTTCCGTATCCCCACCGGGAATGATTCTGAAATCCTGGTAGAAGGGGAAGAATTAGCAAATGCAAGTAAAGTCAAATCCTGGAGACTGAACGGCCAAGCAGGACCAACTTCCGGTGCCAACGGTAGCTTATCCGGTGCTTTGGGCGCTAAAATGAGCTATAAAGCACCAGCTTCTGTGCCTGCACAAAATCCGGTAGCGGTGTCTGTAGAGATGGATGGACCTTCGGGCAGCAAAATTATTCTGATATCTAACATTACAGTAAAAATGTTTAAATGGGTGATGGACGTTGAGTGGCTGCGTACCAGCACTTGTACGCCTGGTGCGATTGCTGCATTCACCTATACAGCTACTACGAAGATAGAATTTGAACTCGATAATAATGGTAAAATCACGAACGTGGAAGTGAAGGGTGAAGATGATGGAATGGTATCTGGTATAGAATCTTGTCTGCCTGATTTCTACTCAGCGACCGGCGAAGCTACAGGTATACATATTACTGATATGGTTGGTGGCATCGATCAGAATGGCAAGCTTGACTTCGATTTTAAAGGTGACTGGATGGACTTTCCTACTTTTACCCTGCATTACAAAGATGGCAGTTCCAGTAAAACAGAGGAATCTTACCAGACTTTTGAAGGGATCAATACTTTTACGAAAATGCCTCTTAAAGATGGTGACGAATTGAATATGCGTAATGCTGAGCCAACCGGCTTTATTTTCAGACTAACTACAATGGAGAAATAAGGTCAGAGGTAGAGAATACGAGAATATTTTTATCATAGAACTAGATATATATCATAAACGACAACAGCCTGGCTTTCCCGGGCTGTTGTCGTTTATGTTACGATGGTCAGTAAATATGGAAGCATTTAAACCGCATATATTCCATACCTATTACTTCACCAGAGATGCCCTGATCTTATTGCCTTTGATTTTTACCTGATTGAGTATATCAACGAGTGCTTTACCTTCCTCAAAAGGAACAGCCACATAACTGAAATGGTCGAATATTTCGATTTTGCCGATCTGATTAGCCTGTAACTGGGTTTTTGCCAGAATAGCCCCTACAATATCTCCAGCGCTCATCTTTTCTTTCTTGCCTGCTTTCAAATGAATGGTAATAAATTCAGGGGTGGTTGCCATGGTGGTTCTGGTTTCAGAAAGTGATTTCTGATGAAGCCAGTGTATATCTTTTATTTGTTGCCATTTTTGCAGGTATTTTTCTTCCGTTTCTGATAAAAATAAATACACTACTCCACTTTTGCCGGCTCTTCCGGTCCGGCCGCTGCGGTGCAGGAAACTGGCTTCTTCCCGCAGGATTTCCAAATGTATCACTACATTCAATTCTTCAATGTGTAAACCTCTGGCGGCAAGATCTGTGGCTACCAGATAGGAGATAGAACCATTTCTGAATTTTGCCATCACCTGATCACGGGTAGGCTGATCCATCGCTCCATGTAAACCTGCCACCGGAAATTCCTGCCGTTTCAGCAAATCCGCTATTTCATCCACCCGTTCTCTGGTGTTACAAAAAATAACGATTCTCTCCTGTTTGAGTGTAGAAAGAAGCCGCAATAGTAAAGATGGCTTGGCTTCAGCAGAAATACGGAAAGCTTTGAATTCAATTTTGTCTGGATTAGCGGCAGCATTGGTGCGGATAAAAACAGCGTAATTCAACACAGCTTTTACCAGTTGTTCGACAGCCGGAGGAAAAGTAGCCGAAAACAGGAGATTTTGCCTGTTTGCCGGAAGGTAGGTTATGATCTGTTTGAGCTGTTCTTCAAAGCCTAATGCCAATAGTTTATCTGCTTCATCCAGAACGATGCCACTTATATATGTTGGATCGAACGTATTCCGTTGCAAATGATCGAGCACGCGTCCAGGCGTAGCAATTAGAAACTGAGGGGGTTGTTTGAACGAATTTACCTCTTCCCGGAAGGAATGTCCCCATAAACGGTCACTGTTTTTAGCCCGGAAGTATATTTACCCAGCGATTTTAATTCTTTTTGTACCTGCATCACCAGTTCACGGGTAGGCACGATCACCAGAAATTGTACTTGAGTAAGCGGAATTTTCACCTGCTGTAACAGTGACAGTCCATAGGCGGCTGTTTTGCCACTGCCTGTTTCTGCTTGAGCAGCTATATCTTTCCTTTGTAGAATAAGGGGAATTACCTCCTCCTGGATGGGAGTAAACTCAGTAAATCCTATTTCCAATACAGCTTGTTGCAGAAAAAGGGGTAATATTTTAGAAAAGGAATTTGATTGGTTCATAATTATATTAAAATAGCAGGAGGGTACAGGAAGGATAATTCAAAAACATAATTTAATATTGAAATTATACATCTTATGGGTTCTTTTCCGCTATAAGTTATTCACTAATAAAGCGGATCGAATATGAACCGGATCTGAGTTCGAAAGTACAACTAAATTAAGAGTAATAATTTTTATTTTGTTTAAAGGATAAAAAGCATTAGGTAGCTTTACTTAATGCTTTTTTGTTTTCTCTCATCTTATCTTCCTCTCCTATACTCAGGACAAGTTTAATCTTAAAAACAAGCTGTATTGAAACCTATTTATATCATTATAATGAGTAATTTTGTAATTTATCCGGGATGCCTGAATTTGTCTTTTCACCAGTCTTATGAAAATTGCTTATACTTTAGTTGTCAGCTTACTTCTTCTGGCGGCTTGCCGACCTAACAACGATTCCCGGCTGTTTGAATTAGTTCCTGCATCTGAAACAGGAATCACTTTCGCCAATACCATCACCACCAGCGATAGCATGAATGCGCTCAATTTCGATTATATCTATAATGGGGGAGGAGTTGCTGTAGGGGATGTTAATAATGACAGTCTTCCGGATATTTATTTTACCGGCAATATGGTTTCGGGCAAGCTCTATCTGAACAAAGGTAATTTTCAGTTTGAAGATATTACAGAAAAAGCAGGCGTAAGTACTACCAAATGGACAACTGGCGTAGCGATGGTAGATATCAACACAGACGGATTGCTGGACCTGTATGTGTGTGTGGCCGGGAAAGATAGTACGCAAAGCGCCAACCTGCTTTTTGTGAGTAATGGCAACGGCACTTTTACAGAAAAGGCAAAGGAATATGGTCTGGCTGATACCGGATATAGTACACAAGCTGCTTTTTTTGATTACGACAATGATGGCGACCTGGATATGTATCTGCTTACCAATGCCTACGAGAACTTTAACCGCAACATCACCCGCCCGAAGTTTACAAAGGGCGAAGGCAAAAGCACCGACCGGCTGTACCGCAATAATGGCGATCATACCTTTACGAATGTTTCGAAAGAAGCAGGTATTCTGGTGGAAGGGTATGGCCTGGGAGTGGCCGTGAGTGACATTAACCAGGATGGCTGGCCCGATGTATATGTTGCCAATGATTTTCTCACCAACGACCTCTTATGGATTAATAACCAGAACGGTACGTTTACAGAATCCGCAGCCAGATATATGAAACACCAGAGCCATAATGGGATGGGAACTGATGTAGCTGATTATAACAATGATGGACTGGTAGATATAGTCGTGCTGGATATGTTGCCGGAAGACAACCTGCGTCAGAAAACTATGTTTCCTGCTCCCAACTACGACCGTTTTGAACAAACGCTGCAATACGGCTATATTCCGCAGTATATTCGTAATACCCTGCAACTCAATAATGGCAACGGCACTTTCAGCGAAATTGGCCAGCTGGCAGGCATTCACAATACCGACTGGAGCTGGAGTGCCTTGTTTGCCGATTATGACAACGATGGCCTGAAAGACCTGCTGATTACCAATGGCTACCGCAAGGATGTAACCAATATGGATTTTATCACCTATAGCCGTGAAAATTCCATGTTTGGTACAGATGAGACAAATAAAAAAAGAATGGCCGGTGAACTGGATAAACTAGCCGGAGCCAATGTGCATAATTATATCTTCCGCAACAAAGGCGACCTTACCTTCGAAGACAAATCGCTGACCTGGGGCATGAGCGAACCTGGGTATTCTAACGGAGCTGCCTATGCCGATTTAGACCAGGATGGTGACCTGGATCTGGTGGTGAATAATATTGACCAGAAGGCTTCTATTTACCGCAATAATGCAGATAAAGTGCTTACTCATACTTATCTGCAGATAGAACTAATCGGTACTGATTTGAACAAACATGGGATAGGTACTAAAATTGAGCTCGTGAGTGGCGGCAAAAAGCAATTTCAGGAACAAACCTTATACAGAGGTTACAAATCCACGGTAGATCCGCTCATCCATTTTGGCCTGGGTTCGATAACAAAAGTGGATACACTCACTGTTACCTGGCCGGATGGTAAACTACAACAGTTGTACAATGTTGCGGCTAAACAACGCCTGGTAATCGATTACAAACAATCCAAAGTTCCAGAGTCTGTTCAAGTTCCTGCTCACATTCCCTCTCAAACCCTGTTCACTAATATTTCCGGCAGAAATGGATTGGTTTATAAACACCAGGAATCAGACTATGTAGATTTTAAGATTCAACCCCTGTTACCGCATAAATTCTCGCAGAATGGTCCGGGCATAGCAGTGGGGGATGCAGATGGCAATGGACTGGATGATGTATATGTAGGGGGCGCTGCCGGAAAATCTGGTGTTCTCTTTTTTCAATCTTCTTCGGGTACATTCGAAAGCCATGAGGTTGCCAAACAACGGGAAGAAGACATGGGAAGCCTGTTTTTTGATGCCGACAAGGATGGTGACCTGGATTTATATGTGGCAAGCGGTGGCAGTGAGTTTGAAGAAAATTCCGCCTATTACCAGGACCGGCTGTATGTAAATGATGGCAAAGGAAATTTTACGCACCAGTCTGCTGCCTTACCTGAGATGCGTACCAGTGGTTCTTGTGTAACCGCCGCAGATTATGACCAGGATGGTGACCTCGATTTATTTGTAGGGGGCCGCATTGTTCCTGGGAAATATCCGATGCCTGCCAGAAGTTACATTTTACAGAACAATGGCGGAAAGTTTACAGATATTACGGCCCAGCTTTGCCAGGAATTACAGAAGCCAGGTTTAGTAACAGCTGCTCTGTGGACAGATTTTAATAATGACAACCAGATAGACCTGATCGTTACCGGCGAATGGATGCCAGTGAGTTTTTTTGAGAATAAAAATGGCAGATTAACTAATGTTACCAACAATGCCGGAACCGCCCAGGCTACCGGATGGTGGAATAGCCTCACCTCCGGAGATTTCGACCAGGATGGGGATATGGATTATGTAGCCGGAAATCTGGGACTAAATACCAAATACAAAGCTTCGGAAAAGGAGCCAGTTTGTGTGTATGCCAAGGATTATGACCAGAACGGCAGCATTGACCCGATCTTGTGCTATTATATTATGGGGGAAAACCATCCCACTCATCCCCGCGATGCCCTCATTGACCAGATCAACGGCATGCGGGGCCGTTTTCCCAGGTATGAACAGTATGGAAAAGCAACGTTAGATAAAGTATTAACAAAACAAGAACTGGAAGGAGCGCTGGTGGTAAGAAGTGAATATTTTCAGTCGGCATATATAGAAAACCAGGGAAATGGAAAATTTGTAATGAGGCCGCTTCCTATACAGGCACAGGTTGCCCCAGTTTTCGGTATGCTCTCCCGGGATTTTGATGGAGATGGACAACTGGATGTGCTGCTGACTGGAAACTCGTATGCTGCCGAAGTACAAACCGGCCAGTATGATGCTTCTGTGGGCTTGTTGCTGAAAGGAGATGGCAAAGGTGATTTCTCTCCGGTGCCAGTGACCAAAAGTGGTTTTTTTGTAAACAAAGATGCCAAAGGAATAGCAGAACTTATGGATAGTAAAGGTAATCCGCTGGTACTGGTAGCTTGTAATGCCGATAGCCTGGAGTCATTCACGTATAAATCGACCACTGAATCCATTAAACTCCTGCCATCTGACCAGTACGCCATACTTACACACAAAAACGGGAAAAAGAGCAAACAGGAATTTTACTATGGCTCTGCTTATTTATCTCAATCTGCCAGAGTGTTAAAACTATCTGAAGATATAATAGCGGCTACCATTTATGAGTCAAATGGAAAAAGCAGGGTGGTTACTATAAAAGCCGGACTGGCTGTTATTAGACAGCCTTAAACAACTTACATAATCTCTGTTGTAAATGAAGATTTAAAAAAGCTTGCAAAAAAAGAAAAGTACCTAAGTGTCAGGTATAGATTCAATTTAAATGGAAAAGACACAACTTTTGTTTGTTCTTATAACTTTACAGTAGTAAAATGAATTTGAAACAGTCAGCCAGAAAGAATACATGTTAGTATGGTTCATAAAAGCAGGAACAATTACTTTAATGCCATTATTTCTGACTGAAGGCTGCGAGGATAAATAGATTACGTGCGATATTTTATTGGCTAAAGTCCGCTGGCACTAGGGTTGTTTAGAAATCCATGCCTGATCCTTGTCAAAGGCCAATGTACGGCCATCCTTAAGGATAATAGATGAAATATACGTTTCAGTAAAAGGAGAAGGTACAACTTTAGTGGAATCAAAGGGGTTGCCCATTAATACTACTTTTTCGCTGGCTAAATCAAATTTATACCGTTGCAGGCGTTCATCGGTAAACCAGATGTTACCCACTTCATCAGTACCAATCACCGTTTGCATGCCCATCGAAAAAGCAGTAAAGCCTCCTTCCGTATTCATTACTTTGGTTAAACTATTATTAGCCGGATTAAAAAGCGTTGGCGGAATAGCGCCATTATTAACTGTAGTTCCCAGTGAACCACCCATCAGCAAGAGTTTGCCATTGCCTGTAGCAGCAGACTGGGTGTTAATACCTGCAATATTAAATGGATTACCAAGCTGTATGGGCTCGTTTTGACCGCTTGAATTTAACTCATATATGATGGCTTTTCCCTGGTAATAGCTATTGCCGAGTATCATAAACTGGTTGCTATTGGGCAATTGATGTACGGTACCAAACCGTACACTGCTTGTGCCGCTGTTCAAACTAAAAGTTTTGAATGATTGCTGCTGGTCCCAAACTGTCAGCGAACTGCGGCCTACAATAATCACCTTTCCATTACTTAGTTCGCATGCGCCACTAACCGTGAGCCAGTCCCCAATGAGGCCACCATGTTGTCCGATAGAATAAAAGTGATTTTTAACCGGGTCGAATACATTTACAATAGCCGATGACCTGTTGAATAAAATCATATGCCCGTTTTTTAACCGGAAAAATCCACTTGGTGAGCCTTCCGGGCTTTTGTCAGAAACAATCGTCCACGTATCTGTAACCGGATCATACACTTCTGTTGACAGAGAACTTGAACTACTTCCATTTGATAAATACCCTCCGGTTAGAATCACTCTTCCATCAGCCAGTAAGCCTACAATGCCTTCATTACGGGGCTGGTTGGGCATAGCGGCTTTCTGCCAGAAAGCCGTTACCTCCCCAGACTTATCAGTGGGAGTAGCCACTTCCTGTGTGCAGGAAATAAGACAACCAAGTAGTGTAGCTACGGCGAAAATTTTTGCCAGGTATTGAATATAGAAATTTTTCATCCGATAGTAGGAGTTGAGTAAATAGTCCTGAAACTTAATAAAGCAGGTCATTCAACTGATAACCAGTATTGTATGGGAATGTATGCCTATCAGGGGAATAGATCAAAAATAACCAGGGTGATTAAAGTAGTTCCTGCATTTTAAACTCTCTTTTCCCTAAAGTAAGATAAGCGCATAAGTAGATAAGCACAGGTAGAGTACTGCTTAAAAAAAAGCTGAATATTGTCTTTGGAATGGAAAACAGGTATGTGCAATCACAGGCACAATAGAAAAGCCGACGTAATAAATTGATGGTAAAATATAAATGGTTAATGGCTATTCGTTCTCTCTGTTATTTCTATCACTGAATTCATATTACAGGTTGAAAGGATTTTAGATTAGATACCAAAAGAAACGATGCTTTATTTCTTTCCTGAACGTTATAGAGAACATAATTCTTTGTAAGATCATATAACAAATAATGGCCACACCTTTAAAGATGCAGCCATTAGTTGTTAACAGAAATCTGGTAGTAAACTTCTGGTTCACTACCAGATTTTAACCCGTTTCTCTGGCGCCAGGTATAATGAATCGCTGGGTTGAATGTTGAAAGCTGTGTAAAATTCAGGAATATTCCGTACCACGCCATTTACCCGGAATTTGGCAGGGGAATGCGGATCAGTGTTTACCTGGTTTCTCAAAGATTCTGCTCTGGCAATATTCAACCAGGCTTGCGCCCAGCCAATAAATACCCGTTGATCGCCGGTAAATCCATCAATCACCGGAGCAGGTTTGCCATTCAGGCTGGTTTTATATGCTTTGAGTGCAATGCTTAATCCACCCAGATCGCCAATGTTTTCACCCAGTGTATATTCTCCATTTACATTCAGATCATCAAATACTTTAAATGCATTGTATTGGGAAACCAGCGAAGTGGTCCGCTTCTTAAACTCTAATGAATCTGTTGAAGTCCACCAGTTGCGCATCACCCCATCTCCATCAAATGTGCTTCCCTGATCATCGAAGCCGTGCCCGATCTCATGGCCGATTACGCCGCCAATCCCGCCATAATTTACCGCATCTTCCGCATTCATATCGAAGAAGGGTGGTTGTAGAATAGCAGCCGGAAAAACAATCTCATTCAAAGGCGGATTATAGTAGGCATTTACGGTTTGTGGCGTCATGCCCCACTCATCCCGGTCTACAGGTTTGCCCAGTTTTTTAATATTGCGGTTATATTCAAAAAGTGTAGCCCGTTTTGCATTGCCATACAAGTCGTTTTTTGCAATTTTAAGTTCAGCATAATCCCGCCATTTATCCGGATAGCCAATTTTAGGCGTAAATTTACTCAGTTTATGCAGTGCCTGTTTTTTGGTATCTTCACCCATCCAGTCGAGTTCCTTAATACTACTTTCATAGGCTTTCAGCAGGTTTTTTACAAGCGCCTCCATCCGTTCTTTCGCTTGTGGCGGAAAGTGATTTTTTACATATACCTTGCCTACCATTTCTCCCATACTGCCGTTTACCATATCCACCGCCCTGCGCCATTGCGGACGTTGCTCTTGTACTCCATTGAGTGTTTTACTGTAAAACTCAAAATTTTCTTTATCTAAATCTGTATTTACTATGGTAGCCGAGCCATGTACCACACTCCAGGTCAAGTAGGTTTTCCAGGTGTCAATTGGTGTGTTTTTAAGGATGTTGTTCAGGCTTTTGGTATATTCTACCTGTGTTATCACTACACTATCCTGCTTTTCTACCTCAGAGGCTTTTAAATACGTATTCCAGTCGAAATGAGGCATCAGGTTTTTTAAATCTTTCGCTGCATACTTATTATATAAGGCCACAATATCCCTGGTTTGTTCTTTTTTCATGTGTTTGGAAGCCATTTCTGTTTCCAGAGCCATAACCTTTCTTGCTTTCGTTTTGCTGTCAGAAACTCCTGCCAGTTTGAGCATATTTTCAATGTGGGTTACATACTTACTGCGGATGTCTTTCGATTTGGCATCATTGAGAAAGTAATATTCTCTGTCGGGCAAACCCAGTCCATCCTGCCAGGTATGAAGCATATATTTCTTAGGATCTTTAAAATCCGTTTCTACACCCAGGGTAAATGGAACCAGATTTCCCATCTGATTGGCATAGGCAAAGTACGCAGGCAGGTCTTTGTGACTGGCGATGGCATTCACCTTACTGAATTCGGCAGCCAATGGAGCAATTCCTAAAGAATCTCTCCCTTTCATGTCCATATAAGACCCGTACAGATCACCAATTTTCTGCTCGTCAGATCCGTCAGTAAACTTTCCGGAGGCAGCCGCTTCAATAATTGCTTTTACATCTTCCTGTGCTTTATCGTCCAGCATGTGAAAAGCGCCATACGAAGATTTGTCAGCCGGAATTTTTGTTTTTTTTGCCCAGTTACCATTGGCATAGGCAGTAAAATTGTCGCCGGGTTTCACAAGCGTATCCATGTTTTCAAATTCGATCCCCGATTGGAGAGCTTGTTCTTGGGTATCCGCTTGTTTTTCTGCCGTATTATTGCACGCAGATGCCCAGAGAAGCGAGCATACAAGCGTAGCAGCTTTCAGGTAGGAAATAGGGTTGGTGATCATAAAGTTATACGAAAAAGCGTTTGATGTAAATAAGGTTGCAGGAGTAGATGCTAAAATAATTAAAGTAACTCATGCGCCGGTTCAAATAGTTTTGAAAAGTAAAACTAACAAACAAAACCCAGTATGTTATAATCTATTCGTTTATGTATCGAGGAAGGATATATTTTCCCCGACGAGGCTTAACAGGATATACAGTCAAAACCCTTAACTTGCCATAGTATATTATTAACCTAGACCATTAATTATGGTTAAATAGATTCATTTTACTGTTTATGAAAGGTTTTTTCTGGATAGGAATATGTATTATCGCAATGGCTGGCAGGGCTTCTGCGCAGGATACAGCGGTTGTTGCAAGTATCAGGCAAGAAGTCAGGATCTATCCGGCTTGGCGCAGTATTTTGAGTGACGAGAGTTTTCCGGATTATATAGAATCAGATACGCTCTGGCAATCTTCGGTTAAAACTACTTTACAACAATTACTTAAACAGAAGTTTGGGGTAAGCCAGGTTTTGTTTACAAGATCTAATCCGGTAACGTACCAAGTTACAGGCAATGCTTCCCTTTCTAATACTTCTTTACCAGCAACCACAGGTGACCTGATGGTAGATATTTATATGGTAATTAATCTGACCACTACATCTATGGATGAAACTGGGATTCCATCGAAAAACTTTAATCAGACGTGCCATATCCGGGTAACAAACAGGGAAAATAAGCCCGTATATGAAAGTACAACCGTTGTTCCGTTTCGTACCAGAGTAAACCCTGAAACCGGCATATATGGGATCGCTGAATTAAGTGCTACTAATATGAAGCAACTTTTTGAAGTATCACAGGCGGCTGCATTTGCATATACATCCAAAAAATTACCTGTCCGCACCTATGACCGGCCAGCTATTTCACACGATAAATACAAAGCGTTCCTTGAAAAAGCACAACTATTTTCCTTGGAAGAATTTGCACCAGATGTGCCTTTGCAAAAAGGACAGCCGCAACAAAACCGGTATAATTTTCAGCCAGCGAAAAAAAATGCCAATGCCATGAAGCTAAGTTTAACCAGAAATTATACTGGCAATATACATTCACCAGAAGATGGATATACCTGCCGGGCGCTACTTACAAATGATTTTAATGAAGCTGCTTACCAGATGTGGGCGACTTTTCAATGGAAAAACAGGAGGGAAGATTCTACTCTACCAGCCAATGATGAGAAACCGGAAGTGATAGTGAAGTGTTTTTCAGAGGGGTTGCAACTGGGCGACTTTACCTTAAGCTCTAAAAAATTTGAAGGCATGACCGGGTATACTTCTTTTACAATACATCAATCTGCTCCCAGATATACCTTAGAACTCCGGCTGAACAACCAGGTAAAAGCGCTGATCCAGAAAAGTGGTGTAAGCCGTTCAGCGCAAGATAAAGTTCAGCAATACTATCTATACCTTCCTACGGAAGCCAGCCAGGAAGAAAAAGCCGAATTGCTGACAATCTTTATGATTTACAAGGTAGCTTCAGAATTCGGGCAGGATTACCTGTAATGTAGGTATAGGTAGTATGCCTGAAACTAAGCGCTTATTCTTTTGTGTAACATAATTTCCAGGTCGGCTACAATAGTATTGCAAAAACCACTCATCTGTAGAACAGATTCCTCAAATAGTTGCGGCAGTGAAGAAGGATTTGCCAGTAGCTTGCGGGCATGTTCAATCTCATCAATTAAGGCTTTGGCATTCAGCATATGAAACAACGTTTTCATATAATGAGCCGCAGACTCAAGCTGGGCCTCATTTTTTGTCGAAAGCGCATTCTGGTAATTGGTTTTAAATTGCCTGAAAGAATGGATAGATAAATTCAGCATCTGGTACTGTGCTTCCTGATCACCGGCGCATACTTCCAGCAAGCCTTCATAATTCAGTTGTAAAGTAGCTACAGGATGTTTTTCTGGCATTGGCAATTGTTTTTGTGCAGTAGATTTAACTTCTATGCCGTTCAAACGGATATATTTGAGTATTTTCTGATACAATTCGTTGGGGTTAATAGGTTTGGCTGTAAAATCTGTAATGCCGGCCGCCATTGCCCGGTTATGTGTATCCAAAATTACACCTGCTGTTACGGCAATAATGGGAATATGGGCATTTTTGTCACCTAAGTTGCGAATAGCCCTGGTTGCTTCATAACCGCCCATTTCAGGCATTTGTAAATCCATCAGTATAATATCATAGGCTTTTATAGAAGCTTTATCAATAGCAAGCTTTCCATTGCTGGCATAATCAGGTTTTATGTTGAGTTGTTTAAGGAATTTGGTGGCTACAATCTGGTTAATCTCATTATCTTCCACCAGCAACAGTTTTACATGTCCCAGGTCAGTTCCGGCATAATCAACGGCTTCATGCACAGTTTCAATTTCTTCTTTTAAGCTTCTTTTGAACCCAAGTGTAAAGTAGAATACTGACCCTTTTCCAACACTGCTTTCAACATAAATCTGGCTGTTTTGTAGTTGTAGCAAGCGCTTTGTAATGGCAAGCCCCAAACCCGTACCTCCAAATCTGCGGGTGATATCTGTGTTTTCCTGGGTAAAGCTTTCAAAAATATAATCGAGCTTGTCTTTCGAAATTCCAATGCCGGTATCGATGATGGCAAAATTAAGCTTGAGGGTTTCTATATCTTCGCTTTCCAGCATAATATCGATAGTCACGCCCCCTTTTTCTGTAAATTTAATGGCATTGCTGATCAGGTTATTGAGTACCTGTGATAAACGTACCGGATCGCCTACCATCAATTTAGGCAAAGTGGGATCGAGGCGGATATGTAACCGGATACCTTTTTCGTCAGCTTTATAGTTAAGAGAGTTTTTAATATTATAAACGAGCTCTTTCAGATCAAAGGCTGTCTCTTCAAATATCATTTTACCAGCTTCAATCTTGCTCAGATCCAGAATGTCGTTGATAAGGACCAGCAGGTTCTCAGAAGAAAATTTAAGCGTTTTCAGATTATCAAGCTGATCAGGCCTTGGATTTTCCTGCATTAATAAATGAGTCATGCCTATTACCGCATTCATAGGCGTACGGATTTCATGGCTCATGGCGGATAGAAATTGCTGTTTGGCAAGCCCAGATTCTTCTGCATCCTGTTTGCCTTTAATTAAGGCTTGCTCTTGTATTTTCCTGTCCGTAATGTCTTCAAACGTGTACAGAAACTGATGGGGATTGCCTGATGCCAGCCGGCTTGTAATTCTGCGGATAACCCGGTCATTACTGAGTAAAAGTTCATCTTCAGCACTCAATCGGCCATTTTCAAACACAAGTTGATTCGTAAGCGTAAAGGTTTGCTGAGGGATTAATTGCTTTGAGAGGTGTGTAATCAATTCACTATGCGTGACTTTTCCTTTTTGAAGAGCATTTTCCAGATTTTCTAATTGCCATAATTTACAGAAAAGATAATTGCTATACAGTATAGTATTTGTATGAATATCAGCAGCGTAACAAGCAAAAGGGAGCGAATTTAGTACCTCGTTTGCCGGGGTAACTGGTGTTTCTGAAATGGTTCTGTTCCTTTGTAAAATTTGTATCATGTATGTATAAAAGGCAACTAATGTATCATTCTGATTTTTATACCTGGCAGGTATAGATTTTTATAGTGATATATTGCATTTTCTGGTATTACATTACACACGTTGGAAAATGCTGCTTTTATCCTGCGTATATACCCCTCCATTCTGGCTGCGTTTCAATGGCATTAGATCGAGTTCAAAATCTTATTCCAAAGTTTTAATAACGTATTGAATATGTGACTTCGAATTCTCAATCGTTCGCCTCTGCAACATGGATTATAAGCTTACAGCTGATTTTTTTGGTCGTATGTGTTTGAAACTTATTCAGAACAAGAGTTTATTCCTTGAACCTGTTTTCCGGGTCTTTCAATCAGAAGTCTTCTATATAAATGTAACTAAATTCAGAACAGCCTGTGTAGGTATATCTTGCACTCCTGTTTTGCTGCCAGCTAACATCACGGAAAGAAGTGCAGAGTTAATTTAGTATTCAGATAATTCAGCCGTAAAAATTACTTTCCTGGCCATTTAGTTATTTTACATAAAACAGGTAAAAGGACTTGCCATTTTATCTTTTCATAGGATGTCCCAGACGGGCATCATTAAATAATATAATTTTGTAACAGCAAATGATTATTTACGTAGAATGATACAAATGCCGCATTGAGCCGGTAATTAATTTTCGATCAATCCTGACAGCTATGGAATATTTTGGAAGAAAAATGAGAATAAATACCCTGATAGGTTTACTAAGCCTGTCGGTGATGTTTGGCGCTTGCGATAGTACAGAAAAGAAACGTCAGAAAAATAAGGATGCCGCTCCTACAGAACGGTTTGAGGAAGCCAGCAGGGCCGATTCTCTTTCTAACAATGATGTGAATTCTGATAATGATGGCAATGACGGAACAGCTAACGGCAGTATGCCTGAAAATGTAACAAAGCAAAAACCTAAAAATGATAATTAAGATTACAAAAATGCATTAAAAAGCCTTACAGCATTGTTGTAAGGCTTTTTATTTACACTTCTCTCAAATAGCCGAATCATTCAGATAATAATAAGTTAAGGCTAATCTGAGGAATAAGCTATTAATCTTCAATGCGTATTTTTCCGGTTAGCCAGGGCTTTCCAGGTAAATACAGATTCATTCCTGTCTAATTTTCGATATCAATCAGGCTGTTTCTGGTTTCTACAGAATTAAGTCCGATTTTATTTCTTAGTTCATTTACCTGGCTCAATTCTGCTCTGGCAGGAGAATTCATGTAGCCATATCCTGTTTCTGTGCGGTTAGATTTTACTGCTAGATACCAGTCATCGATCATGGCAAATTCCCAGGGCGACATTTTTCCTTCGCTGATAGCTATAAGTAATGCCGGTTTGAGAAACTGGTACAGTGTATCTTTTTGAACATATGCTGTTGAAATAGAATTGTGATGACTCATAATAGTGGCCATCCAATAATTATTACCTATGAATTTTTCACCGGGGTAGCCTTTTTTCTGCAAAATCCGTGTAAACTCTGCCATCTGCCTTTCACTGTGAGGAGCAAATCTTCTTTCTGCATACCTATCTTGTTTTTTTGGAGTAAAGGTGAATAAAGCTCCCAAAGCTTTCCATTGGTCTCTGGCAAACATCTTTTTTACTTGCTTGCGAACTTGCTGGTCAAATCCATTTTCATACTGTTTGCGAAGGGATGGATATTCTTTTCTAATCGATTTCCATACTGGTTCCTTGCGTAGTTTTGCTAAAAACTTATTCTGTTTGATTGATTTTATACTCCAACCTGCCGCCATTCCCTTCTTGAGATAATGTGTAGCTTTTTGCACATCATTCACCAGTAAGGCAAGCTGGGTTGCTACCTGGTAATCTTTTACAAATACAAAGTCATAACTGCTGAAGATATTTTCATACATAAGCAGGGCATCTGTATGTTTTTTATCAGCTATCAGATTTTCTGCTTTTATTACTTGCTGGTGATAAGTTGTGTAATCCTGAGCTGACAAAACACTTGCATCTGCCAGCAAGAACAAGAAAACGAGAATAGTTAGAATCTTCATGCCATCATATTTCTTTCATTTCGCATTTAAAATTTAATTGAGATAGCAATTATCTGGGTAGTACTTCCATTTTTATATTTACTTCTTCCAGGGGCCATTCCCGTTTATCCGTTTTAAGCGAAGCGATTTTATCCACCACATCCAGCCCTTCAGTTACTTCCCCGAAAATAGTATAACGTCCATCCAGCTGAGGTACCCCACCAATAGTTTTATAGGCTTGCCGTTGTTCCGGAGTCAGGTTAAGTTTGAATTCTTTGCTGATGGCATCTAGTTGGGAATCCTTAAGTTTGGTGCCTTGTACAATAAAAAAATAATGCGAAGAAGACCCGGCAAGGCTATCGAATTTAGCCATAGCAACAGCTCCTCTTTTATGAAAAAATTTAGCATTCGGTTCTATTGGAACTGTATACCTATTAATACCCATTTTACGGTCGTCGGAGTCGCCGCCTTGAATCATAAAATCTTTAATTACCCGGTTAAATTCTCCCTGGTCGTAAAATTTGTTTTTTGCCAGACGGATAAAATTTGCCCGGTGTAATGGAGTTTCTTCAAACAGACGTATTTTAATATCTCCTAACCTGGTATGAATAATCACCTGGTTTTCGGGATTAGCTTTGCCATAGGCAGTTAATACTTCCCTTGCATTTTTCTCAGTGACAGGATTTTCCAGCAGGGGTTCGCTTTTATCTTTTACAGTACTCGGTTCAGAGGTATTTTTTTTGAGGGTTTTCTGATAGGCTTTTTCCAGGCGGTCGTTGGCAGAATTGCCGCAAGCAGCCAGTAGTAGCACACAACTCAATATAAGCAGGTAATGCAATTTTTTATTCATGGGTCATCCAATTAAATTTGTCACCCAATTCAGGGGCGGCACCTTCAAAAATAGTAATTTCTATTTGAAAGAATCTGAGTTTCCGCCTGATTTTGTCTTTTGGAAAACTCTTTACTGGCTCTTATTACTTTATTATTGGTTTTTGAACTGAATGAGTAATAGTGATAATTTATATTTTATAAGCAAGCCGGTTTGCCCAAAAATACTTCATCGTAAAAAGCTTTACGTTCTTTGTTTCAGATAATGAAAAGTAGAAAAGATAACTTATTATAATACTGCTTATTAGCTTTGAAAATGATTGGCCATCTATGCGGATAGGAAATAAATAATTGGATCAACTTTGTGGATGTAGAACTCCTGATTTATACCCTATTGCAAAATAAATTACGAAATGTTTATTACTAAAATTTGATACTTATTACATTCATTTTGCACATATTCTATGAGCATTAGCCAGAACAGGTAAAAGATTATGTGTAAACTAAATTTCTTGTAAGAGACAACAAAACAATTAATTTGACGATATTAACTGTAAATTTTTATACTTTCAGCACTATATCGGCTGATTTACAAAATAATTATGGTATAAAAATTATGGAACAGAGATGTTGCCCCATCAAATAATACAATATTTATTTCATTCCTTTCTTACGCAGTGCAGGTAAACAATTTATTTTATCTTTATTATCAATATCATAAGCTTTTGAGATAAATATATATATTAGCACTTAAATGCTTTCAGGCTGTAAACCTTAAATCTAACGTTAAAAAAATTTTAAGCTATTCATTAAATATGATCTTATATCAAAAGCCCTATCTAACAATTGAACATGATGAAAGTTTATCATGTCTGATTCAGCGGTGGAAAGGATTTGCTACTTCCGACCAGTTCAGAGAAGGCATCAAGCAATCAGTGTTATATTTTGAAGAGAAAAAAATTAATAAACTCATCAGCGACACCAAGGATTTTGCAGTGGTAAAGAAAGATGATACCGATTGGGTAGCCAGTCATGCAACGCCTATTATGGTAAAGAATGGCTTAAAGTATATGGCCTTTATCCTTCCTACCAATGTATTTACCCAGGTTTCGGTGAATAATTTTAAAAGCAAGGCCGACGATATTCTTCAGATTCAATATTTTGACGATTACAGCAAGGCTATTCACTGGCTGTCCAGTTTGTAATAATTATTTCAGATAAATGATACGTTAAAGCTGTAGATTTTATTTAATTATCCAGCTATTAAAATACAAAGCGGAACTCCTTTTACAAGAGTTCCGCTTCTTTTTGTACTATTCTATATATTTATACCTGGCAACTGGCCATCATAATAGCTACCATAGGTGTACCTTCAAATTCTGTGGTAACAAATTTATAATCTTTCTCATATTTAAGTTTAAGTGAAGGATGATCCAGTTTTCTGGCGAATTTATGTAAACTAAACCCGGCATCTATCAGTCGCTTCGCCCATATGTCAGCTTTTTCGTGTTTTTCTGTGCGCTGAGTCTCATCATTCCCCAGAATATCATTTATTTCTCTTCCAAAAAACTTGTATTTAATTGCTATTGATTCCTGTTCATTCAATCCTTGTTTATCTACTAATTTAAATATTGTACCGAACAGATTGTAGCAGTTTACCAGGCGTTCTGTAAGATTAGCTGTAAAGTGATTTACATCCGGCTCAATAAGTAGGAATAAATATGGTTCGCAGGAGGCAATGCATTGCAATACATGGTTGCGGTTTTCTACGGTAGGCAGGTGATGCAAGGTGAAAGCAGATACAGCTCCTAATAATTCCGTCTGATGATTTTTGATAGTATCCCATACACTTTGCTCAATTTGTTCGGCAAAGGCACATATAGGGATATATTCAATTTTTGTGGTATTCGGGAACAGATTATACACCGTTTTTCTAATGTTCCGGCCAGCCTCTTCCAGTGATTCCTGGTCGATGTCGATACCTATAATTTTTATAAGATCTGGCTTTCTATTATAACTGGAAGCTAACTGCTGCAACATTTTTACTTCCAGATGCCCTTTGCCAATTCCTACATTTAAGTGCGTAAAAGAAGGTACGCCGGTATCATATAAATTTTTCATGATGTCCAGAGCCGTCTGACTCAGTGCCTGAACTGGTGGAACTGCTTTTAATACAAGATCAAATACATTGATTTGCTTATCGTCTTTACCCTGATCTCTCAAGTATAAGGGAGTAGCTAAAGAATTCCGCTCCCGCAAAGATTGTACACATAACCTGGTAATGTCATCATCCGGGGTAAGTGCATCTAAGAGCCCGTTGGCTTCTAGGTTTTTGCCTAAATTAATTAAATTACTGGCTTCAACGAGGGCTTGTAAACACTTGGAGTCAATTTGTTTCATGGTGCAATTAGCTATTAGTTCATCTGTAGTTGATAAGGGTTCAAGTTAAGATGCAGTAATAAGGTTTGTGTAATTTTTTTATTAATAATATTACTTCTTACAGATTTGTCCTTTTTTGTAATAATCCCAGAATTCACTCTAAGCCCTATTAATGAAAGATCTTTGCAAACGTTTGTTTTCAGTTATTTCAACTTTTAACAGCACTAAATCATTCATTTTCAGGAACAACTATAAATATTGAATTTTTGGGATAAAAAACTGGACGATACGATTAAAGGACTTTGACTTAAACATTACATTTAAATATATATAATATTTGTAGGTACATCTATTGTAAATACATATATTTGTGTATTCTTAAGTATTAACCTATTTACAATCTTTCAACCCTTATCGTATGAAAATCAGTAAATCAATATTATTTCTCCTGTTCATCAGTCTGTTATCTTTCCAGATCTCTGTAGCAGGCAATGGTGGTAAACCAGGTAAAAAAGCAGCTGTTCTTAAAGCAGATATTCAAAAAAGCACGGTTAAGTGGCAGGCAAAAAAAGTAACTGGTGAGCATTTTGGTACGGTAAAGTTAACCAACGGAACGCTGGAAGTAGATAAGGGCAAACTTACCGGTGGAAGCTTTGATGTAGATATGAACAGCATTCTCTGTGAAGACCTGACAAATGCAGAGTTTAATGCGAAATTAGTAGGTCATTTAAAGTCTGAAGATTTCTTTATGGTAGAAAAACATCCAAAAGCCAGCTTTAAGATTACAAAAGTTACTTCTATTGCCAATGCGAAAGCCGGAGAAAACAATTATACCATTACTGGCGATCTGCTTATTAAAGGAATCACCCAAAGCATCACTTTCCCTGCTGTAGTAACTATCGATGGCAATAAAGCTAGTGCTAAAGCTAAATTTGATGTGGACCGGACTAAATATGATATTAAATTCCGTTCAGGCAGCTTCTTCGAAAACCTGGGCGACAAAATGATCTATGACAATTTTACAGTAGACCTGAATCTGGTTACTACGGAGCAGATTTAATCAGCCTGAATACCAGTTTTAACAAAACAGCCCGGCAATACTGCCGGGCTGTTTTGTTTTACTTTTCCCATGTAGAGATTTTAGCAACTAACACCTCATTGATACGCACATAGGATTCATGTGTCCAGCCGGCCACATGAGGTGAAAAAATCACTTGATTGGACTGACGCAGGTATTCAAAACTTTCAGCCTGTATTGGGGTAAGCGTTTGTAATTTTTCGTTTTCCAACACATCCAGGCAGGCTCCCTTGATCTTACCCGATTTTAATTCCTCTGCTACTGAACGGAAAGGTATGATTTCACCACGGGCTGTATTAATCAGGTAAATATCCTTTTTAAACTTATTGAGGAAATCAGCATTCACCAAAGCATGTGTTTCAGGGGTAAGTGGAATATGTAAGCTGAGTACATCAGCCTGCTCAAAAATTTCCTGCATACTGGCTTCTTTACCATGCTCATTGGAATAGTTGCTTAAGTATTTATCATAGGCAAGTACCTGGCAATTAAAACCAGTTAATCTACGGGCAAAAGCTTTTCCAGTATTGCCATATCCTATAAGTCCTATAGTTTTTCCTCCGAGTTCTACACCACGGTTGGCTTCTCTTTTCCATACTTTATCACGCACTTCCTGGTCAGCTGTATTTATTTTGTTAAACAGGCAAAGCAGCATCGACATGGCATGTTCAGCTACTGCATCTCTATTGCCTTCGGGCGCATTAAATAAGGTAATATTTCTTTTTTCTGCTGCCTCTACATCTATCTGATCCATGCCGGCACCAGCCC
The DNA here is from genome assembly GCF_010119975.1 of Rhodocytophaga rosea. Classification (GTDB taxonomy): domain Bacteria; phylum Bacteroidota; class Bacteroidia; order Cytophagales; family 172606-1; genus Rhodocytophaga; species Rhodocytophaga rosea. The sequence goes on from NZ_CP048222.1 coordinate 6,341,517, forward strand.
TTCCGATAAATTTTAAACGGGTAGCATGGGTAAAAAAATCTTCATTTAACGTTGTTTTACTTCGGATAATAAGTCCATCGTAAGCCGGAATTTTTTGCAGGATTTCTGCCCGTTGAATACTAGGTAAATACTCATATTGATACCCTTTTTTATCCAGCATAGGCAGGAGGGAAGGATGCATTTCATCTGCAATCAGAATATTCATGTAGAAGGAGAGAGGGGTTGTTTATGATGTATCGATTATAAAACTTTTATTGTTTCTGGCTGTCTACTGCTTTACGGACACTGCCATGTTGTTGTAACAGGGCTTCTGCTTGTTTTTCATCTATCTGAAGTTCATCCATCACCATCCGCACGCCCCGGTGTACTAATTTTTCATTGCTCAGTTGCATATCTACCATTTTGTTCCCTCTTACCTTTCCCAGGCGGATCATTACTGAGGTAGAAATCATATTCAGCACTAATTTCTGGGCAGTTCCTGATTTCATGCGGGTACTGCCGGTTACAAATTCCGGCCCTACCACTACTTCCACCGGATATTCTGCGGCTGCGGCTAGTTTACTACCTTTATTACAGGTAATACAACCAGTGAGTATTCCTTTTTCCCGGCAGGTTTTTACTCCTCCAATCACGTAAGGTGTACGTCCGGAAGCAGCAATGCCAATCAGACTATCCAAACTATTAATTTTGTACGCCTGCAAATCTATCCAGGCCTGATTTTCGTCATCTTCGGCATTTTCCACCGATTTACGGATGGCTTTGTCGCCGCCGGCAATAATGCCGATCACTACATCTGGCGATACGCCGTAGGTTGGCGGACATTCAGAGGCATCTACTACCCCAAGCCTGCCACTAGTGCCAGCACCAATATAAAATAGCCGGCCTCCCTGCTGCATCCGCTTTACAATCTGCTCGATAAGGGCTTCGATCTGCGGAATTACTTTTTCAACCGCATAGGGCACTGTTTTATCTTCATTGTTTATATTGGTCAGCAATTCATGCACTGACATTTTTTCCAGGTTATCGAATTGGGAAGCTGATTCTGTAGTGAGCATTTTTAACAAATATTAAAAATTGGAGAAATTGAAATTACATAATATTCAACAAGCCTTTATAGTTTATGGCTAGTTTCCTTAAGCTTCTGCTGGTGATACAAAGTCAGGCCAGAGATAGGGCTTTCGAGAATGTATTGCAGGGTAATTCCTTTATCGTTGGCTACCTGCCGTAATACATTGCTGTAATAGAAGGCCACAGACCCAACAAAGTGTACTTTATACGCCTTATAATTCTCATATTTACACACATACCGGTTAAAGAAAGCTACAAATCCATCGTATGCCAGTTGATAGCAATACGGGTGGTTCAGATTATCGAATAAAAATTTGGAAAAAGAAGCGAAATACGCATTGGGAAAAGGTTTTTTGTAGGCATTTTCCAGAATAGTTCCCAAAACCGGAGTATAACGCTTTTCAAACTTTTGCCTCAGATCAGCAGGCATGTCTTCATGAAAATAATGCTGAACCAGTGTTTTACCCATATAGCCGCCACTTCCTTCATCACCAAGCCAGAAGCCCAGAGAAGGCCTGCCAGCTACAATTTGTTTTCCATCATATAAACAGGAATTCACACCCGTCCCCAGAATGCAGGCAATTCCAGGTTCATGTCCGCATAAAGCCCTGGCCGCTGCCAGCATATCATGAGTTACTTCTATATAAGTTCTTGGAAAAGCTTGATTAATGGCATTTTGTACAATAGTCTGATTGGTTTCAGTAGAACAGCCTGCCCCATAATAATATACTTCCCGCACAGCATTAGTTGTAATTTCCGGAACCAGATGTTGTTTGAGTTCAGTATATATCGTTTCAGTATCCTGAAAATAGGGATTAAATCCAGCTGTTTTGGCTTGTGAGACCGAACCATCCGAACTTATCAAACGCCAGTCTGTTTTAGTAGAACCACTATCTGCAATGAGGACCATAGAATTGGTTGTATAAAGTACAAAATATGGAGTATTGAACCTGACTATGTATTCTTAGCTTGTTCAATTATCTTTTAATTTTCCGACAATTTCAAATTTATCGAACACATTTGCATTATGGGGTGCATCTTTTAGTTCATTGGTTAAATCTTGTCCGGCCCAGTGTTCATAATGTTTGCCATTCCGCCAGAGCCTGGATTTGCGCAGGTCGTAAATATTTCCCTGATACGCACACCAGATTTCTTCCCGGTCCGAGCCATTTCGCAGTGCCAGTTGTGCCCTGGTGTATTCTTTCATGTATTGTAGGTGGAGTGAATTTTGTCTGGAAACTAAATTATGCAGAGTAAGGGATTATTTATGTATTCAAGTAAATCAGAACTTACTAATCTGTAATTAATTCTCTACTCAATCACACATTCGCTCATTCACCTTTTACTGACTGGTCAGGTAGGCATGATCCCGGAGAATGGTGTGAAGGAAAGCCATCGGAGGCATAGATGATTCTACCTGTAATACATTTTTTACTTTAGTAGCCAGTGTTTCTATTAACCTGGGGTCAGGTTGTTCGCTCTGGTTATGTACATATAAAGCCTCTTTAATAATAGCTACATCCCGGTCAGAGAGAGAAGTAACCTGTGGATAGACTGGCTGGTAATTTTCCTGAATATTGGGTAAAATGGTTTCATTAAGCCCTACTCTTCGTTTCAGGCTGATGACAGAAGTCCCGGCTGCCATATCACCTAATCGTTGCCCTTTTCCATTCACAGAAATGGCCAGGATAGCAACCGCTCCTGAAAACAGCATATCTACCCAGCGGATAAGCCAGCGCAGCAGATAACTGGCAATTGAAGGCTGGGTACCATCCAGTTTTACTACTTTAATGTTCATGGCTTTTTTGCCTATGGTTTGCCCATCCATTACAATTTCCGAAACCAGGTCATAGAAAAGATAAGGAATACCCAATAGGATTATATATAGCCAAGCTCCATCTATTTGCATGGTTGCCAGGATACCTACTACAATAATAAGATAACTCCATATAACGACACCATCAATAAGGGTTGCCAGGATACGGTCACCTACGCTGGCAGGCAGGTATTCAATAAATACATTTTGCGCCGTTTGTATGCGTATTGTTTGCATAAGAGTTGAAAAATCAAAAAACTAAGTTTCTGAATGTTTATTGTGAGAATAATTCAGGTAATGTATTGCTCCAAACCTGTTTTATAGTGTTATAAATAAGTTTTAAATTTAGGAAAAAAAACAAATGCGGGAAGCTCTATTTATCAAAAACAATACACCCAGATGGCAGCGGTTTGAATCCCTCTTATCCCAGAAAAACGCAAATAACCCCGACCTACTGGCCGATTTATTCATACAACTTACAGACGACCTTTCATTTGCCCGTACCAATTATCCCGAAAGCCAGACAACAGTTTACCTTAATAACCTCACGGCTAAAGTCCATCAGTCTATATACCGCAATAAAAAAGAAGAAAAAGGCAGATTTGTACGATTCTGGAAATATGAATTACCTCAATTGTTCTATAGTGCCCACAAACAATTATTGTATTCCTTCCTGATTTTTGCGGCTTCTGTGCTGATTGGAGCAGTATCAACCGCTAATGATATGAATTATGTAAGGTTAGCTATTCCGAATGGTGACGCATATGTAAATATGACGCTGGAAAATATAAAAAAAGGTGATCCGATGGCAGTATATAAAAGTATGGATCAGGGAGATATGTTTTTTCAAATTACCCTCAATAACATTTTTGTCTCCTTTAAAACCTTCGCTTATGGATTATTTATATCTGTAGGAACAGTATTTTCTTTATTTTCTAACGGAGTCATGCTGGGTTCGTTCCAGTACTTTTTCTACCAGAAAGGATTATTGTTGACATCTGTGCTTACCATCTGGATACATGGAACGCTTGAAATTTCGGCCATTGTGATCGCTGGTTGTGCCGGAATGGTGATGGGAAATAGCCTGTTATTCCCGGGCACTTATTCCAGAATAGAATCGTTAAAAATGGGAGCCAAAAAAGGACTGAAAATCTGTGTAGGACTAGTTCCTATATTTATTGTGGCAGGTTTTCTGGAAGGTTTTGTAACCAGGCATACCGAATGGCCGTCGGTAGTAAAGCTGGCAATTATTTTAGTATCGGCTAGCTTTATTGTATATTATTTTATCATTTATCCCATCCGGTTAAATAAACATGCTGCAATTGTTAAACAAAATTGAATTCAGAAGAAAGCGGGATTTTGGAGAAATATTAAATGTGAGCTTCACTTTTATCCGGCAAAATTACCAGCCCATATTTAAAAGTCTACTTTTTATCGCTGGTCCTTTTATACTCGTGGGAAGCGTGTTGCCAGGACTGTTATTTTCGCCCTCATTCGGCACGGAAGAAGGCGGACTTTCGCAGGTAGATTTTACGCAGGTTATTGTAAATGTACTTTCTTTCGTAGTAGGTTCGGTAATGGCCGTAGGTGTGGTTTATGAATATATGCTCTTGTATGAGAAAAATGATGGTGCCCCATTAAAAACCGGGGAAGTCTGGAAGGCAGTGCGGAAAAGCTTTTTCAGGATATTAATTACTATCATTGGAATGGTAGTGTTATTAGGAGGAGGATTTTTTCTGGCAGGCGTTGTAGCCTTTAATGTGATGAATGGCGTCCTCGCATTTTTTCTGCTAATCTCTGGTGGCACATACCTGACTGTGGTTTTCTCCATCCTGCTGATTGTCAGTTTATCTGAAAGAGTGCACTTTTTCAAGGCCATAATCCGGTGTTTTACTCTGATGCAAGGCAGCTGGTGGCTAACTTTTGCTCTGTTATTTATTTGTGGCGTAGTACAGGGAGCAATGGTGACAGTAGTATTTTTGCCTTTTTCCTTCCTGGGAGCCAGCGAAGACCTGTTTTCGCCTTCTGCTAATTCTTTTACCAGCAGCCTGATTGTAGTAGCCCTGGCTGGTATTGTCTTTATACTTTCTGTTACACTTTCCTTCTGCCTGACACTCATCGTATCTGGTTTTCAGTATTTCAGCCTGGTTGAACAAAAAGAGGCAACCGGGTTATTGAAACGCATTCAGGATATGGGTTCTCCTGCCTCTCCGGCTAGGGATTTATATGAAGATTCAGAGGAAGACAGTGAATCAAATTAAACCTTATTTGCTATCTTAACAGGCATACCTGTTAATGATGAGCAAAACTTTGATAACAAACCTTAATCTCACTCAGAGAAAAGTAGTAATTAGCTTAACATTATGTGTTCTGGCTTTTGTAGTGCTGACTTTGACTCAAGACTTCTTACGGGCTAACCTTTATCATACAGGCTATTATTTCTCAGAGTCCTTTATGTTCAGCTCTTTCTGGTGGATTTTTGTTCCATTATTGATAGCCCAGTATTATGCAGTTAAATATACACATGCAAAACCATCAGTCCTTCTGATAGTAGTTATTGTTTTGCCCTTGATTACTCATATTTTTGCATTCCCCTTACTAGTCTGGGTTCTTTCCAGTATATTTTATTACCATACCTTTGCTATACAACAAACCCTAACCTATACTCTTTCTGAACATAGCTACCTATTGGTGTTTTTCTACTCGATTCCTGTATGGATGTGTCTCTTTCTGAGCAAGACAGTGCAGCCGGCAGACAAAATCCCACTATCAGAACCAACAAATGCTGCAAATTCGTTTATTGAAACCATACTAGTTTCGGAAGGAAGTAAAAAGTGCTGCATCGCTGTCGCAGATATATTGTATTTCTCTGCAAATCCGCCCTATATAAACATTCATCTTCAGGAAAAAAAGTATCTGCAAAATGAAACATTAAAGTCTATCGCCACTCAATTAAACTCCGGACAATTTATACGCATACATAAATCTACCATCGTAAATATTAAATTAGTTGCTTCCTATACCTCAAGGTTGAATGGAGATTACGACCTGACCATGAAAAATGGAGATACACTCCGGGTAAGCAGGAACTTTGCTGCCAGTTTCAAACAAAAATTTCAGAAAAGTCATCAGCTTACAGCAAAATAACCTCAGCTTGCCATATTCCATTTGACTATTAGCAGCATACCGGATAAGTTCGCCCAAAAGCCACCTGTATGCATACCATAGTTAACCTTCTCATTTTTCTCATTCTCCTGCCATTTTCTTTCCTGAATTGTAATGGCCAGACAAACAATTTGTCTGCTTCAGATAAACCGGCGAAAGATGAAAGCAAAGAAATAGGCGGCGCATTTGAAAATGCTGAATTTATGGATATTGGGATGCCTGAAGTTATTGATGCAGTTGATACCAGTACAGGATGGGCGCAAAATGGGCAAAAACTATTGATTACCGGGATAATTTATACCTCTGATGGAAAGCAGCCTGCTTCAAACGTTCTCCTGTATTATTATCATACCAATACAGAGGGAAGATATTTACACCAGTCTGATGAAAAGCGAAGTATGCCCCCCAATAATCTTGGACAAACACATGGGTATATCCGGGGATGGGTGAAAAGTGATAAAAATGGCAGGTATTCCATATATACAGTTAAGCCGGGAACCTATCCAACCAGGGACGAACCTGCTCATATTCATGTAACGATTAAAGAGCCTCACCTAAAAAATAGCTATTACATCGACGATTTCGTTTTTGACGAAGACGAGTTATTAACTTCTGAAGAAAGAAAAAAAATGGTAAACCGGGGTGGCAGTGGAATCCTGAGGGTAGTGCAACAAGGAAATTTACAGATTGCCGAACACAATATCATACTAGGCCTCAATATTCCAAACTACCCAAAAGCAAAAAATAATACAATTCAATCAGGGCTTCAGATCGGGGAAGAGCAGCCGTCGTTTATTCCATACCATGCTTTTGGGCCAGATAAGGGTTCCAGAACTTGTCCTGTTTGTAAATATGGCCGCTATCACGGCATAATTTATTTTGTAGGCAACAATCCCAACTGGGCTGACATTAAAAAGTGGCTGATATTTCTGGAACAGGAAAGTATGGCCAGAGAGAAGTACCTGAAAGTATATTTCGTGTATGGGAATCAGGTGGGCTTTACTAAGCAGGCAAGACAAAAAGAACTGGAGAAACTAGGTAATGAACTCAACCTGAAAAATATAGCATTAACTTTTGTTCCTTCGATGCGCGATACGGAAAGTGAAGCCAACCTCAACAAAATAAACCCTGAAGTTGAAAATACTTTTGTTGTGTACCGGCACAGAATTATTATTGATAAGTACATTAATCTAAAACCAACCCTGGAAAATTTTAAACTACTGTCATCTATATTAGACACTACCCAAAGCGAATATTTCAACCTGCCGACACCAGGACATGAATAAAACCTCTTCTTTGATTTAATTCTGTTCATTTCTACCGGAAATTCCTAGCATACATCAGAACAGTACAACCTTTGTTTTCTTACAAAATTAATTTGGCAGCTAGGATCAATCACTAAGTAAGAAAAAATACAAACTTCATTTCAGCTGTAAGTAGCGAATTTCTATATTGCCATATTAAACAGCCTTTTAAAAGCGCCTGAATAAAACTAAGTGGCATCCTCTAATCTGAAATCGTTTCAAGTGTATACACCTAAATTCCTTTTTTGCCTGTTTTACAGACACAAAAGGCTTATTTTGATTTTTGCCTGCCTGCTAAGCCTGAGTATTTCCGGTATTGCCTATCACTCCCTGCAAGAACCGGCCAGTGAGCAGATACAACTCCGTACTTTTCAGAAGGAAAAACTGCAAAAATACCTCAACGACGAAGATTTTAAATACGACCGGGAATTTAAACCAGAAGCACCCAATCTCTGGCAACGCTTTAAAATCTGGCTGCTGACAAAAATATTGCAGGCGCTGAGTAATGAACAAACCTTTAATTTCTGGAAGTGGGCCATCTATATTTTATGTGGACTGGTAATTTTATATGTGATTTTGAAGCTGACAAAAACCAATGTGAGGGGATTGTTTTTCGGGCAGGCACAGAGCGGAAAAATGGCTTTTAGCGAAACGCAGGAAAATATTCACGAACTTAACTTCGAAAAGTTGATTGCCGAAGCCATTGCTGCCCAGCAATATGGAAAGGCCATCCGCTTATTCTACCTGAAAATACTCAAGGAACTCACCGACCGTAAACTCATCGACTGGCGCATTAACAAAACCAATTATGATTATGTACGGGAATTAGGCGCCAAAGACCTGGCTCCTTCTTTCCGCAACCTGACTTTTTTATTCGAATACATTTATTACGGCGATTTTCCTATTACTCAGACAGATTTTGAACAAGCCCAGTCGGCATTTAAGAATTTTGAAGAACAATTAAAAAGATAGTCATTAGTTGCTGGTTGTTCATGATTTCTAATAACCAGCAACTAACAACCAGCAACTATTTTATGCTAAAAGGCAATACCAAATATATACTGATACTTGTTACAGCTGTGCTGCTGGTAATTATAGTAGAATGGCTTACACCTAAGCCTATCAACTGGACACCTACGTTCGATAGGGAAGACAATAACCCGTATGGCAGTGCTATTTTGTATGAGCTTTTACCAGATATTTTCCCAGGAAAACAAATCTACACCCTCAATAAAACTTTGTATGAACTGAATGAAGAAGATGCCCTGCAAACAGGAAATTATGTATTTGTTCACAATGAATTTAGTATTGGCCAGGAAGAAGTAGATATTCTCCTTTCACTGGCCGACCAGGGAAATTCCATTTTTATTGCTTCGAATACCTTTCCGGATGAACTGGCGGATACCCTGCAATTTGAAATGGAAAATATCTTCTTCACTACGGATAGCATCAGATTAAACTTTACCCAGCCGCAGTTAAAAGCAACTGGTTTTTATCCGTTTCGCCGGATAGATGTGCTATTTGGATTTAAGCCGGTTAAAGATAAAAAAGCCATATATCAGGTGTTGGGCGTGAGTAGTAATAAAGTCACCAACTTCATCCGTGTTCCTTTTGGAAAAGGCTGGTTTTATCTCAATACGGTGCCACTTGCCTATACCAATTATAATATGCTGTACCAGGAAAACCGGGAATATCTTTCAAAGTCGCTTTCCTACTTGCCGGTTGATAATACCTATTGGGATGAATATTACAAACCCTTCCGCCGGGAATCTCAGTCACCTCTGCGTTATATTTTGAGCCAGCCGGCTTTGAAATGGGCGTTGTATTTGTCAGTGGGTGCTTTGTTGCTGTTTATGTTTTTTGAAGCCAAGCGGAAACAACGCATCATTCCTATTGTACAACCGCTTTCCAATACTACCCTGGAATTTACCGAAACCGTAGGCCGCTTGTATTTCCAGTATAAAGATCATAAAAATATAGCCGATAAGAAGATCACGTATTTTCTGGATTATCTCCGCATGCATTTATATATCAAATTCTCTGAAATAGACGAAAACTTGTATATCCGGCTTGCCGACAAAACAGGAATTCCCCAAATAGAAATTGAAAGTTTGTTTTCATTTATCCGCCAGATTCAGAGTAAAAAGCAGATTTCAGAGGATGAATTATTAACCCTGAATCGTAAAATTGAAGATTTTGAGCGGAGGAGCAGATAAGTATGTACTCAAAATGGCTATTGATAAGAATAATTTTAGTTGTACGGACAAAATTCTCCCCTAACAAGGGGAGTTAGAGGGGTGTAATTACACTATGAAGATTTACTATAATCCAGTTTTGAAGGAATTAGCCCGGCGTTTACGAAATAATAGTACACTATCAGAGGTGTTGTTATAGAACGAGTTAAAAACGGAAAATTGAAAAATTATGATTTTCATAGACAGAAGCCAATAGACAACTATATTGTTGATTTTTTCTGTTATGAATTGAGACTGATTATTGAAATTGATGGAGATAGTCATGCTCAGAAACAAGAAGAGGACAGTTATAGGCAGAAAAGATTGGAAGATTTAAGGTTAACAGTCTTGCGCTTTGATGATCTTGAAGTGAAAAAGCATATAGGGAACGTATTACGCACCATTGAATATTGGATTGAAGATTTTGAGCAGAATAGTAAATAGTGCATCCCTCTGGCTCCCCTTGTTAGGGGAGATTTTTTGCTCATATACGAAATCTCTCCTAACAAGGAGGGTTGGGGAGTTGTAAAATTACTAGCATTGGAGTGTGTTTAACTATACATTATAAAAGAATTTTAACGAAGCAATATTATATACCAATCTCATGAATGAATTTGAAAACAGGGTAGACCTTACCCAGCTGAGTGAAACCATTAGACAGATTAAGGCAGAAGTTGCTAAAGTAATCGTAGGACAGGAACGAATGATAGATTTGTTGCTGGCTGCTATTCTGGCCGATGGGCATGTGCTGATAGAAGGCGTACCTGGTGTAGCCAAAACCCTTACGGCAAAACTCATTTCCAGAATAGTTTCGGTTGGTTTTTCCCGTATCCAGTTTACCCCAGACCTGATGCCTTCTGATGTGCTGGGAACTTCAGTATTCAACCTGAAATCAGCTGAGTTTGAGTTTAAAAAAGGCCCCATATTTTCTAACCTGATTCTGATCGATGAAATCAACCGGGCGCCAGCCAAAACCCAGGCGGCTTTGTTTGAAGTGATGGAGGAAAAACAGGTAACTATGGATGGTAAAACGCATATCATGGCGGCTCCTTTTATGGTAATGGCCACGCAGAATCCCATTGACCAGGAAGGTACTTACCGATTGCCGGAAGCACAATTAGACCGTTTTTTGTTCAAGATTGAAGTAAACTATCCGTCTGCCGAAGAGGAAACCCAGATTCTGACTCTGGCACATGAACGCAAAAACCAGATTGCCCTGACAGAAGTTGAAGCCTTGCTCACCGCTGATCAGATTGCAGAATACCGGCAAAAGGTGAAAGAGCTACACATTGATCCTTCCTTACTGAAGTACATTGCCCAGGTAGTAAGCCATACCAGATCACATCATTCTTTGTACTTAGGTGCTTCTCCAAGAGCTTCTCTGGCCATTATGAACGGCGCTAAAGCCTTTGCCGCCATGCGGGGAAGAGATTTTGTAACGCCTGAGGATATCCGGGATATTGTACCTTCTGTGTTACGCCACCGGGTGATGCTGACCCCTGAAAAAGAAATGGAAGGTACTGGTATTGATGTGGTAATTAAACAGATTGTAGACAGTGTAGAGGTGCCACGGTAAAATAGCTATACTGGTCATTTGTAAAAATGTTCATAAATGTCTTGCAAGTTGTACAAGTAATTATCCATTACTCAATTTCAATTATCCATTTACTTCATGTCTTCTCTCTACCTGAATAACCGGTTTTTTGTGGCTGTGGGCATACTTGTATTTTTATGTATGCTGGGTTTTGCGTACAGCATCTGGTTTGCCATTGCCCAGGTAGCATTGCTGGTATTTATGGTACTGGTAGCAGTAGATATTTTTATGTTGTATCGCTATAAGAAAGGCATTTTAGGCAGAAGAGACACAGCTGAAAAATTATCGAATGGAGATGAAAACCCAGTTAGTATTCACCTGGAAAATCATTATCCTTTTTTTGTAGCTTTGCGGGTGATAGATGAGCTTCCGGTTCAGCTACAAATCCGCAATCATGATATACGGACCAGTTTACCCAGTAATACAGCCAAAACGCTTACTTATCAGTTGCATCCGGTAAAACGGGGAGAATATAGTTTTGGAGCTTTAAATGTGTTTGTTTCCACAATTTTTGGTTTTGCTGGCCGCCGCTACCGTTTCGATCAGGACAAAATGGTGCCAGTGTATCCATCTTACCTGCAAATGCGCCAGTTTGAACTGATGGCTATTTCCAACCGGTTAACCGAATTGGGAATTAAAAAAATCAGGAAGATTGGGCAAAACCGGGAATTTGAGCAGGTAAAAGAATATGTAAGCGGCGATGATATCCGTACAGTAAACTGGAAAGCCACAGCCAGGCGGAATAACCTGATGGTAAATCACTACCAGGATGAAAAATCCCAGGCCGTATACAGTGTAATTGACAAAGGCAGGGTAATGAAAATGCCTTTTGAAGGAATGAGCCTGCTTGATTATGCCATTAATGCCAGTCTGGTGATTTCCAATATTGCCATCATCAAAGAGGATAAAGCCGGTATTATTACCTTCAGCAATAAAGTAGGTACGATTCTGCCAGCCAGCAAAGTGCATTCCCATATGCGCAGCGTGCTGGAAACGCTCTATAATCAGAAAACAGGTTTTAAAGAATCCAACTTCGATAGTTTATACATCCAGATCAAACGGCATGTAAAAGGCAGAAGTCTGATTTTGCTCTATACCAATTTTGAAACTCTTGCCGCTTTGGAGAGGCAATTGCCTTATCTGCAACGCATTGCCTATAATCACGTGCTGGTTATTATTTTCTTTGAGAATACAGAATTGAAAGATTTGCTCGAAAAACCGGCAACCAATACAGAAGAAATTTACTTGAAAACCATTGCCGAGAAATTTGCCTTCGAGAAGAAACAGATTGTAAAAGAACTCACCCGCCACGGCATTCATGCTGTACTGACCACTCCCAAAAATCTCACGATCAATACTATCAATAAATACTTAGAACTTAAGGCAAGAGGAATGATTTAGAGAATTACGAATTACGAATTACGAATTACGAATTACGAATTACGAATTACGAATTACGAATTACGAATTACGAATTACGAATTACGAATTACGAATTACGAATTACATTTCTTTAGAAGCTGATTTATTAAATTGATTTCAACTAGATAGACATATACCTATTCAGCAATAAATCTTATTAATCCTATAATCCGGTAAATCCCGGTTCAAGATATTTTACCTCAGCCGACGTTTAAAAAGCGTAAATACAGCTCCAATAATAAGCAGGCATAATACAATTTGTCCGCCAGCAATGTAGCCTTCAAATCCCAGGAAATGGAATGCCAGATCGGCAACGATCAATAACAGATATAGCAGAGCCAGAATCAATACAAATATGCCGGTGGGAGTGAGGTTCATAAGTCAGTTCTTTTGCTATTCAACGGATTATTTTTTAAGGGGTTGGCATACATTTGCCTGTAAATGGTATTTTGAGTAGGTTCGCCAGCTTTTTATACGAATATTAACAGCAGATCTTATCAGCATGGAACAGCACGAAAACCCCTGGAAAACCCTGTCAACAAAGTTCATTTACGAAAATCCCTGGATTCATGTACGTGAAGACCAAGTAATTAATCCAAGTGGCGGAAATGGGATTTATGGAGTGATTCATATGAAAAACAAAGCCATTGGCATTGTCCCTTTGGATGAAGAAGGCTTTACGTATCTGGTAGGCCAATACCGTTATACCCTCAACGAATATTCCTGGGAAACCCCCATGGGTGGCGGGCAAATGGATGTTGATCCTTTAGAATCTGCCAAACGGGAACTGAAAGAAGAAACCGGTTTTACAGCTGCCCAATGGACGTTTGTTGCCCACATTCATACTTCCAATTCGGTTACGGATGAAGATGGATATGTGTTTTTAGCCCAGGAACTCACGGCTGGAGAAACTGAGTTTGAAGAGACGGAGGATCTATCCATTATGAAAATCCATATCAAGGAAGCCGTAGAAATGGTAATGGACAACCGCATTACAGATGCGCTAAGTGTAGCCGGCATTTTGAAAGTAGCCAGATTGCTGGGGATCTAAGCTGTTTCAAGATTCAGAAAATAAACTATTCTAGATACTTCATCTCACCCGATACGCTACGACGGTGTTGCCGTTGAAGGTGGGAACAAATAATAATTTTTTGCTGGATATGTATTCAATATCAGCGGAGTTGACTTTGGCAGCAGTTGTATTTAATAATAATTTTTTTTCGCCTTTGCTGCTAATCCAGAATACCCGCCCATTCCAGTCGGAGAAGAAGTAGGCACCTCTGCCTGCCGGTTCTACACCATCCGAAGCACCCAAGCCATCGGTAATTTTGGTGATTTTTTTACTATCCAGATCAATGATTTGTAGCGCATTATTTTTCTGGCTGCCAACCGCCAGTTTATTACCTTCTATATATAACCCATTAGGCCGTTGCAGGCTTTCTCCTTCCATAAATATTTGCAGGGAATCGTTCCGCAGATAGTAGATTTTATCATTCCGGTTATCGGATACATATACAATCCCGCTTTCTCCCACGGTAATGTCATTCAGATATACAGGTTCAGCAATAGTATAACTCTTTAATATTGCGCCCGAACCCAGGTCAAACATCACCAATCTGTCGATGTCTGCTACAAATAATTTATTGCCGGAAATGCCCATTCCTTTGGGTGCATTCAAGCCAGTCGCCCATTCCAAAGTTGTAATTTGCCCTTCCAGTGTGAGTTTGGAAATAAACCCATTCCCATCTTTAACCGCACCATTCCCATTAATATTAGAAACATAGAGGACATTTTCTGAGGGTTCATATAAAACAGACTCCGGAGTGCGTAGCAACGTATCTGTTTCCCACACCTGGCGTAACGAACTAGGTTTTTTTTTAGCAGAAATACTGGTTGTAGCAGAAAGTTTTTCCGGATGTTTGGTTAATGGATAAACAAATAAGATATGAAGCAGGGTAAATAAATAGATATAAAAATGAGTTTTCATAGCCTTAATTGTTGAACCTAATGTGATTTTTCCTAACTACTCCGGCCGGAAGTGTTTGGTTGTATAATTTACATAAATTTGAGTGCAGAGTAAAATTTACCCTGATAATTCATAGAGAAAGTAAAATTTTTCCTGTCCGGCCGGGAGCATCTGCATGAGTAACCGCCTGTTTGATTTGTTCTAATGGATAAACCTTCTCTACCGGAAGTTTCACTTTACCTGAGGCAAGCAGTTCAATCACCGTTTCCCGTACTTCTGTGCGCTTGTTTTCCTCTGCGTGGCGCATCCAGTCGGTGAGCCAGAAACCCCGGATATGCAAGGCTTTGAAAATCATCAGGCCACTATTGACCGGAATATTTTCCAGACTCAGCAATCCATATACCAGCATAGTGCCTCCGTATGCTAACGATTGTAAGGCAGAAGCTCCGGTTTTGCCACCTACGGCATCCAGTACACAGGGAACACCTTTACTGCTGGTAATTTCCATCACCCGCTTCGGTAATTTTTCTTCTTCTGTATTAATTATTTCATCCGCGCCTAATTCCTTTAACCGGGCGATCATGTCATTCCTGCGGACAGTGCCAATGGTGCGGATTCCTTTCATCTTACATAACTGGATCACCATTTGCCCGAAAGCAGAACCAGCTGCTGTCAGCAGGAGCCATCCGCCAGGTTGTACACCGGATTCCTGTACCATAGCATAAGCGGTGAATGGATTTACAAACAGTTGGGCGGCTGTTTCATCCGGTAATGCATCCGGAATTGGAATAATAGTTTTAGCTGGCACTGTTACATACTGCGACCAGGCACCGATTGTGGTAAAGCTCATCCTGGTTCCCATTTTTTGGCTTACTTCTTCACCTATTGCATCTATCGTACCCATTCCTTCGAACCCTGCGCCTGAAGGGAACTGCGGTTTGATGCCATATTGATTCTGAATAAACGAAATATCCGACGGATTAATGGGACTAACATGGACCCGTATCCTGACTTCTCCGGGTTTTGGTTCAGGCATAGGTACTTCTTCAACTCTAAGGACATCTGCCGGTTTTCCGGCCTCTGCAAACCGGACACTGCGTATAGTTGTAGGCATATAGTTTATAATTTAATGATCTGCTATTTCAAATTTTCTATTGTTATATATTACGTATCATTCTGTTTTATCCCAATCTAAGTTCTGATAATATTGCAGATCCCTGGTTTGTTGAGTATATAATAACTGGTTCTTTTGCTGGGCATCAACCCAGGAAGATGGAAAGCTGACTTTATCTAAAATAACTTCATCATAGGCTACTCTCATTTGTCTGGCACAAATGTCAGCCGGTACTTTACCTACGCCAGTACCTAAACCTGAAATGGAAACAGCCCTTACTACTTCTTTAACAGGAGTTCCGTTGTCTAGTTTGCAATATTTTATTAGTAATAAAACCGCTCGCATGGCTAAGTATACGTTTACGGTAGTATTTAGTATCAAGGGTACCCGCATGGTAGGAGCAGAAATCAGATAAGGAATTTTTGGATGACCTGTTTCTACAATTTCTGCTTGTCCTACTAATAGTTCTCCATGGTATTTCTGTTTTATTTTAGCCTGCAATATTGCTTGTACATGCCATCCTAAATAGTTGGAAATTGCTAAATCCAGTCCGCCATCCATAAATCCGAATGAATTGGCAGGGCTTACAATAGCATTGCATCCCGTTTCAAATATAGAACCGGCAAAAATCTCAACATCCTGACAATCTTTGAAATATAGCTGCCAGGCTTTGATTACACTATGGTTTGTATCTGAAAGGATTATTTTCATTTTACTGGTTGGTTAATAAATATTGTTGGCCGTTTTAATACACTCTTAAAACCTGCCCGTTAATTACTCCTTCTACACTTTTCAGATACGCTTTTACTACTTTATCCATAGGAACCGGAATATGTCCGGGAAAGAAAGGACCCAGTTCTTCCAGGGAATCTTCTACCATGCCTGGGCTAATGACATTCAGGCGGATGCCTCTTTTAAGTTCGACAGTTGCACCCATTACAAATCCATGTAAAGCACTGTTGATGGTATTGAGCACAACCGCTCCTTTGATAGGCTCATCCGCCAGAATGCCGGAAGTAATAGTAAAAGAACCGTTATCATTTATGTAATCTTTGCCGATCATGACCAGATTGATCTGTCCCATCATTTTGCTGCGGATACCCCGGTAAAAATGTTCTTCAGTTGTTTGTTCAAAGGGCCCTATATAGCCACTACCTGCTGTTATCACCATCGCATCAAAAGAGCCAACCTGCTGGTACATTTTCCGGATAGAATCAGTGGAAGTGATATCCACTTTTACATCTCCCCGGTTGGCGCTTGCTTTAATCACCTCATACCTGGGAGATAATTCGTCGTATAATTTCCTTCCGATGGTGCCAGTTGCACCCACTAATATGATTTTCATAAATTGGAGTTATATCTTCTTAGAAACTTATTTAAAATTGAGCGATTGAGTGGATGAGTGATGGAGTGAGTATATCTTCAGCAGATTAATTGTATAACAATGCAGTAATTCAACACTTCAGCCATCTGACCATCCAACATTCATAATCTAAAATACACTCACTCATTCTCTCAATCACTCATTCACTTTACACAATACTCCGCACCACACCGCCATCCACCCGAAGGGCAGCACCATTGGTAGCCGATGCCAGGGGACTGGCAATATACGTGACCATATTGGCTACTTCATCGGTACTGGCAAAGCGCCGGATAAGTGAACTGGGCCTTGCACTCTGGAAAAAATTCTGCTCCATTTGCTCTTTGGTGAGATTCTGTTGCTTAGCCATACTTTCAATAAAACCGCCAACCCCTTCAGATAAAGTAGGTCCGGGCAGGATAGAATTAACCGTTACATCGGTTCCTTTGGTGAGTTCAGCTAAACCCCTGGCAATGGCTAACTGGGCAGTTTTAGTCATGCCATAATGAATCATTTCTTCGGGAATCTGAACGGCCGATTCACTGGAAATAAAAATAATACGACCCCAGTTTTTTTGCAGCATCCTGGGGAAATAGTGCCTCGACAAGCGGATGCCACTCATCACATTCACCTCATAAAAGCGCAGCCAGTCTTCATCCGGAATCTGGGCAAATTCTTTGGGTTCAAAAATGCCTACATTGTTTACCAGAATATCTACATCTGGCACCTGCTTTAATAATGCATCTATTTCTGCTTTTTTGCCAAAATCCACTGGAACGCCGCTTACAGAAGCTTGTGGCAGTTGTTTCTTCAGCTGTTGGATGGCTTCCTGAATACGCTCATGAGTCCGGCCTGTAATAATAACAGAAGCGCCTTCTTCGAGCAATTTCTGGGCGATAGCTAAACCTATTCCGGCGGTTGATCCGGTGACCAGAGCCGTTTTATTTGTAAGTTGCAGATCCATATAAATTTCGTGAGGTGGTTAATTAGGGCGTAAAGTAAACAAATTCTACTGTGAAACATGGTGCTTTACAGGCACAGAGTTGCTATTTTCTACCAGTGCAGCCAGATATAACAACGAATGATTTTGTTGGGAAAATCCATAATTAAATCCTGATATTTGCGAATTCCTGTATTTTATGTAGAAATATATACATCAAGTACACTATTTTTGCCTTTTAACCCAAAAGCAGGGTCTTGTTATTGGTTGCCAGATATATTTGTAATCCGTGAAAGAACGCATTGTAGTTATTCCAACATTTAACGAAATTGAAAACATTGAAGCGATCATCCGCAAGGTATTTTCGCTAAGTCTCCCTTTTGACATGCTTATTGTAGACGATGGTTCTCCAGATGGCACTGCGCTGAAAGTAAAGGAATTACAACAGGAATTTTCCGGCAGATTACATTTAGAAGAAAGAAAAGGTAAACTAGGCCTGGGTACAGCCTATATTCATGGCTTTAAGTATGGCTTGCGGAATGGATACCAGTATTTGTTTGAGATGGATGCCGATTTTTCTCATAACCCGGAAGATCTGGTGCGGCTCTATGAAGCTTGTGCCGGGCAGGGAAATGATGTGGCGATTGGTTCCAGGTATGTAACAGGCGTAAATGTGGTAAACTGGCCCATGAGCCGGGTACTGATGTCCTATTTTGCGAGTAAATATGTCCGTTTTATTACCGGTTTACCTATTCATGATACGACAGCCGGTTTTAAATGTTATCATCACCGGGTACTGGAGGTAATTAATCTGGATAGTATCCGTTTTGTGGGGTATGCCTTCCAGATTGAAATGAAATTTCTGGCCTGGAAATATGGATTCCGGCTGATAGAAGTGCCTATTATTTTCACTGACCGTACCAAAGGACAATCTAAAATGTCGAAAGGTATTTTTAAAGAGGCAATCCTGGGTGTATTGCGGATTAAACTAAAAAGTTTATTTACCAATTACCGCCAGCCAGCTGTCTAAAAATTTTAAATATTGGTTTTTTCTACTTCAGGTTCCGGAACATAATTTTCTGTGAGGAGCTGGTAGAGAAGCCTGAACCAGATAAAAATACAGAAGGCTGCTTTGAGCACATAGGGATACACCAGTTGTTGCCTCAGGAATGGCGGAAAAATATCCGTAGGAGAGAGGGAAGTAAATACAAAAGCCAGTATTACTAAGGTCAGGTTCAGCTTATCCCGTTTCTGGAAAAAATACCAGATACCTACCCCGCACATAGCAATAATGAAAGTCGGCGATTCAGCTTTATGGTTAAAAATCACAATCCAGATCAGAATAGACGCCAGAAACAAGATGCGAAATAGTTTGTTATTATATGCCCTGAACTTCAGCAGTGGCACACAAAATAGAACCACTCCAGCCAGTAAAACCAGTGTTTTGGATAACTCAAGTCCAAACCAGGTATAGAGCCAGCCCATTACTGATAAACCATACGATGCTGAATGATCTGCTGCCAGCATCTGCTGCCAGCTTTTATATAAAAATACAAGTTGATCCGGTGAAATTACTATCAGGGGAAGCAGTAATAATACAATTCCCCACAATACTGAATAGCCAATAAATTTAAGTTTATCCGGATAGAAAAGAAACAAGACAGCCGCTACAATTCCGAATATTTTAATATAGAATGCAAGCACAATACACAGTGCCGCCAGCCATACTTTCTTGCGTTCAAAACTGTTGAAAGCCAGAATAAGTAAAGCCGCCATCAGTCCGTTGCTCTGGGCATTTTGAATGGAAGTAAGCAACTCTTGTAAAATAAACCAGAGAATAAATACTTTCAACTTATCCTGGTGAAATGGTAAACTCCAGATCGCAATAAACAACGGAAGAGTATTCAATGCATTCCATAAGAAAAGGCCTACTATATCAGGCAACACAGCCAGGGGTGCCATCAGCAGGGCAAATGTTGGGCTATACTTATATAAATCCCATTGCTGCTGGAGGTAAAGAATATACAAATCCTGGTTGTTGATCAGATGAAAAAACGACTGCTTAAAAATTACATAATTATTATAGCGGGTATATCCTACCGGATAGCCTTCAATAAACTTAGGCGAAGAAAAGTATTGTATCAGGCTGACAATAAGCGTGATGGCTGCATATGTCAGTGCAATAAATCTTGTATTGTTGAGTCTTCTTATAACAGCATCAATTGCTTTATTCTGAATGGTCATGCGAAATATTTTCCTGACTTGGTAAGTGACATAATTATTAATTTTTTACCAGAGTAATATATTGTTCGATAACTGAAATAGAAAATGATTAAATCAATTTGTAGTTTTTGTATTCCCCGATACGGATGCCCGAGTATTTTTCAATGAGATATAACATTTTCTCCCGGGGAGTGAAAATTCGTCTGATTTTCTCTCCATCAAAATCCCAGTCTCGATTTGCAATAACCGGATGCATAAGTTTGGGATGAGATCCTGTAAAGCGTTTCAGATCATCTATCTGGTAATAGTCGTATTCTTCCTTTTTCTCTTGTTTGTCAAGCCAGCTGTCATCGTTCCAGAACTTGTGAAAAAACATTGATTTTTTTTGCATTAATTTAGGAGGCCTTACATAAGAATAATGAAAAACCGGCACTTCTATTTGTTTAACATGTAATTTCAATCCTTTGTGCCCATTTTCATAGGCATGTATAGAAGGGTATTTCCTGAAACCTTGTGAATCCCTGTATGAATGAATATTCAAATGATTCCGAATGATTCTGATTTCCTTCCTATGCCATTTTCTGGTATTGCCTATATAGTCATAACTGCCAAAAAAATTTAGAAAATGAAATAAAAATCCTTCTACTTCAAGATCGTCTTTATATGTATTCATAGCACGATAAATCGTATCCAGATCATGCTCATGTATTACTTCATCAGCCTGAATATGAAAGCCCCAGTCACCACTGATATGATCGAGGGCAATGTTTGCCTGCTGGGCAAAAATTTTCCCTCCCTTTCGCATGTTTTCATCCCACACCGTATCAATTATTTTTATTTTAGGAGAATTTAAATTGACAATTGCCTCGCGGGTGCCATCAGTAGAATCTCCAACAGCAACAATAAATTCATCACACAAAGGTAAAATAGACTGGAAGGCTTGTAAGAATGGATACCCATAGGTGAATCCATTTCTTATATAGGAAAATCCACTAACTGTCATCAAAATTGGCTTTAAGTAAAGTCAAAAATATAAAAGTTTTTTTTATCAGTAGGAATTCAACCCACTTTTCTGCTTTTGTAGAATTAGTTAGCTACCAGGACAATGATGTAGAAACGTAATAAAAATAAAATAACTTGTACAGTTCTTGTGATCCTGTTCTTTAACCAGATGGGTAGTATTTGAATAAATAGCAAACAAAGCCTACATTTGGTGGTTGAAGCCCAACAAACCCCGGCATGTTTTCAGCTAAGAAATATATTAACCTGATCCGTTATATTAACAACTGGCCTCATTATTTTACGGCTAAGTATTTTGATTCCAGCCAGGACCCGGTAAAATTTACGGCGAAACATCAGGTAAGGGTGCAAGTGCCAAAAGGGGGAATTATGCCCATTTTCAAGGAAATTTTCATGGAGGATCTCTATGAAATCGATTTTCTGAAAAAGCGCTTGCCTGATAATCCCGTGATTGTGGATGTGGGAGCCAACGTAGGTTTTTTCTCTTTGTTTATGGCTTCGCAATTTCCTAAAGCAGCTGTTTATGCTTTTGAGCCATTGCCTGGAAATTTCAAACACCTGGAGAAGCATTTTCAGTTAAACCCGGATAAAAAACTGGTAGCCCAGAACAAAGCCGTTGCCGGTAGTAAAGGTACCCTCACTTTACATTATAATCCGGAAGTAAATTTTACAGCGCTTGCTTCCATGCATACCACGTTTGATGCCTCGAATACCCGGCAAGTGGAGGTAGAATCGGTAAGTTTGCCAGATATCTTCAATCAATTTAATCTTCAGAAAATAGACCTGCTTAAATTAGATTGTGAAGGCGCAGAGTATGATATTTTGTATCAATGCCCGGCAGAGTTGTTTCCCAGAATAAGCCAGATTGCCATGGAAACGCATGCAGGTAAAAAGCCAAATGAAAATACAGAAGCCTTAGCCGCTTATTTGCAGAAACAGGGCTATCAGCTCAAGTCGGATGCAAACCATTTTATCTGGGCATGGAGAAATTAATGGATAGTTGGAATTTTATAATTCATTGATCATAGGCCTCTGTCGCATGAAAATAGCCTTTTTCTGTTCTTCTGAAGCCTGGGGCGGCCTGGAAATGAACCTGTATAGGCTGGCGGTCAGGTTGAAAGCGAGAGGACATGAGATCAAGGTATTTGCTTTTCCAGGAAGTTCATTTTTTCAGCAAGCGCAAAAATCTGGTTTATCACCGGTAGCTTTACGGGTGAAACGCCACTATACAGATTTCCGCTCGGCGGCCAGATTAGCCAGACTATTGAAACAGGAAGAGTATAAGGTTTTACTGTTTTCTATTGCAAAGGACAATTATATAGCCGGCTGGGCCAAGATTTTTTTCTATCGGCAACTGCATATTATCTATATCCAGCAAATGATTCTGGGTATTCCGAAAAAAAGCCTTATCCAGACATTTTTGTACCGGAATCTTTCAGCCTGGGTTTCTCCTTCACACGTACTTGCCACACAGGTTACCCAGCAAACACATATGCCAGTGGACCGCATTCACATTGTTCCCCTGGGTATAGAAACAGAAACATTTTCCAATCATACTATCGGTAAGGCAGAGGCTCGCAGAAGATTAGAACTTCCGAAAAATGTGTTTATGGCTGGCACTGTTGGCAGACTTGATCCTTCCAAAGGACAGGATGTATTGATAAAAGCTATCGGTTTGCTGAAACAAAAAAACATTAAAATACATGCTTTATTTGTAGGCAAAGAAACATTTGGTGATACCCGTAAATACCCCCAATCGCTCAAAGAATTAAGCATACAGCTACAGGTAGAAACTCAGATTCATTTCAGAGATTTCACTTCAGAGCCTGCGCTTGCGTTTACTGCCCTGGATGTATTCGTGATGTCTTCGCATGCGGAGGCTTTTGGCATGGTAACCGTTGAAGCTATGGCCTCAGGATTGCCAGTAATTGGGACACAAACGGGAGGTACGCCAGAAATACTCGAAGAAGGAAATTTGGGTTTGCTTTTTCCGCCTAACGATCACAAAAATCTGGCAGAGGCACTTGAGAAAATATACCTGGACGCTGATTTACGAAAAACTTTAGGCGTAAAGGCCAGGCAGTCAGCCATTCAGAAGTACAGCTATCAGGCGCAATGTACATTACTGGAAAATGTAATAAGTAAGATATTGCAGGAAAATTGAAAGAATGGCACAAGCAAGCCTGTATTTTCGCATCTTCGCTTATAATAGCAAAACTCAAAGGTTAGCATGAAAATTAATTTTGATGTAACATCTCTCGTACGGGAAAATCTGACAGGTATTGGTGTCTATACTAAAAATCTGATTCAAGCCATTCAACAATTTCCCGGTATAGAATGTACCGGTACCTACCGCCTATCCAGATTCAAGAAAAGAAAGCTGATTGAGTTGCATGCTAGCTTACCCGTAAAACCCTATCTTCCGGTTATTTCAGGCTATTTGCCTGCTTCTTATGATATTTTTCATGGACCTGACTTCCGCATTCCCGTGGGACACTCCTTCAAAAAAGTAGTTACTATTCATGATATGGTGGTTTTTCAGCGGGAACTGGTAGACGAAAAATTTTCGCAGGCTGGCATGGCAAAAATGAAACGCATGCTTTCCAGGGGAAAACCAGATCATATTATGGTTGATTCTGCTTTTACACAAAGCGAGTTTCTTAAACATTTTCCGGAATGGGAATCTCAAACAACGGTTGTGCACCTGGGCATGGATCATATCCGGATACAAACTGAAAAACTGCCGGCTATTTATGATTTTCCTTATGTGATCTTTGTTGGTACTGTAGAAAAAAGAAAAAATGTGAGCCGCATTATTGAGGCATTTGCCCAGGTTTCTCCAGCCTATCCTGACCTGCGTTTACTGATCATTGGGGGAAAAGGGATGTTATCCGGACCGATATTCAACGAATTGGAAGCAAATCCGGCAAAAGATAAGATTATCTACAAAGGGTTTGTAACTGAGAATGAACTGATCGCTTTATATCAGCATGCTTTGTTCACCTTGTATCCATCCATGTATGAAGGTTTTGGTATTCCGATCCTGGAATCTATGCGTTTGTCCTGTCCGGTGCTCACCAGCAATATTGGTTCTATGGCAGAAGTAAGCGGCCAGGCGGCCTTGCATGTAAATCCTTTTGATGTAGAGGACATTACTGCAGGTATGATTCAATTGCTGGAAAACCCGACTTTACGTCAGCAACTCGTAGAATCAGGGCATGAGCGGGTAAAACAGTTTACCTGGCAAGCTTGTGCAGAAAATACCATCCAGGTATATAAACAAGTACTTTCTGATAAGTAATCCGTTATTTTTAAGATATTGTGCTTTTTGGTAAATCAATTGCTGCCTAATAAAACGGTCATCCTTTCCTAGCCAGCGCCATTAGTTTTATCCTGTAAATCATTTAAGTACTTGTATTTCTATACTATGTATGATAAGCCAGGAATGTAGATTGAAAATAATGATACCGAAGGATACTTTTAACTTTTTCTTGCATTAAAAGCAGTTTCCAATTTCTTTTCAAGCTTCTTTTTTATTTGTGAAACTGGCTGTGTT
Source organism: Rhodocytophaga rosea (assembly GCF_010119975.1). Classification (GTDB taxonomy): domain Bacteria; phylum Bacteroidota; class Bacteroidia; order Cytophagales; family 172606-1; genus Rhodocytophaga; species Rhodocytophaga rosea. Next base: position 6,366,302 of record NZ_CP048222.1, read on the forward strand.
GGGTTCGTTTAAAGGTATTTCTATGAAAAAACGTTTACTGGTTTGTTGTATTCTATTGCTTTGGGTAACAGGTATTCAGGCGCAAAAGCGTCCGTTTCAATTTCATCTTTCTACAAAAAAAGGAGACTACCTGCCGCATACCTTAATTGTAAAATACAAGCCTGAAGCCATTCTGAAGAAAACAAATAAGGCTAAGTTTGCACCGGATTTTAGTACATCCCTAAAAAAACTGGGTGTGAAAGAATCCAGGCAGTTGTTTAACTGGAAAAAGCCTGCAAACCATGCACAAAACATCAATAAAAATAAAAAAAGCTACTTTAGCCAGCTATCTCTGATTCACCGGATTGAACTAGATCCATCTGTAGATCTGCAAAAAGCCATTAACCTGCTGCTTTCAGATCCAGCTATAGAATATGCCGAGCCTATTCCTGCCAGAGCGATTCCTTTACATGTTCCTAATGATACTTACGCCAGCGCACCAACTGGCGATCCCTATGCTGGGAGTATATACAATGGTAAGCAGTATTATCTTTCTACAATTAAAGCCTATGAAGCCTGGGATGTTCAGAAGGGTGACCCCAATGTGACAATCGGAATTATTGATTTTGGGATAGATATAAACCATGAAGATTTGAAGGATAATATTAAGTACAACCTGGGAGAATATGGACTGGATGAACTAGGCGATGATAAACGTACCAATGGCATAGATGATGATGAAGACGGCTATACTGATAATTACGCCGGATGGAATGCGGTACGAGACAATGGAGACCTTAAAGAGGATACACATGGTACAAGGGTAGGGGGTGTTGCAGCAGGTACGCCGGATAATGGAAAAGGTATTGCAGGTGTAGGATATAATTGTACGTATATACCCGTAACAGCCTACGAAATCAATAATCCGCTTTTTTATGGATGGTATGGGGTAGAATATGCCTTGCTGAAAGGTGCTAAAATAATTAACCTGTCTTATGCCACTGGCCGGAAAGACCAAAGTGGATATAGCCAGGCAGAGCAAGATCTGATCAACATTATTATAAATGATTTTGATGCAATCGTAGTGGCAGCAGCCGGAAACGAAAATGGGGAAATAGATTATTATCCTGCTTCTTATGATAATGTACTTTCGGTAGGTGCTTCGGATGCCTATGATGTAAAAGCAGGGTTTGCTACCTACAGCAAACACATAGATATTATGGCACCAGGCTATTTGGCACAAACGACCATAGACAACAGTTTGATAGCCGGTGGCTATGGTGCCGATAATGGAAGTTCCTATGCGGCTCCGCAGGTGGCAGGTGCTGCAGCATTGATTCGCTCCCAGTTTCCAAATCTCACCGCCACAGAAGTTATGCAGCGGTTACTGGCTACTGCTGATGATATCTATAATCTGCCGGGGAACGCAGCCTATATTGGCAAGCTGGGTAAAGGCCGTTTGAATGTGTACCGGGCTGTAACCGAAATGGTGAAAATTACCGATACTGAGATTAAAGGATTTGATAGCCGTCCGTTTTTATGGGCCAATCAGGAAGCAAGCTTTTCTTTTGAATATTTCAATCATATTAACCGCCTGAACGATTTTCAGGTGTCGCTCTCAACAAATTCTCCTTACATTGATATTCTGGATGGCACTGCTGCCATGGGTTTTCTGGACACTCAGGAAACCGTAGCACAGGATGGTGATCCTTTCCGTATTTTCGTAAAACAAGGTACACCTGTTAATACGAAAGTTACCTTCAAACTAACCTATACAGATGGCATTCACACCGGGTTCGATTATGTAACCTTTATTGTAAATCCTGATTACCTGAATATTGATATAAATGAAGTGCAGTTAACAGCAACCAGCCGGGGTAGGGTAGGATTTAATGATATGCTGAAAGCAGATGGAGGAATCGGTGTGGTATATGGAAATAAATCCTTGCTTTCTGAAGCCGGTCTGATGCTGGGCACTTCTGCTACGAAAGTTTCTAATAATATCAGTAATGTGCCAGGCGTAAGTAAAGACAATCTTTTCACTACACTTAAACAAATCTGGTATAACAGCAGTAACAATGCTGATATTTCAGCCGGAGGTATATTTACAGATACAATAAGCAATGCCAACCAAATAGGGCTTGTGGTAACTCACCAGTCGTATGCCTGGCAGGAAGCGCCAAATGATAAGTATGTAATTGTAGAGTATAAGATTAAAAATGTGGGGAATGATGCAATTACAGACCTATATGCTGGTATGTTTGCCGACTGGGATATTGGAGATAAAAGCGGCAATGTTGTACAATGGGATGCTGCCAATCAACTGGGTTATGTATACAATAAGAATTCTGGAAATGTATATGCCGGGGTTCAACTTTTAAGCAGCCAGACTCCACATTATTATGCCCTGGATGATATTTCCGGAACCAATATGTATGATGGCTTTTCGAAAGCTGAGAAGTTTGCTGTGCTTTCCGGTGGCCTTACTAAGACGACTTCTACTGATGGCGCTACCGATGTTGCCCATACCTTGTCTGCACAAATTCAGAATCTACAGCCCAATGCAACCATTACGGTGGCCTTTGCTTTTCTGGCTGCAGATAACCTGACTGATTTAAAGGCTGCTGCCCAGGTCGCTAAAGCTAAGTTTATCGAAGTGAAAACTGGCCCTGTTCCGGAATTGCCGGATATAGAAGCTTGTAAAAATGAGGCTATGAGCCTGGCGCCATTGAATGGAAATGTGTTTAAATTATACAATAGCTTCCCATTAACTACACCCATAGCCCAGGGAAACACGTTCAATCTTGGCCTAATTACCAAAGACAGTACCTATTATCTGACCAATGTTGATTCACTATACGAAAGTGAGCCGCTGACTTTATTGGTGAAAAGTATCAATCATATTTCAGCGTTTAACATGGTTGAAGATACCATTGGCTTGCAGGAACAGGAATTATTACAGGTACTGGATAAAACAGCAGGAGCAGTAAAATGGCAGTGGGATTTTGGCGATAACACGACCAGTAAGCAGCAAAATCCAACACATATCTACGCAAATCCGGGTAAATACACCGTTAAATTAACTACAGAAAACAGCATGGGTTGTAAAAATACGGTAACAAAAGAAGTATTGGTGGTAAATGGTAAAAAAAGCCTCACGCCGGATGTATCTCCCGTTACAATCTGTATCAATGAAGGAGTAACAGTTTTACCCACTAATGGAACAAATTTCAAACTTTATAACAGCCTTCCATTAACATCTCCCGTAGCTGCCGGAAGCTCATTCTTTGTAGGCAATATCACCAGGGATACAGTCTTGTATGTAACCTGTACAGATTTTCTGTTTGAAAGCGAACCGGCGGCTGTAAACATCAAAGTAGCGCCAATTCGGGCCAATTTTACTTTCCTGAAAGATACACTTAGCTTATTCGACAATGAAAAATTAAATCTGGCCGACAAAAGCCAGCATGCTGTAAAATGGCAGTGGGATTTTGGTAATGGTACAACCAGCCGGCAGCAAAATCCCGGGTATACATATACTATACCTGGTGAATATACAATAATGCTAGAGGTTGAAAATGCCAATGGATGTAAGGATAGTTTTACACGGGATATTGTAGTCGTGAATGGCAGAAAGAGCTTAAAGCCGCTCGTTTCCAATATCAATGCTTGCCGCAACGAGTCTGTGCAGGTAGCACCCGGTAATGGTGAGCTGTTTAATTTTTATACCAGTTTACCACTCACTTCCCCCGTTGCTACCGGAAAAACCCTGGAATTGGGTCAAGCCCTGAAAGATACCCTGTTGTATGTAACTTGTATCGATTTTCTGTATGAAAGTGAACCAGTAGCTGTTCAGATAAAAGTATCCGGCATTAGCGCCAATTTCCAGATTTCTAAAGACACCATTAACCTGGAGCAACAGGAAATACTGAATCTGACAGATAAAACCAGTGACGCTGTAAAATGGCTGTGGCAATTTGGCGATGGACAAACCAGTACGGAACAGAATCCTTCGCATCTGTACACAGAAACTGGAGAATATACCATTATTCTGCTGTCAGAAAATGCATCTGGTTGCCAGGATAGTCATACTGCCTATATTACGGTTGTTCGTACCACCGGTCTTGCCGAGGAATTAAGCAAAGCCATACAGATATTTCCTGTACCTTCTACTGGTAAAGTATATTTGAAAGCAGAAGATAAGTTTAGTCTTTTGTTACCTGCTCAAGTTCAGGTAATTAGCCAGTTAGGACAGATTGTTCATGAGCAGACAATTTACTCAGCTAATCAGACCTTTGATTTGACTCACTTGCTTAAAGGCGTATATATGGTGCGGATTTCTTCAGGCAATCACCAGGTGATGAAGCGAATTATTCTGCAATGATTGTAGTAGTGACTAGTGGGATTAAAAGCTGTAAGTTTATATCTGACCCATACAGCAGGTTTAGCAAAAAGCATAAAACACAAAAGGCAGGTTTCCCTGCCTTTTGTGTTTACAAGCCTTTAGAAAAGCAAAATAGTCTTTCAAATCAGATTTGCTTAATACTTTGTACTCAAATCTCACTGATCACCTTATTACCGGATGCTGGTTTTCCTGGACATGTGCGCCAGGTACATTCTCCCCAGATTTAATAGCACGTTTGATAGCCAGCTTATCGACCTGAATATCCAATTTTACCGTTTTAAAGCGGTCAGGTATTTTTTCCGCATCTTCAATAACACATTCCTCACTATTTCGTACACCGATGCTATGTGTGCCAGTACGTATATTTCCAAATTCCTGTACCGCCTGTACCAGTCCTTTATGTAGAAATTCCAATACAGCGGTATTCTTACGTTTAAGCATTTGCAGCCGTTTTATCTCCTCATCGATCCGGTCATTCTGTGTATTCAGGTTGCCGATAAATTCTACATAGGCCAGACTTTTAGCAGATAATTCATCTGCATTAATAGCAAGCGCCTGCTCAATTTCAGGTGTCAACTCTCCATCGTTCTGCTCAACTTCACTTAACAGCCTTGTGTATTCCTGGCGGATGTTTAATAATGTTTTCATGCGGTAAATTATTGATTTATAGGGCTTTTATAAGTGCTTTTTCCTACTTAAATATAACAAAAAACCGGCAGTTTTCATTCATGCATTTCCTGTTTTTTCGGGCTTGTTTTCCATAAAAATAAATGACTTTATAAGCCTTTGTAAGCCAATCTTTTTGCACTCCAAAGCAAAATTATTCGCCTGCCCTCTACTGATTGTACAGCGAAACTTTGTTAATTTGTATAATAAGCCATTTACAAACCACGCTCGATTATGCGCATTTTACATACTTCCGACTGGCACATCGGACATCGCCTGCACGATAATGAACGCCAGACAGAACACCAGTTTTTTCTTAACTGGCTGCTTGATATGATTGAAACACACCGCATAGAAATGCTGATTGTAGCTGGAGATATTTTTGACACGGCTAATCCGACCAACGAAGCGCTGTCGCAGTATTATCATTTTCTGAGGGGAATGATCCAGACTTCCTGCAAGCATATTATCATCATTGGTGGAAACCATGATTCATATGGTACCCTGAATGCACCTAAAGATATTCTCAGGTATTTTAATATCCATATTGTAGGCAAAGCCCATGAGAATTGTCAGGATGAGATCATTGTGATTAAAGATAGCGCTGACAAAATCCAGACCGTAGTTTGCGCCGTGCCTTTCCTCCGGGACCGGGATATCCGGCAGGCGATTAGTGGCGAAAGTTATGCAGATATTGAACGGCGTATCAAAGATGGCATTATCCGCCGCTACCGTATGCTGGCCGATTGTATCCAAACCTATAAGACAGGCGATTTCCCAGTTATTGCTACCGGCCATTTGTATGCTGCCGGAGGTGATTTTGCTGATATAAACGACCGGAGTGAACGGGATATTCATATCGGGAACCTGGGCCAGATTCGTGCCGACCAGTTTCCTGCAGAGTTTGATTATATTGCCTTAGGCCACCTGCACCGGCCACAAATGGTAAGTCAGCAGCAACACATCCGTTATGCCGGTTCGCCCATTCCGCTTAGTTTTAGTGAGTTTTCGGATGATAAAGTAGTTCTGCTCTTGAATTTTGAAAGAAATCATATGCAGGGAATTACTCAGATTCAGGTGCCGCGCTGGCGTAAACTCGTCCGGCTGAAAGGTAATTTTACCCAGATTGCCAATCAGATACAAGTGCTTGAGGATGGACAAGACAGAATGAAAATATGGGCGGAAGTAAAAGTAGAACTCGATCAGTATGAACCTTATATCACCCAGAAAGTGAATGAACTAGTGAAAAACCGCAACATTGCCGTGCTGAAAACCCAGGCCATTTATACACATTTACACCAAAGCCTTGATGAGCAACTGGGTAACACAATGGCGTTACATGAACTTAAACCGGAAGAGGTTTTGCGCAAAAAATGTGAAAGTGAAAAGTTCGACATAGATGGCTATCCGGATGTGTACAGTGCCTTTAAAGAACTGCTTTCGGAAATGGAAGAAAACGATTAAAACAGTGATTGAGCGAATGAGTGATTGAGTGAGTATTTAAAATTTTGGATTAAGATTTTTTCGCTCCTGCATCTAATTACCCATTCACTCCTTCACTCAACCACTCATTCGCAAATGAAAATACTCAGCGTCAGGCTAAAAAATATAAATTCCCTCAAAGGCGAGCACTTTATTCCTTTCAACCAGAGCCCCTTTACTGAATCAGGTTTGTTTGCCATTACTGGTCCTACCGGAGCGGGCAAAAGTTCGATTCTGGATGCCATTACTCTGGCCCTATATGGATGGGCACCCCGTTTTAACCGGGATAATCCCATTGAGATCATGAGTTACCATACGGCAGATTGCCTGGCTGAAGTGGAATTTGAAGTAAAAGAGAAAGTGTACCGTTCCAAATGGTCGGTGCACCGCAGCCGGGGCAAAATAGATGGGGAGATTCAACAGCCAAGGATGGAACTTGTGGATGTACTGGCAGATGTAATTCTGGAATCCAAAAAGACAGATGTTATTAACCGGGTGACCGAAATTACCGGGCTCGATTATTTCCGTTTTTTGCGTTCGGTAATGCTGGCTCAGGGTGATTTTGCCGCTTTCCTAAAAGCCGATGAAAAATCACGTGGGGAACTGCTTGAAAAAATCACTGGTACAGATATTTATACCAAAATTTCCAGACGGGCTTTTGAAAAGCAGAAAGAGAAAAGACTGCGTTTGGAGCAACTGGAAGCCATGCTGGATGTAGCCAGATTACTTTCCCCTGAACAGAAAGAAAATTATCAGAATCAGATAATTGATCATAGGGACAAGAATAAATTATTGAGCCAGGAAGCCGAAAAATTAGCTTTACAAGTGCAATGGCTGGAAAATATGGAAACTTTGCGTAAACGTTCCATTCATCTGAAGGCCGAATTACAGGAAGCACTCGCTACGAAACAAATTTTTCAACCGGAACTGGAACGGTATGAAAATCATTTAAAAACCATTGCTTTCCAGCCCTTATACCGGGAAGTAGAAATTGCAGAAAAACAGAATGGGGAAATTCTACAGCAAATTGGTCTGATAAATCAGGATATTCCACGCCTGGAAGAGGGCAGAAGGCAAACTATGTTGGATGTACAGGAAGCCCAGCAGCAATATCTTCAGGCCAGAGCCTATCAGGCGGAGACATTACCTTTGCTCGAACAAACGGTAGGTGTTGACCGGGATCTGATATCGCTGCAAGAACAGTATACACAAGCAGCACAGGAACTTGAGCAGTCTATACAACAAGAGGATGACAGCCGGAAACAACTTCTGGAAAAACAAGCTGAACTCACTGAATACCAGCAAAAACAGAAATCTATCCGAGCTTATTTACACGAGCATTCCCAGGATGCATGCCTGGAAGCGGAAATACCTCTGGTCGAACAAACCTTAACTCATTTCTACCAGACAACACAAAAATTATCTGAGCACCAGCAAGAATGGAATGTCACGAACGAAAAATACCGCAAAACCCAAGGTGAAATAAAAGGGCTTGAATCACAGATAAGATCAGAAGCCCCTGGGTTAAAATGGAAGGAAGCGCAGCTTGCTGATATAGAAAAAAGTGTCGCGACTTTACTGGCTGGAGAGGAGCCTGAAGAGATTGAGGCAAGCCTGCAACACTATGAGCAAGCCTATACTGCCCGATGGAATCAGGTTAATTTTGCCAAATCGTTTGTTGAGCGGAATGATGGCATGGCGCTGCTCCATACAGAAATTGAGCAGTACGACCAGCTTTTCAGTGCAAAGCAATCTGAGTTGGGTATTTTAAAAGATAAATTACAGCAAGCCAGAGAAAAATGGATACTGCTACAAAAATTGTGTGAACGGGAGAATCTGATTCTCACCTATGAAGAAGCCCGTCATAAACTCGTTCCTGGTGAGGAATGCCCTTTGTGTGGTTCTATACACCATCCTTTTGCCAGCCAGCTCCAGCAGATTCATCTAAGTGAAACCGAGCGGCAGCGCAATGAACAGGAACTGGTGGTAGAAGACATAGAATTGAAGATGGAAATCCTGAACAAACAGCTGGTTGAGCTGGAGTCTAACCGGAATTCTGCTTTCAAAAACATACAGAATTATAGCCGTGAACTGGCAGGTATTGAAAGGCAATTTGAAGAATTTAATCAGCAGTTACAGGAAGACAACCGCATTAGTAACCTGCACTTAGTTAAACAGAGACTGGAAGAGAATGTATCCCAAAAAGAACGGCTGCGGACACTTGTTCAGGAATACAAGCAGAAAACAAAACTCTGGAATGAGTATAAAACACAGCTTGATGAGAAGAAACGGCAATTGCAGCAGGCAGAGAATGAGCTCGAAAAGTTACAATTGATTTCAGACAACAGCCATCATTTGCTGGAAGATCTACAAAAAGAAATACAAATTCTGCAACAACGCATCCAGCAGCAGCAAGTGTCATTAGAAGAAATGGTTTCTGATTATGGTCTTGCTATTCCCGCTGAATCTATCAGACAAACCTGGATGCTTGCCCTAAAAGAACGGGCTACTGTTTATCAGCAATACAAACGTCAGGACAAAGAAACAGAAGCACAGCTAAACACGCTTACTGTAGAAATAGCAAAAATCGAAAGTGCTTTTAGGCAGTTTCAGCAACAGGTTAGTAAACAGCAACAGGAAAAAGAACTGTTCAAAGAACGCATCATGGTTTTACAGGAGCAGCGCAGGGAATTGTTTGGAGATAGAAATACTACATTAGAAAAAGAGAAATTGAATGCCGCCATAGAGCTGTGTAGGCAAAAAGTACAGGAAGCTGAAAAAATATTGCAGGAAAGACAAGAAAGGCTTTCTATTCGGAAGCAGCAGTTGACAGACAAGCAACAGCAACTTATTGTGGGAGAAACACAAGCAAGTCAGCATAGAATACGTTTGCTTAGCGGCACTCAAAAAGTAGGCTTTGCAGATCTGGCGCATTTTCAGGAGTGTGTGCTGGAAGAAGAAGAAGAGGAAGACCTCAAGAAGCAAAAAGAACGCATAGACGAAACCATAAACCGCCTGAAAGGAGCATTGGATAAAAACGAGCTGGAACTCAAAGAACAGGGTGCCAGAGTACTCACAGAATCAGGAATGACTGAACTTACAGATGCATTGAAAACAATTCGGACGGAAAGAGAACGGCTCATCGCAGATACAGCCAGAGTTGAACAGATTCTGGAAGAAAATTTCAGATTACAGGAACAGCATCAGCAGCTCACAGAAGATATAGAAAAATTCAGGCGGGAATACGAACGCTGGAAAATTCTTTCAGACATGATTGGGTCGGCTACCGGAGCGGAATTCAATATTTTTGCACAAGGACTTACTTTATCCAGACTGGTTGTGCTGGCAAACCGTTTTCTGGAGAAATTGAATCCACGGTATCATATCCGGCGAAAGCCACATACTGACCTTGAACTTGAAATTATCGACCGTTATCAGGCAGATAATATCCGTACCATGAAAACCCTGTCGGGAGGAGAAACTTTTCTGGTGAGTCTTGCCCTAGCCTTAGGTTTATCGGACCTGGCCGGTAACAAAACCAGAATAGATTCCCTGTTCATTGACGAAGGCTTTGGTACACTCGATCCACAGACTCTGGATATGGCCATTACTACATTAGAGAACCTGCAGGCTACCGGTAAAATGATTGGAATTATTTCACATGTAGAAGCTTTAAAGGAGCGAATTACTACTCAGATTCAGGTAACCAAGCAAAGTGGTGGGGTAAGTACAATTCAAATAAATGGGTGATATTATCATGTACTATTTGTAGTGATTTTGTATAATTATCTGGCTAAGCTATTAACTAGAGAATAAATGTTAATTTTTCATTATGGGTACTGACAATAATTTTCATTTGTATTATTCTGCTAATTTTCTGAAGTAATTATCGAATACATAATAAGATACTTTATTAAGTAATATATTTATAAAGCGCAGAATTTAATATTGATTAGTTGATAATTTATGGACTTTGCTAATAATTCAGCATTTTAAAAAGAAACTTTATGTTTAATAATAATTTTAAAATTATTATTAAACAGAGGGAAATTAAATTTCGTTAATATTATTAATTGCGTAATATTATTTGCTGTATTTATTGATCTATGGTATTTTCGTGTCTGCCTATCAGGTAAATATTTATTTTTTTGAACACTTCCTAATCTGGAAACTTTTTAGCATATTTGTTACGTATGTAGTAAAAATCATATATGTTTACCTATGATACGCAGCACAGAACAATCTACATCACCAGCTATCACTTATAATGAAGCTGTTGATTTAATAAAAAATAATAACCAGGCTACATTAAGCAGTCAACCTTCTGATGCTTCTGATCAGGTTCTCCGCCGGAATCTGCTTCAGGAAATTCAGGAACTGGAAAGCAAAATAGAAGAAGTGAACCAGTTGCTTTGCAAAACATCCCTGGAATACATGGTTCGCTTTCAGTTAAAAGATGACCTGGAATATTATCATGGCCTGATTGAAAACAAACGCCACCAACTGGGAGCATAAGCCTTTCCAGGTTTATGTTCTCCTTCTATTGCCTAACACCCACCTTCCTATTTTTCTTTCATACATTGGATTTCAGCTTATAAAGCTGTTGATACTATTTTAAATAGATGATCACCTGGGCAGATTTTGAAAAAATTGACATCCGGGCAGGAACTATTATTGACGTTCAGGACTTTCCAGAGGCAAGGAATCCAGCCTATAAACTCACTATTGATTTTGGCAACCTGGGTGTTAAGCGTTCCAGTGCACAGATTACTAAGTTATACACTAAGGATGTATTGCTTCACAAGCAAATTATTGCTGTAGTGAATTTTCCACCCAAACAGATAGCTAATTTCTTCTCAGAATGCCTGGTATTAGGCGTATTGGGAAATAATAAAGAAATCACTTTGCTCTATCCGGAGCAGGCTGTAGAAAATGGAAGCAAAATAGCCTGATTTAACTGCGAATGTTATATAAATAAAAAGGCAGTTTTTGGCTGCCTTTTTGATGAATTAAGAATTTTTGCTATTAAGCAGAAACGCCTACAGGTTTCATATTCTTGATAATTTCCGTTCCGAATTCAGAACATTTTAATAGAGTTGCTCCTTCCATCAGCCGCTCAAAATCATAGGTCACCCGCTTTGAACCAATAGTTCTTTCCAGACCTTCATAAATAAGAGTAGCAGCTTCCTGCCAGCCCAGATATTCCAGCATCATTGCACCAGACAGAATTACCGATCCTGGATTTACTTTATCCTGACCTGCATATTTAGGTGCTGTACCATGGGTAGCTTCAAAAATAGCATGTCCGGTTACATAATTGATGTTGGCACCAGGCGCAATTCCAATCCCACCCACAATAGCAGCCAATGCATCAGAAATATAATCACCGTTAAGGTTAAGGGTTGCTACGACTGAGTATTCTTCCGGACGAAGCAGAATCTGCTGCAAGAAGGCGTCGGCAATTGCATCTTTTACAATTATCTTATGTCCATCCTTCTCTATTATTTGCCATGGACCTCCATCCAGATCTTTAGCACCAAACTCATTTTTCGCTAATGCATATCCCCAATCCCGGAAACCACCTTCAGTAAATTTCATAATATTGCCTTTGTGTACTAGGGTAACACTAGGTTTTTTATGGCGGATCGCATATTCGAAAGCAGCCCGGATCAGCCTTTCAGAGCCCTCTTTAGATACAGGTTTTACACCGATGGACGAAGATTCAGGGAAACGGATTTTCTTTACGCCCATTTCTGCTTTCATAAAGTCCAGGATTTTCTTTACTTCCGGGGTGCCGGCCATCCACTCAATACCGGCATAGATATCTTCAGTATTTTCCCGGAAGATAACCATATCAGTTAAGTCTGGGCGCTTTACCGGTGAAGGTACGCCTTCAAACCAGCGCACCGGACGTAAACAAACATATAGGTCAAGTTCCTGGCGCAGGGCTACATTCAAAGAACGGATACCACCCCTACAGGCGTAGTCAGCGGACCTTTAATTCCCACCAAGTATTCCCGGAATTGGGTAAGAGTTTCTTCAGGAAGCCAGTTGCCAGTCTTGTTAAATGCTTTTTCCCCAGCCAGTACTTCTTTCCATACAATCTTTTTCTTGCCATTAAATGCTTTTTCAACAGCGGCATCAATTACCCGTACAGAGGCAGCCCAGATATCGGGACCTGTACCATCGCCTTCAATAAAAGGAACCACAGGCTGATCAGGCACTTGTAATACGCCGTTGCTAATGGTTATTTTTTGTCCATTCATAATTCGTAGGTTTATGTTTCTCAAAAAAAGTCAGTGTACAAAGGTAAAAATCTTTTCTAATTTTCTGCTTTACCGTACATTTCTTTAAGAAAATGGGAAACTTTGCCTGGAGAAAGATATGGATTGTTTTCAAATGCGAAAAATAGCCACAAGTGTTATCAATTTCTTAGGAACAGGAATATTATTATTTAATGTATCCTGCAATCAGGAGCATGCTTTTGATTGTGCTAAAAGTACCGGAGAAATCCTACAGGTTGAGAAAGTAGTAACTCCCTTTCATTATGTTATTCTGGAAGATAATATAGATCTGGTGGTTAAAAACGGAACTGATAATGTGGCTACTGTGGAGGCTGGCAAGAACCTGATGCCAAAAATTGCTCTCCAAAGCCAGGGAGACACATTAATTATAAGTAATAGGAATACCTGTAACTGGTTGCGGAATTTTAAGCACCGCATCACTGTTTCACTCACCCTTCCAGAAGATGCTGTTTCACTCATTCACCGGGGATATGGTACAATTAATAGTTCAGATGTATTACAGGTTGATAATCTCACCATTTATTCTCTGGATGCCGGGGGAAATATTGATTTACAACTCAATGCTGGCATAGTAATAGCATACAGCAATTCGCATTCATTTATCCAGTTGAATGGCCGGGCAGATAATCTGGATATATGGATGCATAAAGGAATAGGAAGAGTATTTGCTGAGAAATTGAAGGCTATAAACTGTCATGTAAAACATGAAGGAAGCAATGAAATCAGGATATTTCCAGTGCAGGAAGGCAATGTAGAAATTTTTGCAAGTGGCAATGTGGTATATTATAGCGAGCCGCTTACTATGAGCAGTAATATTAAAGGGACTGGCAAACTGATAAAAAAATAAGGAGGTGGCCATTAAAAAGCCATGGGTACTAAAACAATTAATACCCATGGCATATCATAACTATTAATCTAGAATTATCTTGAACGGGGTGTGTGTTTATCAAGTAAATTCTGGGAAGCTTTGTTCCAGTTTTCAAGCAGGTCTTTGCGGCTGGCGTACAACTGGTTATTGGTCTTATTAAATTCAGTAATACCTTTATTCATTTCTTCCAGTGCTTTGTTATACTGGTTTACATCAGCCTGCGTACGTTCTTTTTCACGTTTGGCTTCAAAGGCTTTTTTGATTTTATTAAAATTTTCTTCTTTCAGGTAAAAATCAGTGATGATTGCCATTTTCTGTGTGCATTCCTGCTTGTAAAATTCAAGCATCTGCTTAGTAGCTGTAACCAATGAACGGTCGCCGTTAAATGCATGAATAGTATCTAACTTGGAAAGCCCTTCTTGTGTATATTGTATCAAAGAATTCTTGTTTTGCTCAATACCATTGATATTTCTGTTCTGAATGGCATCCAGCATATACATTTCCTGCTTATAATTCTTAAAAAAGATAAGATATAAAGCCCGCTGATACTCATTTACTTTACCAGTCTTTTCTAATTTCTCTGATAATTCATCCTTGGATTCAACCAGATTCACTTTGTGTTTGGCTGCAAAAGCCTTTTCCATAGCCTGTAATCTCTCACCGGCTTCACTTACCTTACGGCTGGCAATTTCTTGTGCCAGCAGATACGCTTCCATGGCATCATACGACTGTTCGGCAACTTCCTCCAGGTTCATAATCTTTCCATAATCATCATTCAATACATGGTATGAAATTGTGAGATAACGTACTGTAGAGTCCCTTAGGCTTTTATCCCCCTGAAAAGCACCCATAGTGGCAATGTTTCTGCGAGCCTCGGTTACTGTTTTCATGAGTGTCTGGCGACGGTTTTCCACTTTCCTGGCGCTTTTTCCATGGGCAACGGCGCTGGTATAACTTAAAAAATCTTTGTTGATTTCCCTGTATTGCTGGCCAATAAACGACATATACGAACCTGCATCTGCAGGTGCCTGGCCTTTGGCCATTGGTAAACCGGCTAACAGAATCAGACATACTAGAATAAAAGCCTTGAATGGGAGTAAAATTGTTTTCATAAAAGGAGTAAACTGTGAATAAAGAATGTGAAATCATTGAAAAAATGGCAGGAACTAAAACCTGTTCTTGACATTTGTTATTTATTCCTTTGCAGTAGAATTAAGTCACCAATAATTTTATAGCTTTCTTCGATATAAAAACTATGTTGAATGCTTTGAAGGGTATGATCGTTGAGTTCTTTTCCGTAACTATCCATGCGCAGTAATTCTTTGTCGGAATTAGTATTCTCCACTGTATATATTTCTGTTTTTTTCTCCCTTACTTTTTCTATCGCTTCATACCAGTTATACATCTCAGATGCTCTGGTTTTAAAATAAGTCAGCTCTAGAGGAATAGTCTGGCTTGTTTCCTTAAAAAAATCTGGCTGGATTTCATTGAGCTTTTTCACCGTAGCAAAGGCTGGATGACTACCTATTCTATCCGCACTCTTTTGGGAAAGAGAGGTAATAGGTAAAGCTGGAAGGGCTGTATAATAAATTTTTCTGGCTACAGAATCGGAAGTAAGTGCGAAAGGATACATACTCTCCCTATGATAGAAGTTCTGGTAAATATCTGGCAACACTACATCTGGCTTTACGCCTTTTAATTGTGCACTCGTGCCAGTAATCCGGTATAATTTACTCACCGTTACTTTGGCATAACCTGCCTGAAGGTTAGGTTTGACACGGTTAACGGGATGAATATGAGAGGTATCCAGTGGTAGGATAACCTGTCCGGTAGATTTACCAAAAGTTGGAGAGCCTACAATAACAGCCCGGTTATAATCCTGTAAGGTGGCAGCCAGTATTTCGGAAGCAGAAGCACTCTGGCCGTTTACCATTACTACCAACGGCCCATCGTAAATAGTACCCCGGTTATTATCTTTTAGTACACTAGGTTTAGTCCCTCTGTCATGAATCACACACAAGGGACCTTCGTTGATAAAAATACCAGCCAGGTTGATGCCTTCGGTGAGTGAGCCGCCACCATTAAAACGAATGTCCAGAATTAAACCTTCTATGTTTTCATGCTTAAGCTTTACAATTTCTTTCGCAACATCATTGGCACAACCCTGACTGGAGGAATTTTCCCATTCGGTATAAAACCCAGGCAGCGAAATATAACCTATCTTTTTATCGCCTTTCAGAATAAAGCTTTTTACAATGTTTTCATCTGCCCGTATTTTCTCTTTCAACAGCGAAACAGTTTGTAGGCCACCATTACTTTTTCTGACGGTTATTTCCAGTTTTCCAGTGGCAGATGTCTCCAGTATTGTTTCCACTTCGTCTATATCTGCTCCCGCCAGGTCAGTTTCATCCTTTCCCTGCCATTTTAATGCAGTAAGTACATCCCCTTTATGCAGCTCATTGGATTTCCAGGCCGGACCTCCCGGCGTAACGCGTGCAATCTCAATATCTCCATTGTCTTTTTCATCCAGGTCAATGCCAAAAGATAAACTTTCGGTAGATAAGGCTGCTTCAAACCTGTCCCGGTCTGCCTTAGACAGATATACTGTATGCGGATCAAAACTGGCGGAATATGCCCTGAAAAATAAGGAAGCTATATACGATTCAAATCCGGAAGGATGTTCCAGAATCCGCTTGATTGCCCTTTTTTGAATGAGCTGTACCTTCTGGCGCATAGCTGGCTCTTTGGAAAGTACTTGTGCGCCTTTATCTGGTGCAGAAATATTTTTCTGGTCGTATAGGTTTACTAATTGTTGCAAGGTTTGGTATTTTAGCCATTTTTGCCACCGTAGAATATAATCTTTATCTGTAGCTGCAAAATCAAGGTTGTCTTCTATGTTGAGTGTAATGGTTTCTGAAGCCAGGAAAGTAAAAGGCTTCTGAAGTAATTCGCTGCTCATTTTATCGGCTTGTAGGAGCCTTTGTTTATAGAGGGCCGTTACTTGTGGTAGGAACTTCCAGCTTTTTCCATTGATCTCATCTGGCAAGGAAGTACTATACAGTAAAATAGCTTCTACATCTGGTGCTTTAAAATACACATGATCCGGATCCAGGAGATCAATAAATTTTAAAATAATCTGCCTGGATAGTTTTTCGTCCAGCTGTTTGGGTTGATAATGATTTTTCTCCAGAACCTTACTGAGAAGAATGGCTTCCTGCTGCAGGGGAGGAATGTTTTGCTGGGAAAACGAACAATGAACGATAAAAAATAGAAACGGTATAAGTCGGGAAAAATACCTGGAAATAGAGCGTAACATAAATTCTGGTAAACCGCTGATTATAGATTATACAAATTATTAATTTCTGAAAACAGGTTTGACAGATGCGTTGTTTGAGTTACATTCCTTATCTTCAACATAGGTAAGTTTTTAGCCGTTTTCTTCCCTTTTTAAGGATAGAAAACAATCGAATAACAGATAGGTTAATTCACTATGAAAAGAATAGCTTGGTGAATTTTCTGTTAAGATTTAGTATGTTTCCAGCTAAAGTGACTATAATTTACATTGATGACTCTTTCTAATACCAATCTGCCTCTTATCTCTGACAACCTGAAGGCTTTTGCGGCATTTTTGCAGCAAAACTGTATGGATGAATTAATTGCAGAGAATTTTAAGCTGATCCGGCAGGTGAATTTACCTTTACTGGCCTTGTTTGCACATTTGAGTGAACAGGAACTACAGGCAATGTCCAGAAAAAGCTTTGAAGAGTATTTTGAACAAATTCAAAACAATCGGCTCATAGAGGCTACCCAGGCAAACCTTAACGAGTGGAAAGCAGGCCGGCTTCCGGGTATTTCGAAGGAAAATGTACAAGTATCAGATCTGGTGCTCGGATATAGCATCAGGAAACGGATTATGCTCCAATTTATGCCACGGTTCACTTCTGACGTAGCAATGGCGGTTCAGATTTTATCGGAACTTGAACACTTATACAGTCAGATTGAGCAATATGCTTTCCAGTTATATATAGACATTCAGCAGGAAGAACTGCACCGGAAGAATGAATTCCTTCACTCAATTATCGAAAACAGCGTAGATGGTATTTCGGCCTATGACAAAGATATGCGGGTACTGGAATGGAGTCCGGAACTGGAAAAACGCAATGGAATTAAAAAGGAAGCTATTATCGGCAAAAGCATATTAGATGTTTTTCCAGATTACATCAATTCTGAAGAATATAAACTTCTCGGAAGAGTATTCAAAGGCGAAAAAGTGCATTTCGCCGACAGGCCCTATAAATATAAAGCAGGCTGGTACGAAGCTTTTAATATTCCCCTCTATAATAAAAATAATGAAGTGAGCAGTTATGTGAGTATTCTACGGGATATTTCGGAACGGAAGGCAGCAGAACAGAAGTTAAAAGAGCAGCAAGATGAATTACGTAGCTTAAACGAAGAATTGCAGGCCCAGAAGGAAGAACTGGAAGCAGGCAATGAAGAATTACAGGAAAACCTTACCCAACTGGAGGAAATACAGGAAGCGCTTGCTTTAAATGAATTGCGGCTTAGAGAAGCACAAAGTATTGCGCAGCTGGGCAGCTGGGAATATAATCTGAACACCAGTCAGATATACTGGTCGGATGAGATGAAACGCATTTTTGGGATGGATGAAACAGAGCCAGCGCCCGACTTTGAGACATATTTCACCTATGTACATCCGGATGACCGGCAGTTGATTAGAAATCTGATTGAAAAGTCTATTCAGACATTCATTCCTTACCAGTACGAACACCGCATCATCCGCCCGGATGCAGGTATCCGGTGGATCTATACACAAGGAGAGTGTATATTGGAACATGAAGGAAGAAATAAAAAACTAAGGGCAACCTGTTATGATATTACCGGCCGCAAGGGAGCAGAAATTGAACTTGAGAAATTAAATAAGGAACTGGAACAACGGGTGGCAGAACGCACCGAAGAACTCAGCAAAAGTGAAGAGCGTTACCGGATTTTCCTTAATCAGAGTTCGGAAGGTATAGGAAGATTTGAACTGGAAGAGATCGGTGGGGTTGACATTTCCTTGCCTATAGAGAAGCAACTGGCGCTTTACTTTCAGTACGGATATTTATCAGAATGTAATGATGCACTCGCCCAGATGTATGGCTTTTCACAAGCGGAAGAAATCACCGGAGTTTCTCTGGGTACTTTCCTTCCACCTGATAATCCGGTAAACGTAACCTACTTAAGTAATTTTATCACTTCCGGATACCGCCTTGAAGATGCCGGATCAGAGGAGATTGATAAAGATGGCAAACCCAAATATTTTCTCAATAATCTGATTGGCATTGTTGAAGGGGGCAGGCTGTTGCGGGTATGGTGTACGCAGCGGGATATTACTGATGAAAAAATGGCTAAAGAAGCCTTGCGTAGAAGTGAAGAACAACTCCGCCTGGTGACAGATGCCGTACCCATACTCATCACCTATATCGATAAAGATCACAGGTATCGCTTTAATAACAAAGCGTATCAGGAGTGGTTTGGACTGGAACCTGAATCCATTTATGGCAAACATATGCAGGAGGTATTAGGGAAGGATGCTTACTATTCTTTAGTGCCTTATGTAGATAAGGTATTACAAGGTGAAAGGGTGCACTTTGAAACAAAAGTTTCCTACAAACATATTGGCAACCGTTTTATAACAGGCGATTATATTCCACATTGG
This sequence comes from Rhodocytophaga rosea, assembly GCF_010119975.1. Taxonomy (GTDB): domain Bacteria; phylum Bacteroidota; class Bacteroidia; order Cytophagales; family 172606-1; genus Rhodocytophaga; species Rhodocytophaga rosea. The sequence goes on from NZ_CP048222.1 coordinate 6,385,726, forward strand.
GAAGGAAAAAAAGTGGCTGGTCTTTATGCAGTTGTCTCCGATATTTCCAAGCAGAAAACCATTGAAGAAGCCTTGCAGAAAGCCCTGCAGGAAAGTTATGAGCAAAACCGGGCACTGGAGCGTATCAATACAGATATGGATAACTTTATATATGTAGCCTCTCACGACCTGCGTTCACCAGTGGTAAATCTGGAAGGAATCATTACACGGTTTCAAAAACAACTGCCGGCATCCTCAGCGAGCGAACAAACCCTGCTCAGATTTGCTGGGGAGGCGGTAAGCCGGCTAAAACAGACGATAAGTGATTTAACAGAAATTTCGAGGGTACAACGGGAAATAGATACTGATTTTGAAAGTGTTTCTTTTCCGGAAATATTCCAGGAAGTAAGTATGGACATTGATACTTTAATTGCAGAATCCAGAGCCGTGATTCATACAGATTTTCGGGTAGAAAGTATGCCATATGCCCGGAAAAACCTGCGAAGCATTATCTATAATCTGCTTTCCAATGCCATCAAATATCGTTCAGAGAATAAAATCATAGAAATTTTTGCTTCCACCTATGAAACTGAACATGACATTGTTCTCATTATTCAAGACAACGGATTAGGTATACCCGAGAAACAAAAATACAAATTGTTCACCATGTTTAAGCGCTTACACACCCATGTGGAAGGCAGCGGAATTGGTTTATATATTCTGAAAAGGATTGTCGAAAATTATGGTGGACGTGTTCAGGTAGAAAGCCAGGAGGGGCAAGGTTCTGCTTTTACTATCTTTTTTAGAAAATCTTAGGCAGCCTTATAAAACTGACTTGCCGGTATGCATTTGTGGTGCAGTGCAAAACAAGCTATTAGTGAATTCTTAGGTGCAGGATGAGCTTGTACTTTTTTTAATATGTTTACTCCACACCAGAAATAATGTTAACTGTATGATTAAGCTGGTCCTGCCTGCGATAGCCATACTAAAGCTTATCAAAATGTTGCCTATAAGGCTTTTGCCAAATTTTCTCTTGTAAAAAACAGAAAATTCTAGTATTAATCCTAATCTGTAGGGGCTACTTATACGTATATAAAATAAGTGTAAGGTATATCATGTAGTCTTAATATTATTAAATACCCTTGTCACTTATAAGAAACAGTTCTCCAGAATAGCCCTGAAAGAAATGCTGTAGGTAGTGATAATGCCAGGAATACTAGCTTATTTTGCCTGATCTGACATTATACAATTTGTTTTCTGCCAGATGAATTAACATTTATTATTATAAATCTCCAATAGCCAGCTCTGTTTGTAATTGCCCGGTAAGCTATTTTAATTATTGCGGCTTTATTTTTTTTGAAATTTTTTTATTCTTTCCTGTTATGAACCAAGAGATGGACGGACTGGAATTTCCTGTCCCTGCGGATGAAAAAGAACGCATAGAAACACTTAAAAGTTGTAATATACTCGATACGCTACCAGAAGAAGACTATGATGCCATTACAAAACTGGCGGCTTATATCTGCCAGGTACCCATGGCTACAGTTAGTTTTATTGATACAAACCGGCAGTGGTTTAAATCAAGAGTTGGTTTTGAATTAGAACAGACTCCTCGCAAATATGCGTTTTGTAAATATACCATTATGGAAGATCAGATAATGGAAGTGCAGGATTCTCAGCAGGATATCCGTTTTGCTGATAACCCGCTGGTTACTGGTAAGCCTTATATCCGATTTTATGCCGGTGCTCCGCTGATTATGCCGGATGGACATAAACTAGGTACGCTGTGTGTAATTGATACAGTTCCGAAAAAACTCAGCCCGGAACAAAAAGAAGCTTTACGCACTTTGGCTAAGGAAATAATAGCACAGCTCATATTGCGTAAACAAAAAATGATACTTGAGCGGGAGAAAGAACTAGTAGAGCAATCTCTAAAAATTAAAGAACAGTTTCTGGCCAATATGAGCCATGAAATCCGTACGCCCATGAATGGCATTATGGGTCTGACTAACCTGTTGCTGGAAACACCTTTGAACCAGGAACAAAAAGAGTACCTGCAATTTATACAAAGTTGTACAGACAATTTACTCGTGATTATTAATGATATACTCGATTTTTCAAAAATAGAATCCGGTAAGATTAATTTTGAGAGTATCCCTTTTGATATTCAGGTAGTAATGTCTGCGCTGACAGGTTTGTTTAAAAACAAAATTGAGGAGAAGGGCCTTACCCTGGAAATAACTATTGACAGAAATTTGCCTCCGATGTTTACCGGAGATCCATACCGGCTTACCCAAATCCTCAATAACTTAATTGGAAATGCGATTAAATTCACCGAAACTGGCTACATCAGCGTAAAGGTTGAAAAGACTGCCCAGACTGCTGAGGATGTACTTACGATTATGTTTACTGTTGAAGACAGTGGAATTGGTATTCCAGCCGAAAAAATCTCCACTATTTTTGAGAGCTTTACACAAGCCGACAATGATACTACCCGCAAATATGGAGGTACTGGCCTAGGATTGGCTATTACCAAACGCCTGGTTGAACAACAGGGAGGGGAAATATGGGTGAATAGTATACCTGGAAAAGGCTCTTCATTTCAGTTCAAATTGCCATTTAAAGTAAACCAGCAGGTAGTTAAAAGATCTTTACCTCCTGTGAGCGAGCATGCGCTACCAAATAAAAAAATAAGAGTGCTTATTGCCGAGGATAATCGTGTCAATCAGATGATTACTTCAAAAGTGCTAAAAGATCATGGATATGAGGGCGTAATTGCCTCCGATGGAAAACAAGCGATAGAACAGCTTCAGCACAACAACTTTGATATTGTATTGATGGATATTCAGATGCCGGAAATGGATGGCTACCAGGCCATTAAATATATCAGACAGCATATGGCTGAGAAAAAAACAATTCCGATAATCGCCTTAACTGCACATGCGATTAAAGAAGAAATAGAAAAGTGTTTTTTTGCAGGTGTCAACGATTATGTATCCAAGCCTTTTTCTCCTGGAGAACTCATCAGAAAAATTGAAAATTGGGTAGCAACTTCTCACGAATAAGCTATTCATAAATGAATGAAGTCAGTAATTTAACTTACCAGCAAATTACATCCCCGGATATCCGAATTATCGAATCGGCCTAATACCCTAAAGGTGCCATCTGCTGAAAGAATACCAATATCTTTCGTTTCAATAAAGGCACATGAATCTACATTTGCCAGATCAATAATATTGATTCCGCCACTGCGGGAATGCTGGTAGATATGAAAAGGATCGTTTACGTCCCGAATCAGGATGCGCATCCAGGGAGGCGTTTGAAAGGCGCCTCCGCCAGTAGAATACGCTTGTGAAAGTAGTTCTGTCATGCCATACTCTGCGTGAATAGCAGGTACTTTAAATGCTTTTTGCAATTCCTCATGTAATTCTTCCCGTAATAATTCTTCTCTCCGCCCTTTCATTCCTCCAGTTTCCATCAGAATAACATGTGATAAATCTGTTCCTGCATAGGCTTCTGCCAGGTCAAGCAGAGCAAAGGTTACACCCAGTAATATTACCTGACCGCTATGGTTGCGTAAGGAGATTAGCTTATCTATTAATGCGTCGTTCTGGTGCAGAAAAAAGCCTGAATACGGAGACTGACTTTGCTGAATAAAATGCGAAACCATATACACCAGAGAGGAGTTTTTACGTTCCAGATAGGAGGGAAGCAAGGCAAACAGATGGCACTCTTTCAATGGTTTATACAATCGTTCAAACATGTGCTGGCTCACTTGTTTGTAGAACAGGGGATCTGCTACATAATGTCGGCTGGGCGTTTGTCCGGAAGTGCCGCTGCTCTCGAAAATAACCTGGATTTCCGGATTGCCGGTTACCACCCGCTGGCTTTTAAATAGCTCTATGGGTAGAAAAGGAATTTGATAGATAGATTGTACCTGCTGAGCTGAAAAAGGAAGGTGAGAAAGATAGCGCCGGTATACCGGATTGTGTTCAGCCTGATAACGGAACAGTTCTAATGCTTTCTGTTCAAAATTACCTGAATTTGTAGAAAAGAGCGTATGTTTGAAATGTTGCAAAAAAGACCCTGACACCGCAATATATTTTAAATAGAATTGGATTTTTGCAAACCTAAAGTATTGCTTTCATGTTTTTTAGTAAATTAGTTTTTATTTAGCCTCCTATGTTGAGAAGATACATATTATATGCTGCCGGGTTTGTCATATTGACAATCAGTTCATTTTCCTGTGAATTAATCACAGGCCCAAACTTTCCGGATGCGCCTAAAATCTCATTCCGGGACATCAGAAAATTCCGTGTTACAGATCGTCTGGGGAATACCAATGACTCTATATCCATTGCCTTGAAATTTCAGGATGGGGATGGTGATCTAGGTCTTACTCAAGAAGAAATCGACAACCATCCGCCTCCGTATCAACAACTTATACAAAATCCGGATGGCTCTACTTCACCTAATCCAAGATATTACAACTACTATATACAACAATATCGGAAGGTAAATGAGGATTGGGTGCCTGAGGATCGCTTGCCTTCACTTAAAGGGCATTTCCCAGTACTTAATGAAGGCAAAAAAGGTCCTATTGAGGGTACGTTATACTATGCAGTTTCTTTTCCATTAACTCCTTCGAGTGCGGCAAATGCCATATATAAATATGATATATATATTTTAGATCGGGCTGGAAACGCTAGTAATACAATCACAACTTCGGAAGTCATTATTAACGAAAAATAGACTATATTTCCTTCAAACAGAAAAGCCTTTGTTTCAACAACAAAGGCTTTTCTGTTTGAAGCATATTGAGATGTTCCTTAACTACTGAATATTAATAAATAGCAGGAAATTGCGCAGGGTCAGATTCGTGCATCATTTCATACACCACATCGAAAATGTCTTCTGTATTAGGCTTGGAGAAATAATCGCCATCCGTAGCATACGCAGGACGGTGTTCTTTGGCCGGAATAGTGCGTGGTTTGGTATCCAGCCAGCGGTAGGCATCTTGTTCTTCCAGTACTTTCTGCATCATAAAAGCAGTAGAACCTCCGGGCACATCTTCATCGGTAAATACAACCCGGCTGGTGCGCTTCACCGACTGAACAATGGAATGATGAATATCGAAGGGAAGCAACGTTTGTACATCAATCACTTCGCAGTAAATACCAATTCGTTCGAGTTGCTGGGCTGCTTCCATTACAATGCGGCACATGGAGCCATAGGTAACAATCGTAACATCTGTCCCTTCCCGGAGTATTTCTGGTATACCCAGCGGTACACAAAATTCACCAATATTGGCCGGTAATTTTTCTTTTAAGCGGTATCCATTCAAACATTCTATGATCAATGCTGCATCATCGGATTGTAGCATGGTATTATAAAAGCCGGCCGCTTGTGTCATATTACGAGGTACCAGTACATATATGCCCCGCATACTTCCCAGGATCATGCTCATAGGCGAGCCGGAATGCCATACGCCTTCCAGCCGGTGGCCTCTGGTGCGGATAATGACTGGTGCTTTTTGCCCGCCTCTGGTGCGGTATTGCAAAGTAGCCAGATCATCAGACAAGGTAATAAGGGCATAAATGAGGTAATCCAGATACTGGATTTCGGCAATTGGCCGTAAGCCCCGTAAAGCTGCGCCAATTCCCTGGCCTATAATGGTAACCTCCCGGATGCCAGTATCTGTTACTCGGAGTTCGCCATATTTATCCTGCAAGCCTGCAAAAGCTTGGTTTACGTCTCCTATTTTTCCAACATCTTCTCCAATAGCAAACACACGGGGGTCCCGGGCCAGCATGTCATCGAAACAAGCCTTTAGCACTTCGCGGCCATCCAGCAACGGGCTATCTTCTTTATAAACCGCTTTTACTGCTTTTACATGCAGGGCAGATTCAGCAGATTCACTGTAGAGATGCGAACTATAATTCTGAAAGTTAAAGGCTATCGCATTCTTTACCCAGGTTTGTAATTGAGCTTTTACCTGAACAGACTCCGTACGCAGGATACGTAATGCTTTTTTAACAGCCACCACAGCATCGGCACGGATGGGGTTAATCGTTCTGACCAGTAATTCTCTGATATTGGTAATTTCAGTTTTGTACAGGGCGCTCTCATTGGCAGCTGTTTCCAGTAAATGTAAGGCGCTTTCATAATCTGCGCGCATAGATTCCATAAAAGCAATCCAGGCTGTATTCTTAGCAATTCTAACTGTCTCTTTAGATTTTACTTCTATGGCTTCCAGTTCTTCAGCGGTTGCAAAACCATTTTCCAGCATCCATTGCCGCATCTTTTTGATACAGTCATGCTCATGTTCCCAGGCTAGCCGTTCCTTGGATTTGTAGCGCTCGTGTGAACCAGAAGTAGAATGCCCCTGGGGCTGGGTCATTTCCAGTACATGTACCAATACCGGTACATGCTCATCCCGGCAGACACGGGCAGCTTGTACATAAACTTCACACAATCCTGCATAATCCCATCCATTTACACGGAAAATTTCAAAGCCTGCTTCCTCTTCAGTGCGCTGAAAGCCTGCCAGTATTTTGGAAATATCTCCTTTGGTTGTCTGGTATTCCGCCGGAACAGAGATCCCATACTCATCATCCCAGATAGAAATAAACATAGGTATCTGTAATACTCCGGCTGCATTGACCGATTCAAAAAACATTCCTTCGGAGGTAGAGGCATTCCCAATAGTGCCAAAAGCAACTTCATTGCCCTGATTGGAAAATTGAGTGAGGTAGTGTAAATCAGGATTATGCTTATAAAGCTTTGATGCGTATGCCAGGCCTACTAGCCTGGGCATTTGACCGGCAGTAGGAGATATATCAGTAGTAGAGTTTTTAATCTTTGTAAGGTCTTTCCATTTTCCCTGCTCATCTATGCTTCTGGTGGAATAATGCCCGTTCATCATACGTCCGGCTGTAGCCGGGTCTGCCTCAATATCGGTATGTGCATACAACTGGGCAAAATACTGCTGGAGAGTAAGTTCTCCGATAGCAAACATAAATGTCTGGTCACGGTAATATCCGGAGCGGATATCTCCTTCTCTGAATACCTTTGCCATTGCCAGCTGGGCTACTTCCTTTCCATCGCCGAAAATGCCAAACTTTGCTTTCCCCATAAACACTTCTTTACGTCCCATCAGGCTGGCCTGCCGGCTTTCGCAGGCAATGCGATAGTCGTTGAGGACTTCCTGCCGGGTAAAAGTGGTATGAGGAGAAATTTCGTTTGTTATCACAATAAATCAGCTTATCAGGGTTCAGGAACGTTGATTCAAAGGTTCAATCCAAACAAAAATAGGTAAAATCCATTAGCTTTCAAATCCATTTCTTACATGGTACAGGATTAGTGAGTAACGTGCTGTTTTTGCATACTGGTACAGATACAAAATTTAGTATATTTGTATAACCGAACAGTTTTTAACCCTCATAAATAGTTATATACCCATGAAATTCAACTATTTTATTCTTTTTTTGCTTGTTATTGCCCTGGTGCCTGTTTCTTATGGGCAGGCTGTGCTCACTTTCAGTAAAACCAGCCATGACTTTGGCCAGGTGAAAGAAGGGGTGCAGGCTACGCAAGAGTTTGAATTTACCAATACCGGTAAATCGCCGCTGATCATCTCCAACGTAAGTGCTTCCTGCGGCTGTACCACCCCTTTCTGGACTAAAGATCCTGTATTGCCTGGTAAAAAAGGAAAAGTAACGGCTTCTTATAACAGCAACGGACGGCCAGGCATGTTTAACAAATCTATTACAGTCGTAAGTAATGCCGAACCTGCTACACTCGTTCTGACTATTCAGGGGAGTGTGATTAGCAAAGACCAGATGCCTGCCCCAACTGCGGCAGAAATTGCCAGTTCACCAGTACTGGCTCTGAATAAAAACAGCCATAATTTCGGCAAACTGGAAAAAGGACAAACAGCCAAAACTACTTTTGTCGTGCACAATACCGGCAAAAGTGATTTGCAGATTCAACGCTTACAAAGCGCCTGTGCTTGTGTGAACTATACTGTTAGTAAAAATTCCATTGCTCCTGGTGAACAGGCTACGTTGGAATTAACCTACAGACCCAGAAATCTTGAACAGCAAAATGAGGCCGTTAGCCTTACTTCCAATGATCTGAAAAATCCGGTGATAAGCCTAACTTTGCAAGCACAGGTGGTAGAAAGCCTTTCTTCACAGAGTGTGTTAAAGGAGCAGAAACCAGCGGTACCATTTAAACAATAGATTCCGTACCCTATCAGGAAATTCAAAATTTGCAATAGACCCTCCTATACTTATTTGTATAGGAGGGTTTTTTATGTATAGTCGTTAAACAATTATCTGCGCATAAGGTTAAAAGTTACGATAGTAGTTTTTTTCAAATCTCTTTGCTTCTTTTTAATGTTGAAAGTAGCCTGGTCACCAGTATATGCTCACCCTTTGCCTGAGGGCCACCGTTTTCCTATGGAAAAGTATAATTTGCTTCCTGAGCAGTTATTATATGAAGGCACTTTACAGCAGGAGAATTTTTTTGAGCCGCCGCCAATTGAAGACCAATATATTCTCAATACCCATGAGTCAACCTACTGGGACAAACTCCGCAACCAGCAACTCACTCCAGCTGAGATCCGAAAGACTGGTTTTCCACTTTCGCCTCAGTTAGTATTCCGCGAAGTAGTAATTATGAATGGAACGGTACAGGCCGCTCTATTTGCACTGGAATATGGTGTTTCTATGAACATTGCCGGAGGTACACATCATGCCTTTACTAATAGGGGAGAAGGCTTTTGTCTGCTGAACGACATTGCCATAGCTGCCAATTACCTGCTCGAAAAGAAACTAGCTGCCAGAATATTGATTGTAGACCTGGATGTACACCAGGGAAATGGTACTGCCCAAATTTTCCAGGATAAAGCGGAAGTATTCACCTTTAGTATGCATGGAGCCAGTAATTATCCCATGCACAAAGAAATATCTGACCTGGATGTAGCCTTGCCGGATGGAATAACCGATGCAGCCTATTTGAAGGCGCTTGATACTCATTTACCTGCTTTAATTGAGCAAGAGGTACCAGATTTTATATTTTACCAGTCGGGGGTAGATATACTGAATACGGATAAGCTGGGTAGATTATCGGTAAGTCTGGCTGGCTGCCGGGAGCGAGACCGGAAAGTGCTGGAACTGTGTAAAAGGCATCATATTCCGGTAGCAGCCAGTATGGGTGGAGGCTACTCTGAACGGATTGCTGATATTGTAGAAGCGCATGCAAATACATTCCGGCTTGCCCAGGAAATCTATTTTTGATAGATGCTAAGAGTTGAAGCTAAAAGCTGTTCAACTGCAAAGTAAAGCGTATATTCTACTATTGGCTAAATACTTTACAAGTCAATATTTTATATGAACTCCCGCCGTAAAGACAAAAAAATATAGTATTACTCAAACATACCCAGAACCAGATACCTGGCTGTAGCCGGATTCGTAGCGAGTGGAATTTCGTGTAGGTCGCACAGGCGCATAAGCATTTGTACATCTGGTTCATGCGGATGTTTTCCCAGGGGGTCGCGGAAGAAAATAACCGCATCCAATTGCTTTTCAGCCACCATTGCCGCAATCTGTGCATCACCGCCCAGCGGACCAGAAAGCTTTTTTTCTACGGATAGCCCGGCTCTTTCTACATATCCGCCGGTAGTGCCAGTGGCCACCAATGAAGCCTGGTGCAGTAAGTGCCAGTGGTCTTTTAAAAAGGCTACCATTTCTGCTTTTTTCCCATCGTGGGCAATTACTGCTAGTTTCTTCATAGAACTATTATAAGATTGAAAATTAGAAAATTATTTGTTGAAAGATGAAATTAATGTATAAACTGACTGCTTGGTGAAAATCTAAACAGCGGTAAATTACATAATTATTGCTTTACCAGTGTATTAAAACCGGAGCACAAAATGCTGTTTGGGTTGATTTTTTCTGAAAAATACTAGTCCTACATCAAATAAATCAATAGTCAGCATCACCGATGGATGCATTTTTATCCGTTGCCAGGCTTGTTCCATCTGCGCCGACCAGTAGATATCATCAAATACAAATACAGAGTTTTCATGTGCTTTCTCCAGGCATTGCTGAAAATAGGTCCAGGTAGGTTCAAGCCGGTGATTGGCGTCAAAGAAAACGAAATCTACCTGTGAAACTGTATCCAAGGCAGCCCGTAAAGTCTGGTCAATATTGCCGCTGACTGAAATAATATGGGAATACTGTAATGCCTCGAAGTGCTTTTTTGCAACCTGTAGTGTCTGCGGACAGCCCTCAAAAGTAAAAATTTGTGACTTTTTACTGGGAGAGCTTAGATATAAAGTGGTAATACCCAGGGAAGTGCCTAAATCAAAAATGGTGTGGGGTTGAAAATGATTGACAAGGCGGAATAGCAACTGCCCTGTTCTGGCATTTTTGAGTGTATGTCTGGCAATATCACGGATATTACGCTGTTTGCTTGCATTTATTTTAGAGCCGGCACCTAAATCCTGCACCGTTATTCTTTCTGTAGAGGTAAGCAGGGTTTGGCGCAGGGCTTCAATTTCATCAAATACGTAATACCTGGATTTGTTTTGAATGACTTGTGTATACAATTCAAATACAAAGGGCGAGTGTATCCCATGTTCATTAGTAGACCGAAGCAAAAACAGCAGGTAGCGGAGGAGCAAAAAAGAATGGACAGATTAAGCAGTAAACTTATAAACAGCGCAATGTATTACAGTTAGTAAAATACACTCTTTTATTACATGACTTAGTTAAGCTTGTAAGGAACCACCATTACAAATTCAGGTATACGGGCCTGAAAGGTTTTTCCATCTACTACCCGTTCCATCAGATAGGTACCATTCATTTTTCCTATGCCTGTTTTAAGGTTACAGCCGGAAATATATTCATGCGTTTCGCCTGGTTCGAGTACTGGTTGCTGCCCTACTACACCTTCGCCTTCCACTTCCCTAACCGTTCCATTGGCATCATGAATGAACCAGTGCCTCCTTAATAATTGTACGGTATATTCACTGCAATTTTCTATGCTAATCTTATATGTAAAAACATAATGAGACTGAACAGGGCTTGAATATTCAGGTTGATATTCCGTTGCCACCGTCACTTTTACCCCTTGTGTAATCTCAGTAATCATAATTCGCTCAGGAATGGTAATGTTTTGTAAACGACTAAATTTAACGATAAGTTTTTGGTATCCCAACGATTTTTAATAAAAAAGCGTCAGCAAACGCTTTGCAATAATACAAGATATTAGATATAATTGAACAAAAATATTACATGGATATTAAAATAGAAAATTCCTGGAAACAACGGCTCGCACTGGAGTTTGAAAAAACCTATTTTCAAAACCTGATCACCTTTGTAAAACAAGAATACGCCACACAAACTGTTTATCCTCCCGGAAGTAAAATATTTTATGCTTTCGATGCCTGTCCTTTCGACCAGGTGAAGGTAGTTATTATCGGGCAAGACCCTTATCATGGAGCAGGGCAGGCACATGGACTGGCTTTTTCGGTAAATGATGGCGTTACTAAACCTCCTTCGCTCATCAATATTTTTAAAGAATTGCATGATGACCTGGGAAAACCAGTACCCAAATCCGGCAACTTATCCAGGTGGGCAGAGCAGGGAGTGCTTTTGCTGAATGCTACTTTAACTGTACGGGCTAATACACCAGGTTCGCACCAGGGAAAAGGCTGGGAAGAGTTTACAGATGCTGCCATCAAGGCGCTTTCCAACGAAAAATCAGGAATAGTATTTTTGCTGTGGGGAGCCTATGCCCAGAAAAAAGGAGCCATCGTAGATGCCAAAAAGCACTATGTGTTAAAAGCCAAACACCCTTCCCCAATGGCAGCCAAATACGGCGGCTGGTTTGGAACCAAACATTTCAGCCAAACTAATGAATATCTGCGCTCTCAGGGCAAACCGGAAATAGACTGGTAATAGGCAGCATAATAATAGGCAGCATAAGAAGTAATAGTCTGGAAATTGGAAAAAATTGGATTAATTTGTGCAGTAAATAATTTAACTATTTACTGATTTCTATCTTCCAATTTCAAACCTCATACGCCAATGAAACAATACGGTTTATTGTTGTTTTTGTTATTCTTGTCTGTAAGTATCCATGCGCAGACTGCTAATGTATTAACACCGCAAGAAAAAAAGGAAGGATGGAAGCTGTTGTTTGATGGTAAAACCCTGAAAGGGTGGCATACTTACGGAGCAAAAGGAGTAGGTAGTGCCTGGCGGATTGATGGCGATGCTTTACAATTGTATGTACCTGCCCGGGCAGGCAACAAAACAAAAGATGGCGGCGATATTGTAACGGATGAGGTGTTTGCCGGAGACTTTGAGTTTAAAATTGACTGGAAAATAACCAAACTTGCCAATAGCGGTGTATTCTTGTTTGTGACCGAAGATCCAAAGTATGAACACGCCTATACCACAGCTGTAGAAGTACAGGTGACTGATAATGGCATTTATGGCGATGGCGCTGATAATAACCGCCGAGCAGGCGACTTGTTTGGCATTGCCAGTTCACGCATCCGTATGCCCAATCCGGTGGGCGAATGGAACCACATGCATGTAATTTTGAAAAAGGGTATGCTGAATGTTTTCCTCAACGATATTCAAATCCACGAAATCCAGCTGAACGGCAAAACCTGGCAGGAAGCCCTTGCCAAAAGTGGCATCAGCCAGTCACCTATCAGCAAAGGGGTATTTGCCGGACGTATCGGCCTTCAGGACTGGGGCAGCCAGGCTTGGTATAAGAACATCAAAATACGGCCTTTATAATCTCTGGTCCTTCATAATTTGGTGTTGCTATGTATGATACAATTCAGGGATGGTACATAGCCACTTTTATACAAACATTTCGGTGATATTATTACGGGTATATGATTTTTGTTGCTTGCAATATACTTTTTATGCTAGTATAATTCTGTAGCGGCTGGTGCTATCATTGGGTAAAAATGCTAAACCGGCTAGTGGTAATAAATATTAACTATAGCTACACAGAAGAAGTTTATCTCAGCAGTATCGAAAATAGTATCTTCTCACTACACTGGAAACTTCTCAATTAGTAGTTCTGATATATTTATTACAAAGTACATATATCTGGCATTTTCGTATGATTCCTAAAATTATTCATCAGACGTACAAGACCAAAGATCTTCCGGAAGATCTCATGCGATGGCATCAGAAAATGATTGCCCTTCATCCGCAATGGCAGGTATATCTCTGGACAGATGAGGATAATCTGAGATTGGTGGAAGAACATTTTCCGCATTTGCTGGACATATATAATAAACTGCCCTATAATATTATGCGGGTAGATATGGTCAGGTATATGTATATGGTAATATACGGAGGTGTTTACCTGGACCTGGATTATGAACTATTCAGTCCACTCGACGAAATTACCCACAGCCATGAATTAATTTTACCCTTGTCCCGTGAGCAGCAAGGCAAAGACTTTTATCAAACCCATACCATCATTGGCAATTGTATTTTTGCGTCTGCACCTGGCCATCTGTTCTGGTACGATATACTGGATGCTTTTCATAGACATCCGCCGGTTGAGCAGTTCTCCAATAAAATAGATATTCTTAAACTGACAGGTCCTGAATTTATTACCAGAATATATTTTCAGAACCCAGGAAAATATCTTGCTTTCCTGCCAAAGAAAAATATTTTTCATCCGGATATATCTTATGCAACCCACCCGGATTATGAAAAGGAACTTTCTGAAAAAGGAACCCTGGGTCTGCATCATTGTAAGGAGAGCTGGCTAAAGGAAAATAATACCATCAGCAACATAATGGCCAGAGCTGTATCTTCTTTTAACCGGCGTATTCGATTCTTTATGGGTTAGTATTTTGCACTACAAACTTACTCCTAAAGCCCATTCCACACAATCAGCTGTTCCGAAGTGCGTTTTCAGCAGCATAGCCGCAAATAATTTTCTGGAGAAATAATATTTTAATCCAAACCGCTGGTAAACCCTGGTATCGATTTTCTGATAAGGATTGTACACATATACGCCTAGTTGTGTGAGCATAGATACCCTTCCTATAAACAATTCATGCCCGAAGGTAAGCCCGGCTCTTTTAAAATCAGGAATATGCAGGCTGTCAATATCAGGGTCCTGGCGTATTACTTGCCGGAGAGCCGTATTATAAAAACCATCTACGCCTATATTCAGGGCACTTTTCTGATTCAACCGCTTATTGACATACATGGATATGGTGCCGCCAGGATATTTTTTACCTCCAGGCAACTTGATTTCTTTAAAGAAAAACGCACCGGAAATATTAAGACTCACACTACCGGGTGTAGGTTGCCCTGGAAGTGAATCCGGCAAAGTCTGCATTTGAAGCTGCCTGGGCTGGTAGCTGATCCCCACTTTTAGAGCCGGAATATTTACGCCTGAATTGGGTAGCTTAAATGCCCCATTTGAAAAATGAGTAAGGGTAACTCCAGTTCTTAGTTGCCATTTCCTGTGTATGCGGTAGGTCCAGGCTAGTTCGCCCTGCATACCAAACATCACCCGTCCGCTTAAAGCCGTATTCTGAAAGTTTGTCTCTGCATCATATGGATTAGTTATATAGGCCAGGCCAGTACCGATTTTTAGCCGCAGGGCAGAGGAATTACCTTTTAACAGGGCTTTGTCTACATACGTGAAAGCATACATAGCTTTTCCCAGAATAGGGTTGCGGAAGTCATATAAACCTATCGCATATCCCACTTCAGGAAATCGGTAACTATGGTGCCAGGTTTTGCTTCCATCGGTAATGCGGTTCAGGTTTATTTCTATGGCATAGGGATGGCTTTGAGCCAGGTGCCCAATAGATTCTGTATGCTTGAGAATGAAGCCGTAATAAGTATGTATGCCTAAGGCAAAAGTCTTTGTTTTTTTAGGAAGATTTTGTGCAGTTCCCGGTTGAATGCCGGCGAAAAAAGTCAGTATGGGAATTAAACAAATAAGCGCTATTTTGCTGGTCAGGTAATGCATTTAACTCTGGGATTATTCAAAAATAATAAAAAAATAATATGGAACTCAAAGACAAGGTAGCAGTAGTTACTGGTGTAAGTAAAGGGATAGGTTTATCGGTAGCCCGGAGGTTCCTGGAAAAGGGCTTAAAAGTAGCCGGATGGAGCCGTACTGCCCCTGATCTTTCACTTCCTGATTTTAAGTTTTATCCGGTTGACC